>JAWSVD010000220.1:0-6387 GCA_033852095.1 Granulosicoccaceae bacterium | reverse complement strand
CAACAATACAAGCCGCTCGGCCGCCCCAGTCGTAGCCGCCGACAATGGCTTTGGGGATGCGCAAAGCATCCATCAGCGCGAGCAGATCAGCCCCTAAGGCCGCTTGCTGGCCAGATCGCATGATCTCAGGAGACTTGAATCTTGTGGGGCCGTATCCGCGCAGATAAGGAATGATGCATCTATACCCTTGGGAGGATAGCCGCGCCGAGACACTGTCGTAAGCGTGTACATCGTAGGGAAATCCGTGCATCAGAAAGACGGGCTTGCCGTCGGCGGGCCCCACGTCCCAATAGGCAATGTCCAGCTGGCTTGTTTGGATACGCTTCATATTTGCCCCTCATAACACTTAATTCAGTAAGCCCCATACTACCGGCCGCTCCCTCAAGGGGACAGGGGCGTTATTAGGAAGGTCTGCGGATCATGTGCGCTTCGCGCACCACGCGTGTAACAACCCAGCTTGATATATTTGTACAGGCGCACCGAACCCACCATCCGAAATTATTGAAGCAAGCTCAGCAGGGGGCAATATCGCAACATTGCCAGCCCACCCAGCCATGATTCGCTCCGACGCCCCGGCGGGAACCTGCAAGGAAAACAGCATGTTTAGCCATACTCGCAGCAAGGAATCGTCATTCAGTGCTCCTGACTCTGCAGACAAATCGGCGCTTGCCAGCAGCCCACCGCGTTTTAGCCGCGCGGCAATTGATTTAAAAAACTGAATGCGCGCTTCGCTGTCAGTGAAAAACTGCGAGACTAAAAAACACGTAGCCGCATCGTAGGGCTCTACACTGGGCATGGACTCGAGATAGCCCTCGTGGAAATCACAACGGCCCGAGAAGCCACCTTGCTCTGCGCGTCGCTGACACAGTTTAAGCATCTCCGCCGAGGGCTCTACCGCGGTGAAATGCCAGTGCGGGAAACGAAGAGCAAGCAGTTCGAGCTCAGCCCCCGTGCCCAGACCCACGCAGAGTATTCTCGCATCGACAGCTAAATCCGCAAACGTTGCTTCCAATAGAAAATACAGGCCTTTGAAGGCAGGACCCAACCGTTGCTGCTGCTCGTCATAACCAGCTGCCTGTTGGTCAAACACCGCCCTAAGCTCATTTTTATGCATCTTAATCTCTGTATTGGCAGTCTATAAATCGAGGTGTTGAGTGGCCTAAGCTCGTAGCTAACGAGCAGCAACCGGTACCCCTCCGTTTGCCACGCAGGTCCTCCATGCCTCAAGCTCTCGTTCACTTTGCTTGATCATAAGTTGGCCGATCACTGCCCGCACTCAACCAGCTTGATCTAGAGTCACAGTGTATTTCATAGTGAGGCGCTGGAATATGACCCTCGGTCACTGTGCCCAAGCGAAGCCGAATGATGTCCGGTGAATCGCTGCGTTGGCTGTACAGAGCACTGCCGCAGTTGCTGCAAAAAACACGCTTCTTATTGGCACTGGACCAGTACTCTTTGATCAATTCAGCGCCATGTGTAATTGAAAAAAGCGCTGCCTTGATGGGGGCATTCGTGGCAAAAGCAGTGCCTTGCGCTCGCTTACACATATCGCAATGGCAGATAACAACTTCGGCTATTGGCGCGTCGTATTCATATCTAATCCCTTCACAGAGACAGCTTCCTTTGATCATTTTTCTCTCTGCCTACGCTGAAATGAGGAACGCCAACACAGCTCTAAAACCCACAGACCTATCGAGAGCACGCCTTGATGACTTGTAAAATGCAAGCCGCTGAGCCCTTGCGAAGCACTTCCCGGATTCCGCTGCGCTGCATCCAAGTTACAAAACTATTTTTGTACTTCGGCAACCGGTTATAACCTATTTCTGGATTATTGGACTGGAACCGCATAATCAGTTGCACCTCTTGTTTATTTATTTCCGATGTTTCGAATGCCTCGAAGATTATTTCCTTACGAATGGTCATATCCATTCGCTGCGCTCGCGTAAAATCTGTCGCAACATAAGCACTACTAGCGCTTCCGAAATAGTTGATGCTATCCGTTAGGTCTTTCCCTATATATATTTTCCATTGGGGTAAGTGATCTTATAGATGACCTTTAATTTCATTCGCGGTCTCCTTCCAAATAACCAGCGCGAACCTGACTGCGCTCATAGACCGAAACCTACTTCTCAGATCCAGTTCTCTCCAACCGCTCAGCTAGCCAGACTTTGATGATGGATTGCCTTGTCACACCCAGTCGACTCGCTTCTCGGTCAAGGGAATCAATCATCCAAATGGGGAAGTCGACGTTCACACGGCGCTGCTGCAAAGGACGTCGCACCTTTGAGAGATCCAACTCGCCTGTAATGTCCTCGCCCCGATCAAACGCTGCATCGAATTCTTTAGCCTTCATAGATTTCTTCCTCTTCATTTCTTGATCGCCGAACGCTGATAATTCGAATGCGACCATCTCTGGTGGTCGTTACCGCAGACCAGAGCTTTCCTTCCACTTTCCCGATTATCAAAAAGCGCAGCTCATCTTGGCTTCGCGCAGGGATTTCTACAAGGAAGGGATCTGCCCAAAGCATTTGTGCTTCGACAAAATCGATGCCGTGCTTTTTCTTGTTGCTCTGGCTTTTACGCTCGTCATACTCGAAGTAGGGCATGGTATAAAAAATATGCTTTTTCTATACCAAAATCAAGTTCACACAATATTTGACCACTTACACCCCACCCCGCCAAGCACTTGGGCTCTGCCCAGTAATGCGTTTGAACTCCCGGTTGAAATTGGATTTGGTGACAAAACCCACGGTGTGCATGATGTGAGTGATGCTTTCATCGCTCTCGCGCAGCAGTTCGCAGGCGGCTTTGATGCGTTGCTCGTTGACCCATTGGGAGACGTTTTGCTCGGTCAGCAGATTGACCGCGCGGGAGACGCGGCGTGCCGGCACGCCGCATTTGCGCGCCAGGCGCTGCAGGTTCAGGTCTGGGTCTTTGTACATTTGCTTCTGCACCAGCAGCGCTTCTAGGCGCGGCATCAGCTCCTTGGCTTCTTGCTCGTCTGTGCCGTCGGTCGGCGGCTCTGCCACTTCGACTTCCGCCGCAGGCTCACTGCCACTCTGCCCCCCCACCACAGCGGCCAAACCCAGTATCAGGATGCTCGGCACGTTGCCCCAGGCCACGATGCTTGCTGCGTGCTGCCCTTGATACAGGGCGAAATCCAGCGAGATCAACACGTCGATGACGGTGTAGAAGAACAACAGGTAGGCGGTGACTGTCAGCGCTAAGTGCGCCACCCGGGCACTGTTCAGCCGCACCATGCTCAGGGCATCGGGGCCGCGGCGCGACAGCCGCCACAACAAGAATCCGTAGAACAGGTAGGTGGCCATGAGGATCAGATCGATGGGGGCTGGCCACTGGACGATGCTGGCCAGCACCAAGCCCGCGGGTATCAAATGCGGCCAGTCGGCTGGCCAATGCCACAGTGCCTGATTACGACTGAGGCTGCGGAAAGCGATCCACGCCAGTGGACACCAGAGTGCCGCCTGAACCGCCATCAACGGCAACAGCGTCGTGATGCCGTATCCCCAGCGCAGCCCAATGACCACCAGACCCAGGCAGTAGAAACCCAGCAAGGCGCCAAATATACGCCCCGAAGGGGCCTGCAGCAGGCGCTCGCGCTGGATCAACAACACGCTGACTAACATCAGGGCGACGACGATGGGTAGGGGCAGAAAAATCATTCGATCAGGATTCTCGCTGGATAAATGCTTGTGTTTACAGTCTCTTAGCCCCCAGCCAGGGACCGGATAGAGATATAGGCCGTGCTCAATCGTGATCGAGGACGCGCTTTTCAGGCAGCAACCGCAACATGAATCACCGCTTCAACAAACACAGAGGTACGTCACGGTGAATTCTAAAGCATCTCATACTGAGTCCCTATCTAAGTCCCGAGTTTCATACACTTCAGCAGCTGCCAAAGCCCTGGCGCTTGGCGCCCTACTGAGCCAGCCCAGCACGGCACAAGCCGTGGGGTTTAGCATGCTTAGCGTCGACAGTGGCCGTCACACATTACATGTCGGTGTCTGGTACCCCAGCGATGCTGAGGTGCCGGAGCATGCCAATACCCCCTTCCGCCAGTCCCTCGCCCTCGACGCTGAGATCAGCGGCCAGGCGCACAAGTTGGTGCTCATGTCCCACGGCTATGGCGGCTGGCACGGCGGCCACGCGGACACCGCACTGGCACTCGCAAAAGCGGGCTTTGTGGTGGCGGCGCCCACTCACGCCGGCAATACACACAAGGACATGAGCGCCAGCATCGATCAGTGGATCATCGACCGCCCCGCACAGATCAGCGCCACTATCGACTACCTGCAACAGCACTGGCTTCAGCGCCAGGCCCTCGCTGATGGGGAGGTAGGTATTTACGGCTTTTCGGCCGGCGGGCTGACAGCGATGTCCTTGATCGGTGCGGTGCCCAATCTGAATTTGATGAAACAACACTGCACGAATTTACCCGAGGAATTTGGCTGCAAGACCGAAGCACTGATCCCCGCCCTGCTCGCCGCCGACTTGCAGCTGGCGGACGAGGAATGGGGTTTTGACGCACGTATCGGTGCTGCCGCTGTCGCCGCCCCGGGGCTGGCCTTTAGCTACGACGCGAACTCAGTGGCCAACGTCGACACACCGGTGCAGCTGTGGTCCGGCCTGGATGACAAGCGGGTGCTGCACGAGAGCAACTCGCTGCCGCTCGCACAGATGCTTGGCGACAACGTGGAGACGCACTGGATCGCGGACGCGAATCACTTTGCCTTTATAGTGCAGTCCTGTACAGAGAGGCTGAAGAAGGTCGAGCCGGAGACCTGGGCGTTCTTGTGCGTTGATAAAGCAGGCTTTGATCGCAAGGCCTTTCATCGGGAGATGAATGCGCAGATGGCTGAGTTTTTTGAGGCGAATCTCTGAGGAGAGTCTTAGAGCGGCGGCCTGTGGTCGCCGCTTCGATTTACTCGCACGGGGTGTTCGTCTCGTCTTCAGACGGGCCCACGCGTTTTGGGTGAGGTTCTGTGCGACAAGCGGGCGTTTTAATGTCAGGGGAGATTTGTCCGAATAAATTTGAACCTACAGGTGGTTACGGATTTAGTCAGAGGCGCTTTCGGGCTTCAGGCTTCGGCGGCACGCGAAGTGTGACCAACGAAGTGGCTGCCTCAGATGACGGCTTGTTCGGTGAAGGCTTCGCCGCTCAGCAAGCGATCAAAGCTGAAGGGGCTGAGGTCAAGGCGGCGGTATTCGCCAAAAGTGATCAGCTCGGCGACGCCCCTGCCCATGGCCGGGCTTTGCTGAAAGCCGTGACCGGAAAATCCGTTGACGAAGATGAAATTTTGCAACTCCGGGTGCGGGCCGACGATGGCGTTCTGATCAAAGGTATTGTAGGCGTAGTGCCCGACCCAGCTGTTGATCAGTTTGATCGCCTCGAACTGCGGGATGCGGTGCGCGATGGCGGGCCAGACCATCTCTTCCCACAAGCTGTGGTCCGCCTCAAAGTCGTCGGCATCCACGGCCGGGTCCTGCGGTGGCGTGCAGCCGGCCATGTAATACTGACCATCGGTGCGAATGTGCACACCGGAGGGGTCTACAGTCAGGGGCAGATCGCGGTCCAGCGGCTGCGCCGCGTCGAAGACATAGGTGTAGCGTTTGCGCGGCTCCACCGGGATGCTGATGCCCGCCATGGCGGCAGTGGCCGCTGCTCGCGGGCCAGAGGCATTCACCAGCGTACCGCAGCCGATCACTTCGCCTGATTTCAGCCTGACACTGGCAACCCTGTCACCGGCACTGTTGAGCGACATGCTCACCACTTCATTGCTGAGGTATTGCACACCTTTTTCACGGGCACTGCGGCGCCACCAGTCAAACACCGTGTTGCCATCGAAATACCCCTCGTCGAGCCGGTTGTGGCTGCCAACGAGGATGTCATCGAGATGGTAGAAGGGATAGTCGCGCGCTATTGCTTCGGGCTCAAGCATCTGTGTGCCCGCCCCGCAACTGGCCTGCACCCGCTGACTGGCGTGCAGTGCATCCGCAAAAGCGTGGTTATCGGCCAGGTACATATAGCCGAAATTCTGAATAGACAGATCCGGCACCCGCGCATCATCACCCATGTAGCGCCGCAGGTTCTGCACAAACTCCGCGCCAAACTGCGACACGCGCACGTTGATCTCGCGAGAGAACTGCTGCCGCATGCAACTGTTGGTGTGGGCCGTGGAACACTGGGCGTAGCTAGGGTCCCGCTCGACCACCAGCACGGAGCCGTCGAAATCAGGGTTGGCGGATAAAAACCAGGCGACCGACGATCCCAACATGGCGCCACCGACAATGACCACGTCGTAGTGTGATTTCAGCGGCACGGCCTTGGCTGCATTTGCTTCCATTTCAGCATCTCCTCATCGTATA
>JAWSVD010000633.1:0-524 GCA_033852095.1 Granulosicoccaceae bacterium | reverse complement strand
ATCAGGGTGAATACGGCGAAAACAATGGTGGCGAAAGCCTGCGCAGCGAGCTTGCTGCTGGGGCTGTGTGCGGGGGTCGCGCAAGCGCGCTCTGTGGCGTTGCTGATTGGCGTCGGCGATTACGGTGATCAGCAGCTGGATATTCCCGGCGTGGACGTCGATCTGGACAACGCAGCCCAGCTGGTGCGTGGCCTGGGTGTGGCAGATGCGGACATCACTAGGCTTTTCAACCAGCAGGCCACCGTGGCCCGCGTGGAGGCGAAGCTGCAGGATTTGGCTCAGCAGCTGAGCAGTGACGACCAACTGATCCTGTACATCTCCACTCACGGCTTGCAGCTGCGCGATGAAAACGGCGACGAGCGCGATGGCCGTGACGAAGCCTTAGCGCTGGCCGATTTTGCCGTGGGTAATGCGGGCGATGCCCAACCGATACAAGGTGTGCTGCGTGACGACCGATTGGGTGAGCTGCTAGCGGCTATGCCCACCGCCCGTACCCTAGTGATCGCGGACACCTGCCACAGCGG
>JAWSVD010000219.1:0-6156 GCA_033852095.1 Granulosicoccaceae bacterium | reverse complement strand
CCGAGCAAGTGTGGTCGGTTCTGGGCCGGTATATGCACATAGATGAGTTTGCTCCACAGATTAAATCTGTTGATGCACTGACTGATGGGGAAGACGGGGTAGGGTCTAAAAGGCGCTGTAGTTTCGACAACGGCAGCTCCGTGGTAGAAGAGGTCACCGAGTGGGAGGCTGGTCGAATGTACCGTGTCCGCTTGTCTGAGATGGACGCCATGCCCTTGAATGAGATGCACGCGGAGATTTCGCTGTTGGCGCAAGGTAGCGAGAAAGTACGGGTGACCTGGGCTGTGGATTACGACGTCAAATACGGGCCTTTCGGCTGGTTGCTGGGCATGAGTTTGATGAAGCTGATGATGGGGAAGATATTGGACGGCAATTTGAAAGGGCTGGCCAGTAAGGTTTGACGGATGTGCCTAGTATCCACAGTACAGCCATGGGGTCGGCGCTGTGAAGTCGCTGGCTGTTTTCTAGCAAGCCAGTGTTGTTCGGCAGGTATAGGTATGCGCTAGGCAATCCTTGCTTGGTTTGGGGTGCCTGCTGGTGTCTTCGGGCTTGCTTGCTAAGGCTCGCGCAATCAGTTGCAGTATTTGCCCATTTTTTCTTTGTTCTGATCGATCAGTTTTAGCGATTTCTCGCTCTTGTCGATTCGAGGCTCACCCGTGGCGATGTCGATCACCTTCACGCCACCTTGCTCATTTTGTTTTCTGTACAGTGCTTGGTATTTTGCACAGTCTTCATTGACGGGGGCCTTCATCAGGGCGGCGTATTCCATGCGTTCCCTGGCTCTGTGCTGCCGCTTTTCGCGGGCCTTTTCGGTCTTTTGGCGCAGCTTTTCCTCTGCCATCATTTCCGCAAGCCAGGGGTTCACAGCATGTTGTTCGTCTGCTTGGATGCGTGCTGAGTTATCGTAGATGCGAATGACATTTTGCCTGGATAATTCCGGGCAGGCGGATTGCTGGTAGCTGACCGGGCCGAAGATAAGCTCGCATTTGTAAGCGTCGGCATATGCACCTGCGCAGGGGGTCAGTAGCAAGGCAGATGCTATCAGTTTTTTCATGTGCATCTGTCTTGTCCAATCCATGCTCAGCTGTAGGTAATTACTGTAGCGGCCTGCACTGCCACTTTCGCCAGTCGCCTTGCTGACATTTCACGGTTTATTTTCAATTAGTGTGAATGGTTCAAAAATAGAAGTCTGGCTTGTAGTGGAAACCTTGAGTTGATCCAGCGGATATCACTCGGAGAGTAAAAAACGGACGACGTCTTTCTGGAATTGCTTACACTTTTCATCAAAATACTGTGTGGGAGTTGGGCTTGATGGGCGCCTGTCGAGACTTGAGTCGTTGATTGTATGAAAGAAGTTGAGAGAATTATTCGTGTCGATCACGCCGGTGAGCTTGGCGCGATCAGCATCTGCAGAGCCCAGCGGATGGTCGCCAGAGTGTTTTACAAAGATATCGTCAGTGATCTGGACGATATACTGGTAGATGAACAGCAGCATTTTTTGTTGTTTGACGCGTGGTTGAAGCGCAACAACGTCAGGCCCTGTTATGCGCTTTGGGCTTGGTCCTCTGGCGGCTTTGTATTGGGCCTGATCACCGCTGTATTGGGGCGAAAGGCGATCTGGGTTTGCACTCACGCTGTTGAGACCGTTGTGCTGCATCATCTAGAGCAGCAATTGCTTTACCTCAAAGAGCGTGATCAAAGCGCTTATCACGCCGTATTGAGTATTAAAAATGACGAGGAACAGCATCAGCAGACGGGTTTTCTGAAAGGATCCAGCGACGGGCTGTATTCGCCGATCAGGTATGTCGTGGGGAATGCCACGAAATTTGCTATTTGGCTGTCTTCAAAATTGTAGGTGGTTTGCAGGCCTCGGCTCGGTTCGAAGTGCAATAGGTGTTTTCTGCTGCAGTCGACGAAGTGCCCGCTGTTGATGCTGGGGCACTGTTGGCCGGTGAAAAATCACCTGCTCAGGAAGAAACCGGTGATCATTGCTGCGAATCTTAGGTTTGCTCCTGCGAAGGTCTCGCGCCATTGCTGCTGCACCGTTTCATCCCAATCAGCGTAGATGACGATATCCGTCGGGGCGGATAAGATGCCGTCGTTCATGGCCGCGATGTGAGCTATCACGTGCGGATTGCTGATGTGAGCCTCAAGCGCTTCTTCGCCGTCAAAGACTTCCAACCAGCGGTAGAGGCTTTCACTCTCGTTTTCAGAAACCTTGCTCAGTGCGTGAACCAACATGCCCGGTTCGGTGTTTTTTACCTGTTCGTCAATTGATTTTCCCATGAGCTCGTAACTTTGGATCTTGTCAGAGTGAACGTGCTCAAATGCTTCAAGTACAAGCAGGGGGCTTTTGTCGGTGCGGGCATTCGCATTCATCATTGGCTCAATATTCCAATGTTAAAAACCATATCCCCGCTTCAAACTGATGCGGAAATGGCGTTTGTTGGCTTAGTCTGACGGTGTGCTCAGGTCTGAAATCCCGTGCTCAGTTATCACCAAGTCGAAGTCTTCTACTTGGCCGAAGCAAGCGGGGCGAACAACCCCTGTTTTGCTAGTATCCGCGACCAATATGCATTTCTGAGCTCGGCTTATTGCTGCTCGTTTTTGTATCGCTTCACGAAAAGTTGTACAAGTTGCGCCGATTTTTTGATCTACGCCGGTGGCTGTCAGAAAGGCCACATTGAAGGCGAGGCCTTCAAAAGAAGTTTCTGGATTGATCGGTGAAAATGACGCCGTTGCTGGCTGGTAGATCCCGCCCAGTAGCACCAACTTGATTTTGGGCTTTCTGATGGCTTGGTCGGCAATGTTCAGGGCGAAACAAACGAGAGTGACCTCCAAATCAGGTTGCAGCATATTGACGAGATAGCTCAGCGTGGTGCCGCAATCGACGAAAATGGTGTCTTTGGCTTTGATGTATTGCAAGCAGTGTTTGCACGCCGCCTTTTTTTCTTTTCCAAAGACTTCAGTCGCACGGTCTAAGTCGTAGGACGTCATGTTTGACCCATCATTGGCCAGCACAATATGCCCACCGTAATAATTGAACAAGTCTGGATTTTCGCTGAGGTCTCTGCGTACGGTCATTTCTGTCACATTCAACAGCTCGGCAGCGTCTTTGACGTGAAGGCTGTTTTGCTCGATCACCGCTTGGCGCAGCTTTGAAAGCCTGATCTTCTTTCGGTCGCTCAACGGCTCCTCCCTCTTGTTGGTTGAGTAAAACGCTCTGACATGTTTGTCGCCACCGACATGCGCATTGTCCGATTGACGAGACGAAGGATAAGCTAATTATGCAAATGTTACAATCCTAACAATATACTTTGACAAAGTAACACTGGGTGGTCATAGTCAGTGCACTTGTCGGAAAATTCAAAAACGGTATATGGAACATCAAGTATCAATTAGCGAGGCTGCAGGCAGTTGTTTGTATCCGGAGTACGCCCTGTGAAGGGCTCGAAAGTGGCTCCAGAGACGGGCGCTCAACCTGATGTTGGAAATCTGACAGCGAGCAGTTTTCTAAGGAACTCGGGTACCCAGCTTGATTTGTCATTGCTCGAAGCTGTGCGCGTGAACCGTTCCGCTGCCGAGCGCCGGGTTTTATCTTTGCCGGGCAGGCGGGCGGTGAAGAAGGATGCGCAGGCCGCTTGGCTGTTAAATGCGGTGACTTGTATCGATCTGACGACTTTGAACGGTGACGACACTGAAGGGCGGATCAAGCGCTTGTGCGCAAAAGCTCAAGTACCTATACGGCCGGACATACTGGCTCGCTTGGGGATGTCAGGCACTGTTATCAGGACGGGAGCCGTGTGTGTGTATCACCGCTTTGTATCGTGTGCTGTCGATGAACTGGCGGGAACGGGAATACCCGTGGCTGCCGTGTCCACGGGTTTTCCGGCGGGCCTGTCACCGCATAAATTGAAGCTGGCTGAAATAGAGGCATCTGTTAAAGCAGGTGCTGCTGAGATAGATATCGTGATTACCCGTGAGCATGTGCTGACGGGGAACTGGCAGGCACTGTACCGCGAGATGCAAGAGTACAGGGCCGCCTGCGGCGAGGCCCACGTCAAGGCTATCTTGGCAACCGGTGATCTGAAAACACTGCGCAATGTCGCCAAGGCAAGCCTGATCTGCATGATGGCAGGGGCGGACTTCATCAAGACATCCACGGGTAAGGAGTCTGTCAATGCAACTCTGCCGGTGTCATTGATCATGGTCAGGATGATCCGTCAGTATGAAAAACTCACCGGTTTTAAAGTGGGTTACAAGCCTGCTGGTGGCGTGTCCAAAGCGAAGGATATTTTGGTGTATCAGGCATTGATGAAAGAGGAACTAGGCCGTGATTGGCTGTGCCCAGAATTGTTCCGCATCGGTGCCTCATCGCTGCTAGCGGATATTGAAATGCAGCTTGAGCACCACGTTGACGGGGCGTATAGCGCTCTTAAGCGTCACCCTGTCGGATAAGCATTATGAACGTAGAGAGTTATTTCGAATCCATGTCTTATGGCCCGAGCAATGAAGAAGATACGCCCGCGAGAAACTGGTTAGCCAGCAATAAATCCCGCTTCGGGCACTTTATTGGAGGCGAATTCACTGACCCCAAAAAGAGTGAGAGTTTTGAATCTCTTGAACCGGCGACGGGCAAGTCGCTGGCGCAGATTTCACAGGGGAAAAAAGCGGATGTTGATGCAGCCGTTAAGGCGGCTCGCAAGGCGCAAGCAGAGTGGGCGGCGTCGAGTGGTCACGAGCGCGCAAAGGTCATGTATGCGCTGGCACGGATCATTCAGCGAAACGCTCGGCTCATTGCCGTGGTGGATTCCCTCGACAACGGCAAACCTATTCGTGAATCGCGGGATATTGATATCCCTCTGGCGGCCCGTCACTTCTATTACCACGCGGGTTGGGCTCAACTGAGTGAGAGCCAGTTCCCCGATCACCTGCCGGTGGGGGTTGTGGGTCAGGTGATCCCGTGGAATTTTCCGTTCCTGATGCTGGCGTGGAAGGTCGCGCCTGCGCTGGCCCTGGGCAATGCTGTGGTGCTGAAGCCGGCCGAGTTCACGTCACTGAGCGCTTTGTTATTTGCTGAGCTGGCCAAAGCTGCCGGCCTGCCGGATGGGCTGCTCAATGTGGTGACGGGTGACGGGACTACCGGTGCGCTTGTGGTCGAGCACCCGGGTGTCGACAAGGTAGCGTTCACTGGATCAACGCAGGTAGGCAAGCAAATCCGCAGCGTGACGGCGGGCAGTGGCAAGTCTCTGACCTTGGAGCTCGGGGGTAAGTCGCCGTTTATCGTGTTTGAAGATGCCGACTTGGATGCGGCTGTGGAAGGCGTTGTGGACGCGATCTGGCTGAACCAGGGGCAAGTCTGCTGTGCCGGTTCGAGGATACTGGTGCAGGAAGGCATAGCGGCCGACTTTCATGAGCGGCTGCGCACCAGAATGGCCAAGTTGCGCGTGGGTGCGTCGCTGGATAAGACAATCGACATCGGTGCAATCATTGATCCTCGGCAGCTGAAGCGCATCGACGACATGGTCAAGCAAGGTGTGAGTGCCGGTGCCAGTCTTTTTCAGCCGGATATCGAGCTTCCTGAAGGCGGGTGTTTTTACCCGCCGACGCTGCTCAGCGATGTGCAGCCGACATCAACCGTGGCGACTGACGAGATTTTTGGGCCGGTTGTTGTGTCCATGACTTTTCGCACCGTTGATGAAGCCATGCAACTGGCCAACCATTCCCGCTATGGTCTGTCGGCGAGCATCTGGAGCGAGTCGGTCAATTTATCGCTTGAGGTCGCGGCCAAAGTAGATGCGGGCATCGTCTGGATTAACGCGACCAATCTGATGGATGCGGCCGTGGGTTTTGGCGGAACAAAAGAAAGCGGCTTTGGTCGTGAAGGCGGGCGCGAGGGTTGCCTTGCCTATCTCAAGCCTAAAGCTCTGACTAACTTAGCTGCGCGTGTTGTCCCGGATACTGCAAAACCGAGCGGTGAGTTCAAGTTCGCCTCAGTGGACCGGACCGCGAAGCTGTTCATCGGCGGAAAACAAAAGCGGCCTGACGCGAACTACTCCCAGTCGGTTTATTCTCCGGACGGGGTTGGCATTGGCGAGGTCGGCATCGGCAACAGAAAAGACATCAGAAACGCTGTTGTTGCTGCGCGGAGCGCCG
>JAWSVD010000218.1:0-5828 GCA_033852095.1 Granulosicoccaceae bacterium | reverse complement strand
CATGCCTGAAATACTGCGCGCGGGCGAAGAGCCACAGCGCTGGGTGGCGGAGCGCTGGGTGAAACACGGAGACTCCCTGTCGATCGTCAATCAATTCGCCGGGCGCAGCAGCTGGAATCAGCTCAGCTCCCCGCAGCAAGGGCTGAACATTGTCGCCATGTACAGCTTGGCCGGTGCGCTCGCCGCGGAGGGTCAGGCCCAGTGGTTAGACGCCACGCGTTTAGCCTGGCGCATGGCGGTGCTCAAGCGCGATTTGCGCAGCTTGGCCCAGATCGCCACAACGCTCAGCCAATTGGGCAGGGGAGCGCAGACTGACGCGCCACTGCACAGTTTTGTGGAGCGTAGTTTTGTGCTGGCGCGCGCGCTGTGCAAGGCGGCCCACTGGGGGGTGGGGGAGCATGTACTCAATGCGGTTTGGGCGAGGGGATTGCGCAATCGCGGCGATCACACTGGCTTTAGACGCACCATGCAGGAGCTGGACAAGCCCCGTGTGCTGCGGGAGATGCTCAGCCAAGAGGCCAACGCCTGCGAGCGTTTCCAGGTGGTGCTCAGCTTGGTCTTGTTTGAGCTCGAGCGCAGCAGCGCTGATTCTCGACTGGACTGGACCTTGGGCCTGCTCGCGGAGTTGGCTTCAGACAGCGACGTGGGTTCGACTGCAGTGCGAGTGCAGCTTATCGACACCGAGCTGGCGATTAAGCACCGGCACTTTGATCGCGCCTTCGTTGGGGCTTTGCAGCTCTGTCAGCACATGGCGAGCAACCACACTGAACTCGGTTGTAGAGCCGATCTGGCGGCTTTGCTGCGCCGTCTGACGTCGGTTTTTGCACCTAGCACGCTCGATAAGCTGACGGCCCTGGCCTGCACTGACCTCTACCCCACATTGTCGACCAGCGCGCAGGAGCTGCACAGTTTGGCCCGAGACATGGACCGCATCTGCGCGAGCTTGCCCGCGGGCGTGCGGGCGTCCTTGCCGCGCCTGGCTCACAGTGACAAGGTGGCTTCTGCGGACAGCCTCGGGGTGGTGCTTCCCTTTCCGCTTTAGGTATTGGATGTTAATTAAATGTGGCCGTTCTAGTCGGTCTTCGCTAGTTGGGTCGCTCTGGTCGGCTCGCGGTCGAGCTGCGCGGATTGTTTTGCCTCTAAATTGAGTACAAACCTTGTAGCTGCCGCGGCTCAGGTCTTGTGCTCTGGGCAGGGCTCCGGGGTGACGGGCAGGATGTCCAGCGCCTGTTCCAGTGTGGCCAGCGCCTCTTGCAGCGCCGTGTAGTTTTCGCCGCCCAGCTCGGCGATGATTTCTGACTCTGCCTTTTTTAGCTGTGGCGCCAGCTCGTCATAAAGTGCTTGCCCGGCGCTGGTAAAGCGCAGCAGTTGCTCGCGCTTGTCGCTTGTAGAGGTATAGCTCTCGAGCAGGCCCGCGGTGATCAGTTTGCTGACCGCGCGGCTGATGGTGGACTTGTGCGTGTAAGTGGCGCAGACAATGGTTTGTGCGGTGCAAGTCTCGCGGTAGCCGAGAGTTGCCATGACACGCCACTGAGGTATATCCAGCCCGTATTTTTCGCTGTAAATCGCGGAGAGGCGACGGGATAATATCGTGGCGACGCGGTTGAGCCGAAAGGGTAAAAAATTCTGCAGATCAATTTTATCGGGCATAGCCGCTTTGCCAACTTAGTTGTAATTGCAACGATAAATGTTGCATGAGAAACTAATTATAAAGCACTGCCGGATAAAAGTAAGGCCCATGACGGTGCTGGTGCGCACTGTAAGCGCCATCAAAATCATTGAGTGCCAACCGCGCGTTGGTGCGGGACACGGACACGCTGCTGAGCGCGGCCAGTGTAATGGCCACCCCAGGTGAGGGCTGTGTTTCAGCGGGAGATAGTCAGGAGTTGTAGCTTTTAGTCTTGGGCTAGGCTGCCCAGTCAGCTCAACAAGCGCTGCGGCGAATCATGTGCATTGAATGCTAGAATCAAACGCTTGTCTAGAACTCCATCTTCTGAGGATATTTGAGCCATGATCCGCTTCTCGCTCGCGTTATTTGCAATGCTTATCTGCACACAAGCCACAGCTGACGGGGCGCTCAGCGTGCAGGGGGCTTGGACGCGCGCGACACCTCCGGGTGCCAACAACAGCGCCAGCTACCTGGTGTTGCGCAACAGCAGTGCGGTGGACCGCAGCTTGGTTGCCGTGTTAACTGCTGCCGCATCGGAGGTGCAGTTGCACCGAGTGATCGAAGAAGACGGGCTGATGAAGATGCGTCCTGTTGCTGCTATTCCCGTGCCCGCCGGCGGAGAGGCCGTGTTGTCGACCGGTGGATACCACCTGATGATGCTGGGCGTTGCTCAGCCATTGCGCGAAGGGGAGAGCATTGAGCTGGAGCTGCGTTTCGCCAACGGTGAAAAGCTGCAGCTGACGTCGCCGGTGCAAAAAACGGCGGGCGCTGCTTTGATGGATCACAGCAAAATGGACCACAGTAAATTGGGTCACGACAAATAGCGCAGTATTTAAGTTGGGGCCGTTTGCCGCTGCCATGCGCTTCGACCGTGAGTTGGCTTATTGAGGGTCATGGGGATTTGGGCGAGGCTCGGACAGATTGGATCGAAGTCCCGAGCTGAAGCGGCAGCTAATTTCCCGCCCCAGCCCTTTAAATCGCCATAATTCGACCCTACATTGAATGATCGGGCACTGTCCGGCGCGCAATGGTCTAATCTTGCCAAGAGCCGGGCCTGATCCTTGCCAGTGAATGGCAAGCATTGCCTTAATTTTACACCCGCGGAGCATCCATGGCAGACGAAGAAAAATCACAAGATAGCTTGGGCGAACAGCTGATGGCTGGTCGCAAAGTATTGATTTGTGAAGAGATAAATCAAAAAATGGCCAAGCGCGTCATGGCGCAGCTACTGGCGCTGGCCGACAAGTCGGACGATGACATCCTGTTGTTCATTAACAGTCAGGGCGGCCACGTGGAAGCTGGCGACAGCATCCACGACATGATCCGCTACATTAAACCGCGCGTGATCGTGATCGGTACCGGTTACGTGGCGAGCGCGGGCACGCACATATTCTTGGCTGCTGAAAAGGAAGACCGTGTCTGCTTGCCCAATACACGCTTCTTGATTCACCAGCCCTCCGGCGGCGCCGGCGGTCAGGCGACTGACATCGCTATTCAGGCGGAGCAGATCATCCGCATGCGCGAGCGGCTGGCGCAGATCATTTCAGATCGCACTGGCACCTCTATAGAGCAAGTGCGCGAAGACATCGAGCGCGACAAGTGGCTGACCACCGACGAGGCCATCACGTATGGCTTGGTCAACCGTGTGGTGACCACGTCAGCTGAAATGGCCTAATAGCCTTTCGCTGCAATCGGGCCGGACAGCTGTTAGCTGTCCGGCCTTTTTTTTAGCCCTTTACTTCACCTGAACCACAGAGAGCAGCCACTGATGCACTTTCTCGCGCACTTGCACCTATCCGCGGGCAACCCCTACCAGCAGATTGGCCAGATAGCGGGTGATTTTGCCAAGGGTTTGGTGCTCGATGAATTGCATCCGGAAATCGCGACGGGCGTGCGCAAGCACCGCCGCTGTGACAGCTACACCGACAGCCACGCCAACGTGCGCGCCAGCAAGGCACTGCTGGCTGGGCCCTATAGGCGCTACGCGGGTTTAGTGTTCGACCTCTACTACGATCACCTCTTGGCGATGCATTGGCAGCAGCTGGGCGGCGAAGACTTGCGCGCGGACGTCGATCAAATGTACCGATCCCTGCTGACCCATGAAGCCCACTGGCCTGAGCGCATGCAGCGCTTCACCCATTACTTGATCGACACGGACCTGCTCTATCGTCTGGCGGACGTCTCAGTGATGGAAGTGGGTTTGACGCGTATCGCCAGTCGCTTAAAGCGCAAGGTTGATCTGACCCCTGCGATCGAGCAGGTACTCGAACACCAAGAGGCGCATTGCGAGCTGTTTCTCGGATTCTACCCGGACTTGCAGCGCGCGGTGCAGGGTGAGGGCGGGACTTGATGATACGCTGAGCAACCGACTCGGCATCGTGGCGCGGCTTTCGGTCCGCGGGGCGTACCTCCCACGAGTTCTGCGTTCTCACTGGCTCCGAGCACGCGTAAAGATGGGATGGCTGCGGCGTAGTTGGCAGAGCTGGCTTTATAGCATCTCGTCAATGGGGTCGGGGCAGTAGGCGCGGCGGCGGCAGTTGCCACACATTTCACCCAGGTATAATTCGTCCACCCAGGCCATCAATTCGGCCAGTTGCTTGCGGTCTTCAAACCAAAAGCCCGCCTCGAAGTTGCGGCTGTGCTGATGCTTGGCGCCCAGCCCGGCGCCGGTCAAATTGGCCGATCCCACAAAGGCGCCGACGCCGTCGATGATGATGGCCTTGGTGTGCACACGCGGGCAGAGGATGCGTTCGAAGAGATCGCTTTGAACCAAGGCGGGGTACTCGTCAAAGTGCTCGCGAAAACGCGGGCCCGGCTCTTTGGCGTGGATTAAACGCACCCCCACGCCACCTTCCACCAAGCGCGCGAGCAAGGCGAGCAGCGGCTCAAAGCCGTGGCCGGTGTCCAAGTGTAAATCTTTGATGTCCGCGGTCACGATCCAGACAAAGCGCCGCGCCGCCGGCAAGCGTGTCAGCATCACTTCTTCGTAGATGTCGCGGTTCAAGAGTAACTGGTGCATGGGGTGGCCCGAGGTGGATGGGCATATCTTAACGGCTCTTGGCCGCAGCCGGGGTGGCAATGCTTAGCTGGGTGGCAGCGTGGCTTAGTTTTGCTCTTGTCGCGTGGCTCAGGAGGTCGCGTTATCGCCCGCGTTGTTCTTATTGCGCTCAGTCAAATAATGAGGGCTGCGTGGCGTTTCGGGGCAAAGGCGGTGGTGGCTGGAAATCGGGCAGGGCTTGTTGCAGCAGCGTGGCGAAGCGGTGCGCGAGGTCGGGTGAGCACACATTGTCGGGCGTGTGGAAGAACAGCAGCGGCCTTTTCCCCTTACTCACCCAGTCACTGACCTTGGTTGCCCATTGCTGCAGCGCGTGCTCAGCCTTGTCTGTGTCCAGCGGGCTGATAAAGCGCAGCATCGGTCGGTCGCCGGTGGCGATAACGTGCAAGGGGACGCGTGGTTTCTTGCGCTGCGCTTCCCGTGTCTCGGGGTCTTTGCATGGTTCGGCAAAGAGCGTACGCGTGTCGAACATCACGCGGTTGATGTCGTGTTCCATCAACAGGGCATTGAGCCGTCGCTCTGCGTCACCCTTGGTGAAAAAGGCCGGGTGTCTGACTTCCAAACCGAATTGAAACTCGGTGGGCAGTTGCGCCAATAATGCGGCAAGTGCCGGTAGGGATTCGGGGCCAAGCTTGTGGCTCAGCTGCAGCCACAGCAAACCGTGCCTGTGCTGCACAGGCTGCATCGAGTGTAAAAAGGCGAGCAGGGCTTTTTTGCCGTGTTGCAAGGGCGCGTCATGGCTGATCTGGCGCGGCATTTTGAAACAGAACTCAAAATGATCGGGCGTGTGCGCCAGCCAGCGCTGCAACGTGGCGGCTGGCGGCACCCCGTAGAAGCTGCTGTTACCCTCCACCGTGCCAAAGTGCTGGGCGTAACACTGCAGCGCTTGCATGCCATCAACGCGGCCCGCATACCAATGAGAGTGTTGCCATTGCGGCAGGCCGATAAGGCAACGTGTGTCCATGCAGGGATTATAACCGGCCTGGCGCGTCAGTCGTGGGCTATGTCCAGCGGACCGAAAGCTGTTGCGCACGTTGCGCTGCGTTTAGTGCGGCGCGTGCTCAGGCATTCAGTCGGGCATTCGGTCGAACGGGGTCGACGTCC
>JAWSVD010000632.1:0-642 GCA_033852095.1 Granulosicoccaceae bacterium | reverse complement strand
TCCGCAGAGCATGGCGTTAAGTAGATATGAGCCATATTGAGATAGTCGCTAGTTTATACAGAGCATTTGCTGAATGCCCTCGGCCTGAGCATTTTACAAATCACGTTCATTGTGAGGAATGTGAAGAGCATGATGACTCAATGCGAAGTGCAGCTACTCTTGGTGAGCTTGAGCTGCGACACTTAGGGCATGCTGGGTGGAGCCCGTTGTCCTTTCTTACCCCAGAGGCGTTATCCCACTGTTTGCCTAGATTGATAGAACTAGCATTTTCAGAAATAGACAGAGATGGAAGTGCTGAGTTTTATTCGAATCTCCTGTTTCAGCTTGTTCCGATGCCAGCATACGATCGGTTCGGTGAATATTCTGTTGTTCAACGAAAAGCAGTGCTAGAGGCTCTTGAATACTCAAGTTTGCATTACAGAGATAAAATAGCTTCCTATGCATGCGAAGATGATCTAGACGAAGCAATTCGATACTGGCAGAGAAATGCTACTTAACAAGATGCTGCTGCGGAAAATCAACTCGCTGTCGCTCTCGAATTTCCGCAGAGCAAGGCGTTAGGCTCTTGAAAATCCCCTGAGATGTACATACAATGTACATATGATCAGATTTGAGTGGGGTCTAGCAAAAGCATCGGCGAAC
>JAWSVD010000217.1:0-643 GCA_033852095.1 Granulosicoccaceae bacterium | reverse complement strand
GACGGAGGCACGAGATGCCGTGGGCTCTGTGCTGTGCTGCGTCTAATAACGGCCTCGGGAACCGGGCCCCGATTAGGGCTATGAACGCACGCACTGGTCAGCGGGCTGACATTGGTGTTCAATAGGGGACCGGGTCGGTTGCTCTCTTCGATCCTTTGTTACAGGGGACATTGAATGCCGCAGACTTCCAGCCGCGACCTCGCCATTGAGCTGCGCGGTGTACACAAGCGCTTCGGCGATGTGCACGCCAACAAAGATGTGGACCTGCAAATTCGCAAGGGCACGATTCACGGCATCATCGGTGAGAACGGTGCCGGCAAATCCACCCTCATGAGCATCCTCTACGGCTTTTACAAAGCTGATGCGGGGGAAGTGTTGATCAACGGGGAGGTGGTGCGGCTGGCCAATTCCCGCGCGGCCATTGAGGCCGGCATTGGCATGGTGCACCAGCATTTCATGTTGGTGGATACCTTCAGTGTGCTGGAGAACGTGATGCTGGGGGCGGAGCAGGGCATGGCGCTGGCCGGCAGTGCCGCCGCCGCGCGCGAGCAGCTGCGCCACTTGGCGGATAACTACCAGCTGACGGTTGACCCAGACGCCACGGTGGGTGAGTTGCCCGTTGGCGAGCAGCAGCGCACCGAGA
>JAWSVD010000216.1:0-780 GCA_033852095.1 Granulosicoccaceae bacterium | reverse complement strand
GGCGAGCAGCAGCGCACCGAGATCCTCAAAGCCCTGTACCGCGGCGCCCAGGTGCTGATCCTCGATGAGCCCACCGGGGTGCTCACCCCGCAGGAGGCGGATCAGCTGTTCCGCATTTTGCGTGCGCTGCGCGAACAAGGGGTCACGGTGTTGTTGATCACCCACAAGCTGCGCGAGATCATGGACGTCACNNGACGCCGTGTCGGTGATGCGCAACGGCGAGATGGTGGCGCACCGCGAGACCAGCGCGACATCCGAGCGGGAGCTGGCGGAGTTGATGGTGGGCGGCTCGGTTGATCTGGAGCTGGACAAGTCGCCAGCCATGCCGGGTGAGGTATTGCTGGACGTGCAGGGCCTCAGCGCGTGCGATACACGCGGTGTGCAGGTTTGCCATGATTTGTCGTTTAATATCCGCGCCGGTGAAATTGTCGGTGTGGCGGGGGTCTCCGGCAACGGCCAGTCCGAGCTGTTGGAGGTGCTGGCGGGTATTCAACCGCTCAGCGCAGGCGCCTTTACGGTGTTGGGGCGAGAGGTCACGCCCAGCGCGAAGATCGACCCCAAAATTTTGCGGCAACTCGGTTTAAACCACGTGCCGGAGGATCGCCACCGGCTGGGCATGGTCAAGGCCTTCACTGCCGCGGAGACCAGCTTGCTCGGTTATCACGATGCGCCCGAATACCAGCGCGGCTTGCTGATCGACAGCGCAAAAGTGGAGAGCCACTGTCAGCAACTGATGGACGACTTTGATGTGCGGCCGCCCGATCCGCAGTTGCGCTCCGG
>JAWSVD010000215.1:0-11728 GCA_033852095.1 Granulosicoccaceae bacterium | reverse complement strand
TTAATCCAAGGGATGATCAGAATTGAAGCTTGTCCGTCCTCCAGTAAATCCAGGGGAGTCATTCCATTTCCAGAATAGATTTCCAGTCGAGTTCTGGGGAACTCCACTTTGCACTGCCTGATGGTACTGATAATAGGGGAGACAGGTATCGCGGAAGTGAATGCAATGCCAACCTCCAATTCTTCTCCGCTCACAAGTTGTTTTGCCAGGTTTTCAAAAGACTGTGCCTGCCCCAGTACCAGCTTGGCCTTTTCATAGAGTGCCTTGCCTTCTGGTGTCAGTCTGTTCCTGTAGTGGTCTCGGTTGAATAGTTTCAGGCCAATCTCGTTCTCCAAGTTCTTGATGGCCACACTGATTGTCGGCTGGGTTCGGTGTAGATTTTCAGCGGCCACTTTCAGGGATCCACCCTCAACGATAGCCTGTAACGATTTAAGTTGATCTAGAGTCATGCCATCACCTTAGAGAAAACCTTACATCTATATAGAAATGTACAAATATCATTAGACATAAGCTAGTGATAGCCTCAGTGCCTAGTCAAGTAAATTCGTATTTTGAAGAACCTCAATGTTGAAGGGCGGTTATGGAAAAGCACACAGATGTACTTATTATCGGTGGCGGTTTTGGCGGCGTCAGTGCTGCCCAGGCACTGGCCAAAAAGGGAGTTGCTGTTACGTTACTCGACAGAAAAAACTATTTCGAAGTGACATTTGCCGTATTGCGCAATGTTGCGGACCCAAAAATACTCGGTGATACGCCGCGTAAACTCTACAGCTCCTTCATTGATGGCGCCTTCATTCAGGCCAGTGTCGAATCGATGAATGATCGGCAGGCCAAGCTTGGGAATGGGGATACCGTTCATTTTAAACAAGCCATCATCGCGTCAGGGAGTCGCTATCCCACATTGCCACTGGCAAAGTCGAATGACGCGCTTGACTTGAGTGAGCGAAACGAAGAAATAATGGATGAACACCGTTTGCTTGCATCCGCCAAGTCGGTTCTGGTGATGGGTGGCGGTGCCGTAGGGGTGGAGTTTGCGGGTGAAATTGCAAGTGCATTCCCCGATAAAGACATCACATTAGCCCATTCAAGCGATACGCTGTTAGATAACATGAAACCCAAGGCACAGCGAAAGGCATTGCAGCAACTAGCCGCTAGAGGGGTGAGCGTGAAATTAAACCGCAGATTTACGAAAGATGGCGATGTTTATCGCTGCTCCAAGAGCCATGAATCCCTTCAGGCGGACATGGCTTATACCTGTGTCGGGATGCTCCCTAATACAGAGTTTTTGCAAGCTGAGCTTTCAGATATTCTTGATGGCAAGGGCTTGATCAAAGTGGATTCTTCGATGAAAGTACAGGGTTATGAGAACCTGTATGCATTGGGTGATTGCGCTACCCTCGATAAAAACAAGCATGGATACCTTGCTAATGTGCAGGGCGCTATGTTGGCTGATGCTCTATTGAAATCTGCGAAAGGGAAACAGACCAAACCCTATAAAACGCCTTCGTTTGCGATAATCACCCCTACTGGAGCCGATACGGGAGTTGCACAAATGCCGTTTGGTGTAACAACTGCGAAATTTATCGTGAATTTGAAACAAAAGGATATGGGTATCAGCAACATGTACAAAACCTTCGGAACGGTACCCGATAAATTGAATGAATCCCTGTAGAAAATATCTGGGAAATTGCTGCGATTCACTGCCACCAAAAGTCAAATCATGGGTGCCCTACGAAAATTCGATGACATCCACTGAATTTAATAGATGTCTTTAATTTGCTGCAGCCCCAAGAGATTGTATTGAAAGATTAGCTGCAGCTCGGCGTTGCCGTGGACACGGATCGCGGCCTGGTGATTGTGGTGATTCGCGACGTGCCAGCCTTGTCGGTTGCCCAAATTGGGCGCGAACTGACTCGGTTGAGTGGTCTCGCTCGGTCGGGGAAACTCAGGCTGGCGGATATCCAGCCTAGGCGGCTTGGGAGTAGACGGACTGCAGCCCATCGTCAACTGGCCGGAGGTCGCGATCCTCAGGGTGGCCAAAGCCAGCGTGCAGCCGGTATTCGACGGCAGTGCGTTTCAACCACGGTTGCAGTTACCGCTCTGCCTGCCTTCGATCACCGGGTGATCAACGGCGCAGACGGCGCGCGCTTTCTCGCCCACCTAGAACAACTGCTAACAGACCCCATGCACTTAGTGGTCACCGCCTAGCCTATCGCTTACCTGCTAAAGCTAAGCCGCAGCCGAAATCTGCGGGTGTTTGGCGGGGCCTCACAATGCCCAGAATCTGGTGGGTGATGCTTCAGCCATACAATGCCGTTTGGCGGGGCCGCACAATGCCCCGGACTTGGTGGAAGATGCTTCAGCACTTGCAGTGCCGTTTGGCGCGGCTCTGGAACCGTGTGGGTGAGGGTTCAGTCCGGGGCGCGCGGCCTTACAATGCCGCTAGTGGAATCTACCTGAAGTCACCAAAATCAGTCCTCACACCACTGTCTTGTGCGGCACGTGCGGCTCTTCAACGGCAAAGCGCGGCAGCAAATACCCCGGCAACAGTGCCGCCAGCTCCGCCTTGATCTCCATCGCCCGCTCACGTGGCACCGCAAAAAGCGCCGCCCCCTGCACCGCATCTAACAAGTGCAAATAATAGGGCAACACCCCGCAGTCAAACAGCCGTTTGCTCAGCGTCGCAAGCGTCACCGCGTCGTCATTCACCCCGCGCAGCAACACGCTTTGGTTCAGCAGCGTCACCCCCGCACCCCGCAGCCGGCCCAGCGCCTGCTGCACCTCGGCGTCAATCTCTTGCGCGTGGTTACTGTGCAATACCAGCACCACCTGCAGCCGTGTATTCCGCACCCACGCCAGCATGTCCGCATCCACCCGTGCGGGGATCATCACTGGCTGGCGGGTGTGGATGCGCAGCGTCTTCAGGTGCGCAATCGCCTCAAGCTCCGCCACCCGCCGCGCCAATACCTTGTCCGTCAGGTTCAGCGGGTCGCCGCCGCTGAAGATCACCTCATCAATGCTCTCATCTGCCGCGATGTAATCCAAAATCCCTTGCCACTGCGCGGCGCCAATCTGCGCCTCGTCGTAGGGAAAGTGCCGCCTAAAGCAATAACGGCAATGGATAGCGCAGCTGCCGGTCAGCACCAGCAACACCCGTCCGTGGTACTTGTGCAGCAGGCCCTGGACGGGGGAGAAGTCCGCTTCCTGCAACGGGTCTGCGCTGTAGCCGGGGGCCTCCATCAGCTCGGCAGCTTGCGGCAACACCTGCAACAGCAGCGGGTCACGGGGGTCGCCCGCGTGGATGCGGCCCAAGTAGGGGCGAGGGACGCGCAGGGGAAAGCCCACGCAAGCTGCTTGGATTGCCTCGGCATCTGCCCGGTTGAGGCCCAGTACTTCGCAGAGCTCGGCGGGGCTGGTGAGCAGGTTTTTAAGCTCTGCTTTCCACGGTGTGCGCGGGTGGTGCTGGGTGGGGGATTGCGGGTGCATGTGGGCTTTGCTGGCGATTTGCGGTGTTGGGTGGGAGTTTACCTTGTTTGTGATGGAGGGGTGTTGGTGGGGATTGTTGCGGTTTTGCTGATCTTTACGGCTGGGTGAGGGGTCTAATTAAGACAATTTCTCGATGAGCAAAGTTGGGTTAAGCTATTGTTTGTAGGGGTGAAAAACATCGTTATTTTTTTCGGAAAAGCCATTTTTTAGGGTGACCACTGCTATGGTATGTTGCGCGCGGCCAATACGCCGCTGTTTGGCTTATTTTTGACTTGGAGGTTGAATGCAATACGTAGAACTCGTCGCAATTGCTGCAGTGCTGCAGTTTTTCTTTTTTGGTGCCATGACGGGGTTGGCAAGAAGCAATTCCGGGCTCAAAGCGCCAGCGATGACGGGAGATGATGGCTTTGAGCGAATGTACCGCGTTCAGATGAATACCATGGAAACACTGGTTGCGTTTATGCCCGCTCTTTTCATTGCATCAAGCTATTGGTCTCCGTTGTTGGTTTCGGGCCTGGGAACCGTTTATTTGCTTGGTCGTTTTCTCTATTGGCGTGCCTATGTCGCAGCACCGGAAAAGCGCGCAATGGGTTTTATGCTTTCTATGATCCCGACGTTGTGTTTGATAATTTTGGCGATTGCAGGAATAGTCATGTCGCTTGTACGAGGTAACTGAAAGGCACGGCCGCGCCCCTGGCAGGCCTCGCCTATGTCGGGTGTAGATCGCCGGCGGCTGGACCGGGTCGACGGCGACGTCGATCGGGTCACCACGATCGTGCGGTATGCCCCCGACAGCTCCTTCTCCTCACATGTTCACTAGGGTGGAGAGGCGTTTGTTGTGCTGGACGGGGTGTTTCACCGAAACAGGTGAAGGGCTGACGAGAAGTTCTTGGCTGCGCATGCCCACAGGCTATCACTTGCACGCTGTCGCCGGCGCTGAAGGTGCGACGGTTTGCATTAAGTGAAATCATCTAAAAAATCTGTGATGAAGGTCCGGCACGGCCCTGTGTGCGCCACATCAGCCACAGCCGGAGGGGCGCTGCGCTAAGGGGGTGACAAATCCCCCGAGTCGCTACGCGTTTCGGTCTCTGTGTTTCTCAAGTTCAATAAAAGACAACAGCGACACCTGAGCACAGGCGAAGGCCCACTTATAGGTTTTCATCTCGTGTTGTTTTGAGGTTAACCGATCCTGCCGTGCGAAGCGGCCGATGCGCTGTGTCAGCTGTTCGATCTCTGCGTTAATTTGTGCGGCTGTCTCTGGGCGCAGCTGGCGAGAGAGCGATTCGTAGTGGTTCTCTTCTGCGCCATTGCGGTTCAGCGTTTGCTGTATGAATTGGGCATTTATAGCGCTGTAGGCCGCTTGCAATGCCCCGTCCCGGTGCACCTTGAAGGGGGCATCGTGCAGCAGGGTGACACGGCCTTGATAGCCCGTATTGATCATGCCCAAGCGTTCCAGATCTCGGCAATAGAGTATGATGTCAGCGTCGGAAAGTTGGTAATACTCAGAAATTTCCGCTGTGCTCAAGGGCTCGCGCAGCAGCGCGTAGAAATAAAACAGCGCGGGATATTCGGCAAATGCCGCCTCTACCTCAGGGGCGAGATACTCGGCGCAATTGTTTTTGCGCTGGGCGGTGTCCATCAGATCCACCATCGAGATTTCCAGCACATCGCAGACCGCCAGCAATCGACTGAACTTGCAATCCTGATCGGAGAACAAGCGTTTGATGGTGGGCAGCGACAGCTGCATCGCTTGGGCGAGGTCCTCGTAACTCATGCCTTGCGCACGCAGTGCACGCTTCAGCAATTCGAACACTTCTCCCATCAATCGTTGTTCCATGAGACACTATTTCACTTTTTGGTATCACAAAATGATACCAAGCAAGGTTGGTCTTGCGCAACAAGTGTCATTTTGTGAAATTGCACGCCTTCATTCATCAATTGGAAGTGCAACATGAAATCATTACAACTATTTTTACTGCTGCTTGTCGCAGCGCAGGGCAGCGCGCGGGCCGAGACGCAATGGCGTGTCGAAGGCCTGGAGATGCCCGAGTCCGCAGTGGTGGACACGGCACGTCAGCGCATCGTTGTCAGCAACATCAAGGGCAGTCCGGGTGCGGCGGACGGCAACGGTTATTTGTCGCTGCTGAGCCTGGACGGTGAGCTATTAGAGCAACACTGGGCCGAGGGCATGGACGCGCCCAAGGGCATGGCGGTGGTCGGCGGTCAGCTGCTGGTGGCAGACTTGCGCCAGCTGCACCTGGTCGACATGCAGAGCGGTGAGCTGGTGCAGAGCGTCGCCGTGGCGGATGCTGTCTTTCTCAACGACATCAGCAGTGACGGCACGGTTGCCTACATCTCCGACATGATGAACCACACCCTCTACCGCTATGAGGACGGTGCCGTGAGCACCTGGCTCAAGACTGATGCACTGCTGCACCCGAACGGCGTGTTGATGGACGGTGATCGCCTGTTGGTGGCGACCTGGGGCTCGCCGCTGCACGAGGATTTCGGCACCGATCAACCCGGTGGTGTGTTCGCTGTAGACCGGGCCACTCAGGCCATCACGCCCTTAGAAGGTGCGCAGGCGCTGGGCAATCTCGACGGCTTGGTGCGCACACCCGGTGGTTTCGCCGTCAACGATTGGATCACCGGAGAGCTGTGGATGCTCGATGCGGAAGGCGCTGTCATCGACAGCGAAACGACGAAGCCTGGATTGGCCGACATCAGCACCGGCGCTGAGCTGCTGCTGATGCCCTATATGTTGGACGGTGTGTTGGAGGCGCGCAGCATCGCTCAATAGGCGTCTCGGTAGTTCACTGTAAAAAAGCGGCGTTCAGAAAGCGACCAGTCAATAAGGAGAGGGCAGAGTGGCCGGTACATCGGCTGCTTTTGTCCTTTTCTGCTCTGCGGCGGCGGAGTTTGTTCAACACCACTGCAACTCAGGCAAACGCTGTGGCGTGATACTGTACTGACTTGCAGTTCTGCTGTTTAGCCGGTTGCCAAAACGTTGAGGAGATAGCCGTGACGGTCAATATCAAAGAAGTGGACGGAGTGGCGGTGCTGCCCAAACACCGGGCCAGCTGCCATTGCGGCGCGGTCGAGCTGGAGCTCGACTTGCCAGATGGTTTAATCGATCTGCGTCGCTGCGACTGTTCCCTGTGCCGGCGTCGGGGCGCTATCGCGGCATCGATACCGCTGTCGGGCATACGCGTCGTGCGTGGCCACGATGTGCTGAAGCTCTACCAGTTCAACACCCGAATCGCCAAACACTACTTCTGCAGTAACTGCGGCATCTACACCCACCACCAGCGCCGCTCAAACACCGAGCAATACGGCTTTAATGTGGCGTGTTTGCAGGGGATCAATCCCTTGAAGTTAGAGCAGGCGATTCCCACTTCCGACGGAGTGAATCACCCGGCAGATAGACAGTCTTAAGCTGCATCTTATTTGGACAATTTTTCAAACCTAACTGTAAAAACTCACCGCTTCGCCGTCGGCTGTGACGCCAAGCTCGCCCTCAGCGCTAATAAGCAATGCGGTGCTGATGTAGTTGTTATTGCCCTGCAGCAGGCGGCGGTATTGCGCGATGACGCGCTCAATGTCTATCTGTGTTGTGGCGTTGTTCATCGCTTCAACAAAGGGTGTTCGCGCTTGCATTTCAACGTAGTGACTGCTCAGTGCATTGAGCGAACTCAGCATTTGACGTATTCCCTCGTTATGTTCAAAGGCCTGGTGCAGTTCTTCGGCGTAGACATAATCCGGCGGCAGCTGCATCTCCCCCGCGCTGTCAAAGCTGATGGTCTCGGGTGCGAATGGGATTAGATGGTCCAGCAGCATCTGCTTAAACTGACTCGATGACTGGGTTTTCAACGCCTGGATGTTGTTCGCCGATGGCAGCAGCAAAGAGGGAAGAGCGTCAATGTTTTTGATCTGCTGGCCGGTGGGATCAAATTGAACAGAGCTGTTCAGAGCGACTTGAGATAGACCGTTGCCGGAATCCATCATCCCCGGAACAACAGCACCGCTGAGCTCCGTCGTGCTGATGTCCTCCGATGACTCCATTGTTGCAGTGTGCATGTGATCGAGCACGGTGGCTTGTTCGCTGTGGTTTAGACTTTCAATCATCAGTGGGTGCTCGTATTTCTTTAGACAAGCCTCGGGAGCAAAATTCGCACCGCAGCTGTCACCGTCTGCTTTTTACCTTTGCGCTTGTGTGTCTTAGTCTGTTTGGGCCAGTCATCGGCTGCGTACAAATGCTGAAATAAATGCAGTAATAGCTGTGATTCCTTTGCGGCGGTGCTGTGGCCGATGGTTGCTAAAACACAGCGTGTGTATGACCCAAATGGGGTGGTCTGGTGGTACACGCTCTGCAGTACCTACTCGGTGTTTTTGGATTGCAGGTAAGAAGCAAAATGAGCCGAGAAATCAAAGGCTTTTGTTCCAAGACGAGTGATGGCTTGCGTGCAACATCAGGTGCAATTTCGAGTGAGGCATGGGCTGCCAAATGGCTTGTTGTCTTGAGTATGGCAATGGCAATGGCCATGACATTGGCTGCCTGTGATGGGGGCGTGCACTTGCTGCCTGAAGAGACGGGTGTAGAGTCAGGCCCGCTGAAAAGCCATGAGCTGCAGCTGTCGCTTCTTGAGCACCAGCGCAACGTCGACTTTGTGCCTGAGCAGAGTGACGTTCCCGTTCGATACAGTTTGGGCGGTGTTGATGCGACGTTCTTTGCAGTGGATGCCAGCGCTGGGTTGCTGACAGCGAACATGGCACTGGACCACGAGAGCCCGCAAGACGCAGATGGTGACAACGTCTACGAGCTTGAATTGCAGGCATGGTCTAGAGACGGCGCTACCTTTGAGAGCGCCACGCAGTTGCACCTCGAAGTCAGGGACATCCCTGCAGCTGTGCAAGCCACGTTGCAGCAGAACGCCGATCGAACACTGACGATCGCATGGACGGCGGCCGAGCTGGACCCGGACGTAGAGGGTTTTAGACTGAATCATAATTCCGATGGAGTCTCTGGTTTCTCGCCCCTGGACAGCAACGCTGACGGCATTGTGGACAGCGCTGATGATTTTTCGCTGGCGACGCGTCAAAGTCCCGTATTGTCGGCGTTGCTGGCCAATTCCATTGCAGCAAAGCAGTTTATGGTCGAATCCCTCGACGCGACGGCTCAGGTGTTGGCGAACAGCAATGCGGTGGGTACCAGTGCGCTGCTACCGGACGAGCTGATCCACTACCTGAAGGCCCCCATCAGCAGCGGCGATCTATTTGGCCGCGCCGTGGCGCTGAGTGCCGATGGCGCTGTGCTTGCAGTGAGCGCCCCCAATGAACGCGGCTCGGGTGCGGGCGTTGACCCTGTGCGCGACACCGCCACTAATGGTGCCGGAGCTGTGTATGTATACCGTCGGCAGGGCAATGGCTGGTCTGCGCCGGTCTATATCAAAGCGAGCAACCCAGGGGCATGGGATTTGTTTGGTACCTCCGTGGCGCTCAGTGACGACGGCTCCGTACTGGCTGTGGGGTCTTTCCGTGAGAACGGCAGTGGCGCGGGAGTGGACCCTGCCTTTGATGACGCCCTGCACATGGCGGGGGCTGTGTATGTGTATCACTACGAGGGTGGGAGTTGGCTTGACCCCACCTATATCAAGGCACCGAATCCCAGCACGGGTGACCGCCTTGGCACCGACATCGCGCTGAGCGGCGACGGCAGAACATTGATTGCAGGTTCACTCTTTGAAGACGGTGACGGGGTGGGAGTGAACCCTGCAGTGAACGAACTGACGCCCGATTCAGGCGCGCTCTACGTCTACCGCTTCAATGGCGGCGCCTGGCAGTTCAGCGCCTACCTCAAAGCCAGTAACACCGGCAACTGGGATAATTTCAGTAAAGGGGTCGCAATAAGTGCTGACGGTCTGGTGATCGCCGTCGGCGCTGACAAAGAAGACGGCTCGGGAGATGGTGTCTCCGCCACCGACAACAACAGCGCGAACGCCGCGGGCGCGGCCTATGTCTTCCGCTATGAGCTGGGGGCCTGGCAGCAACCTGTCTACATCAAGGCCAGTGACTCAGATAGTATCGATAAGTTCGGGGGATCGGTTTCACTCAACAGCGATGGCAGTGTGCTGGTGGTGGGGGCGGTGGGCGAAGGAGGTTCAGGTGCAGGGGTAGATCCATTGCACGACAACGTCATGGCCAGCGCGGGGGCCTCCTATGTGTACCGCTACGACGGATCAAACTGGGGCGCACCGACTTACATCAAAGCGGTCAACCCCGGCGCTGGGGATGAGTTCGGGCACGCTGTATCACTGAACCACGACGCCACGCTGTTGCTCGTGGGCGCACCCTTGGAGGACGGTGCAGGCCTTGGCTTGAGTGCCCTGGACAATGATGGGGCCATCGACGCCGGCGCTGCCTATGTGTATCACTACCGCGCTGGCAGCTGGTCGGTACCGCGTTATATCAAAGCCCCCAATACGGCTGCCGGTGAGCAGTTTTCCCAGTCTATTACGATGAGCAGCGACGGGCACACGGTGGTGATCGGTGCCGATTTGGAAAATGGCGCGGGCACGGGGTTAAACCCGCCGGAGGATAAAAGTGCAGCGGGTGCAGGTGCGGTGTATCTCTACTGAGTGAATTGTGGTGCTGGGCATCGCCATGTGGCAGCCATTGAAACGGTGCTACGGGTAGACTCCGCTCGCTGTTTCTGGTCTACCTGTACGACATCGGCATGTGCTGGCACATGAAGTTTATGGCCGGCCAGAAGAGCTGTCCCTGTTGGAGCCGTATTCGGAGCGGAGGGAACGCCGTGCTGTCTCCCGAGCGCTGCCACCCTATTTTTTTATGGAAAGAGCTGCTGCTGGCGCTGCCCACGATGAAATAAATCACGGTACGCTGTGCGGCCACGCGCTTTCTAGCGGTGGCCGCTGGCTGTTTAAACAGGGCCGTTAGCTGTTCAGCTGGCGCGCCTGCAGGCTGTACAGAAAGCTCTTGGGGTCGGTGCTGTCCAGCCGCTGGCCGTCGGCGAGCTCGCCCTGCGGGTACATCAGGAAATGGAGCTTGTCACCGGTGCTGCCGGGCAGCACTACATCGTGCGCCACATTGAACGCCAGCCAATTGCTCTCCCAGGCACCGAACAGCTGTTCGCGCACGGCTTGCACTTTGGGGTGGTCCAGTGGCAACTCGCCAGCGGGGTCTTCCTCCAGCATCACCTTGCGCACATCAGCTGGGTCAACCGGCACCCAGCCGTGGCCGGTCAAATACACCTCGGCGCGACAGTGCTGCGCCTTGCTCACGTCGCCGCTCTTGCCCAAGCTGCCGTAGCCAAACTGCGAATCCCCCACGCGGATGCCGTAGACATCGCGGGCGGGCAGGCCAACGGCGCGCGCCATGCCCACGAACAGTGTGTTCAGGTCGGCGCACTTGCCCTTCAGGTTGCCGGTCTCGAGCATCCACTTGATGTCCCCCAGGCCACAGGCGTTCACCTTGGGGTCGCGCACAGTGTTCTGCACAATCCACTCGTACAGGGCGCGGGCCTTGGCCTGATCACTGAACAATCCGTCGGTGATTTGCTTGGCTGTGGTCAGCACAATGCCGTCGATGGGCATGTGCTCACTGGCGCTGGTGTAGAGCGCGCGCTCCACAGCAATGAGCGGGGCGGCACCTGCGGGCTTGTTCAAGTCCACAGCGCGGTCGCGCATCGACACCTGGCTGATCAGTTTTAGGTTTGGCTTGCCGCTCTGGCTGCCGTCCCAGCGGGCGTGCAACAGCTGCGCGCCGTACTGCGGATCAGTGATTAGCTGCACATCGGTGGCGTTGCCACTCCACTGGTTATCCAGCGGCTTGCTCCACAGGGCGTCATGCACCGACGGCAGGGGCAACCAGGCCTGAACCTCGCCATCGTCTACCTGCAACTCCAACTTTGATGTCAGCTCAAAAGTTCGCCAGCCATTGGCCGGATTGGGCGCAAACTGCGCCGTGGTCTGAGCTGCACTCGCCGTGCGGGCCCCAAAGGGCAAAATGGCAAGTGACGCGGCAGATGTCAAAAATGTGCGGCGTAACATGGATAATCCTGTGTGAAACAAAGCAGCCCAACAGCGGGCAAGACCTAACTCCCCATTATCCGACGTTTAGCCACCAGTCTCAACGTGCATATTGGCAATGCTACCGCCAACCACTAACAGCCTCGGATGTAGGTTCGGCTTTAGCCGGAATTTCTGGATATCAAGATGGATCGAAT
>JAWSVD010000214.1:313-3017 GCA_033852095.1 Granulosicoccaceae bacterium | reverse complement strand
CCTGGTTCGTCACCTTTGGCCTCTGGCGCGCGGACAATCGCTCCGAGCTAAAAATGGACGAGCACTTTCGCCACGCGGCGATGATATCCACCCGCGGCAGCGGCGGCAAGGACAGCCAGACCACCAATGTGTCCAGCTACAAGGAATCCATGCAGCTCAACGACCCGAGTTTTTTGGATGTGGAGGTTGAACCCTGGTGGGATGGTCCGACCGCGGTGATGATGACCCTCTTTCCCAGCGTGATCTTGCAACAGCAGGTCAACAGCGTCACCACGCGGCATATCCAGCCGCGCGGCCATGACAGCTTTGATTTTGTCTGGACCCACTTTGGCTACGAAGACGACACCGAGGAGATGACCGAACGCCGCTTGCGCCAGGCCAATCTCTTTGGCCCGGCGGGTTTTGTCTCCGCAGACGACGGCGAGGTGATCGAGTTTTCACAGGAGGGTTTCGAGCAAAAGCCCTTTCACCGCTCGCTCGCGGAGCTCGGCGGCAAGGAGATAGGCCACACAGACCACATGATCTCCGAGACCTTGATCAGGGGCATGTACGCCTACTGGCGCAAAGTGATGGGGGTCTGAACATGAACAGCGAAGATTACTTAGCGCTCAGCCAGTTCTATCAGCACTACGCCAACGTGGTGGATCAAGCCCAGTGGGACAGCTGGCTGGACCTCTTCACCGAGGACTGCAGCTACAAAATACAAGCCCGTGAAAACTACGACCGCGGACTGCCCATGGCGGCGCTGTCGTTTAGCAGCAAGGGCATGCTCAAGGATCGCATCTACGGCATCACCGAAACCATTTTCCACGACCCCTACCACCAGCTGCACCTGGTCGCCTCACCCCTGGTACTCAGCAAGTCGCAGGGCTTGATCGAATCCCAGGCGAACTACACGGTCTACCGCACCAAGAACGACGGCATCGCCGAGGTGTTCAACGTCGGCCGCTACATAGACCGCATTGAAGTGACAGCCGCGGGGCTCAAGCTGCAATCACGGCTGTGTGTGTTTGACAACGAGATGATCCTCAACTCGCTGATCTACCCCATTTAACCGCCGCCCACCCAGCGCGAGCGACACCTAGAAGGATTCACATGAGCGACAACTGGATAAGCGCAGTGCCACTGCAGGACATTCCCGAAGACGACGTGCTTGGCATCAGCGTCGAGGGCAAGTCCATCGCGGTGTACAAGGTCGACGGCGAAGTCTTCGCCACCGACAACGTCTGCACCCACGGCCAGGCGCTGCTGAGCGACGGGTTTTTAGAGGACGGAGAAATAGAGTGCCCGCTGCATCAGGGGCGATTTTGTATCAAGAGTGGCAAGGCCATGTGCGCCCCGCTCACCGAAGACATCAAGATCTACCCGGCCCGCATAGAGGCAGAGCAGGTCTACCTGCAACTCGAATAACATTTATTACAAGCCACTGAACAGCAAAACTGCGAACAGCAAAGCATCGAAGACCCGGCTGCTAAAAGCCCAATAACTATAAAAAATACGATAAACACCAGGAGATACACCATGAAGAAGACACTACTGAGCGTATTGACCGCCTGCGCACTGAGTTTCGCTGCCCCTGCATCGGCTGGCATTATGTCCATCGCCTCACCGCCCCAGGGCTCTGTGTGGAACACCATGAGCAATGGCTTCGCCACGGTGGGTCGCTCCAAAGCAGGCATCAACCTGGTGGTACAACCCTACAGCGGCAACCGCGCCATGATGGACGCCGTGGACCAGGGCCTGGCCGAGTTCGCCATCAACGACGTGAACGATGCAATCGTCGCTGTTCAGGGCACCGGGGACTACAACGGGCGAGCCCGCCCTAATCTGCGCATCGCCATGCGCATCAGCCCCCAGCCCATCGGTATCTTTGTGCGCAAGGACGCGGGCATCGACAGCATCGAAGATCTGCGCGGCAAGCGGGTGGCCTCGGAGTGGAACGCCTTCCCCATCGGCCGCCCGCACATGAAGGCGATGCTGGCCACCGGCGGCGTCACCTGGGACGACGTCGAAGGTGTGCCCGTGCCGGACTTGATCCGCGCCGCGAACAACCTCTCTTCAGGCCGGGTGGACGCCACCTATTTCGCCGTTGGCGGACCCAAGGTGGCCGAGGTGAGTGCGGCTGTTGGCGGAGTGAAGTTCCTGCCTGTCAATACTGACACCGCAGCGTTGGATGCCATCCTCAGCGTACGGCCCGCTTTTTACTTCTCCGAGGTGAAGCCTGCACCGCACCTGGTGGGCATAGAAGAGCCCACACAAATGCTCACTTGGGACAACGTGCTGGTGGTCAACGCCGATGTCTCGGACCAGCAGGTCTACCAGATGGTGGCGGCGATCCTGGAGAACAAAGAGACGCTGATCAAGATCTTCCCGGGTTTTAAAGCCCTGGCGGTGGACACTGAAAACAGCAACTACCCCGGTATCGAATACCACCCTGGGGCTATCAAGTATTTCGAAGAGAAGGGCCTCTGGCAGCAATAAGTGCAGCGGCCCATCCCATTTCTTTTCTTTTCTTTTCTTTTCTCTAAAAGGTGCATTGAATGAACGCGGACGCTGTCCCTGCAACAGGCCTCTCTGAGGAAGCGGCAATCATGACGTCGCTGAGAAACACCCTAGGGGTATTGATTGCCCTCGCCGCGATCACCTTTGCCGCCGATCTTTTCAGCCGCATGGGATGGGCCATCTACACAGAGCAATACCTCGC
>JAWSVD010000214.1:0-212 GCA_033852095.1 Granulosicoccaceae bacterium | reverse complement strand
GGCTTGCGCCGGGTGGTGGGCATCACCCTGGTAATCGTGGTGCTGTTGTTCCTGGGCTTTGCGATGGTGGGCGACCATCTCTCGGGCCCACTGCAAACCCGCGAGATCGCACTCGATCGGCTGCTGCTCTATCTGGGGCTGGACACCAACGCCATGCTGGGCCTCACACTCAACGTGGCGGCGACTATCGTCATCGGTTTTATTCTCTTTGG
>JAWSVD010000213.1:0-18707 GCA_033852095.1 Granulosicoccaceae bacterium | reverse complement strand
TCAAAGACCCCTACCACCCCGGTTTGTTGCACACCTGGTTCGTCACCTTTGGCTTGTGGCGCGCGGACAATCGCTCCGAGCTAAAAATGGACCAGCATTTTCGTCACGCGGCGATGATCTCCACCCGTGGCAGCGGTGGCAAAGACAGCCAGACGACCAATGTGGCGAGCTACAAGGAATCCATGCAGCTCAACGACCCAAGTTTTTTGGACGTGGAAGTTGAGCCCTGGTGGAATGGCCCGACCGCAGTGATGATGACTCTCTTCCCCAGCGTGATTTTGCAACAGCAGGTCAACAGCGTCACCACCCGCCATATCCAACCACGCGGCCATGACTCTTTCGATTTTGTCTGGACCCACTTTGGCTACGAAGACGACACAGAAGAGATGACCGAGCGCCGCCTGCGCCAGGCCAATCTCTTCGGCCCGGCGGGTTTTGTCTCCGCCGACGACGGCGAGGTGATCGAGTTCTCCCAGGAGGGTTTCGAGCAAAAGCCCTTTCACCGCTCGCTCGCGGAGCTCGGCGGCAAGGAGATTGGCCATACCGACCACATGATTTCCGAGACTTTGATCAGGGGCATGTACGCCTATTGGCGCAAAGTGATGGGGGTTTGAGCATGAACAGCGAAAACTACTTAGCGCTCAGCCAGTTCTATCAGCACTACGCCAACGTTGTTGATCAAGCCCAGTGGGACAGCTGGCTCGATCTCTTCACCGAGCACTGCAGCTACAAAATACAAGCCCGTGAGAACTACGACCGTGGCCTGCCCATGGCGGCGCTGTCGTTTAGCAGCAAGGGCATGCTCAAAGACCGCATCTATGGCATCACCGAAACCATTTTCCACGAACCCTATCAGCAACTGCACCTGGTCGCCTCCCCCCTGATCATCAGCGAGTCGGCGGGATTGATCGAATCCCAAGCGAACTACACGGTCTACCGCACCAAGAACGACGGCATCGCCGAGGTGTTCAACGTCGGCCGCTACATAGACCGCATTGAAGTAACAAGCGCGGGGCTCAAGCTGCAATCACGTCTGTGTGTGTTTGACAACGAGATGATCCTCAACTCGCTGATCTACCCCATTTAACCGTCGCCCCACCACCGCGAGCGACACCTAGAAGGATTTACATGAGCGACAACTGGATAAGCGCAGTGCCACTGCAGGACATTCCCGAAGACGACGTGCTTGGCATCAGCGTCCAGGGCAAGTCCATTGCGGTGTACAAGGTCGACGGAGAAGTCTTCGCCACCGACAACGTCTGCACCCACGGCCAGGCGCTGCTGAGCGACGGATTTTTGGAGGACGGAGAAATAGAGTGCCCGCTGCATCAGGGGCGATTTTGTATCAAGAGCGGCAAGGCCATGTGCGCCCCGCTCACCGAGGACATAAAGACCTACCCGACCCGCATAGAGGCGGAGCAGGTCTACCTGCAACTCGAATAACGTTTATTACAAGTCACAAAAAAGCAAACCAGCGAAGACCAAACCAGCGATAACCCGGCTGCTAAAAGCCCAATGACTATATAAATTACGACAAACACCAGGAAATACCAGATGAAGAAGACACTACTGAGCGTTTTGACCGCCTGCGCACTGAGCCTCGGCGCCCCTGCGTCGGCTGGCATTATGTCCATCGCCTCCCCACCCCAGGGCTCTGTGTGGAACACCATGAGCAACGGCTTCGCCACGGTGGGCCGCTCAAAAGCGGGCATCAACCTGGTGGTACAACCCTACAGCGGCAACCGCGCCATGATGGACGCCGTAGACCAGGGCCTGGCCGAATTCGCCATCAATGACGTCAACGATGCAATTGTCGCTGTTCAGGGCAGCGGGGACTACGACGGACGAGCGCGCCCCAACCTGCGCATTGCCATGCGCATCAGCCCTCAACCCATCGGTATCTTTGTGCGCAAGGACGCGGGCATCGACAGCATCGATGATCTGCGCGGTAAGCGAGTCGCCTCGGAGTGGAACGCCTTCCCCATCGGCCGACCGCACATGAAGGCGATGCTGGCCACCGGCGGCGTCACCTGGGACGACGTCGAGGGCGTGCCCGTGCCGGACTTGATCCGCGCGGCGAACAATCTCTCTTCTGGACGAGTAGACGCCACCTATTTCGCCGTCGGTGGACCCAAGGTGGCCGAAGTGAGCGCGGCTGTTGGCGGGGTGAAGTTCCTGCCGGTCAATACAGACAAGGTGGCATTGGATGCCATTCTCAGCGTGCGGCCCGCCTTTTACTTTTCCGAAGTTAAGCCAGCGCCGCACCTAGTGGGCATAGAAGAGCCCACACAAATGCTCACTTGGGACAACGTGCTGGTGGTCAACGCCGATGTCTCGGACCAGCAGGTCTACCAGATGGTGGCGGCGATCCTGGAGAACAAAGAGACCCTGATCAAGATCTTCCCGGGCTTTAAAGCGCTGGCGGTTGACTCTGAAAACAGCAACTACCCCGGCATCGAATACCACCCGGGGGCTATCAAGTACTTCGAAGAGAAGGGCCTCTGGCAGCAATAAGTGCAGCGGCCCATCCCATTTCTTTTTGCAAAAGGTGCTTTGAATGAACGCGGACTCTGTCCCTGCAATAAGCCTCTCCGAGGAAGCGGCAATCATGGCGGGGCTGAGAAGCACCCTGGGGGTGTTGATCGCCCTCGCCGCGATCGCCTTTGCCGCCGATTTGTTCAGCCGCATGGGATGGGCCATCTACACCGAGCAATACCTCGCGGTCATTCTCGGGCTCAGCCTCGCGCTGGTATTCCTGAAACCGCAGTCCAGTTTGGCGAAACGCAAACTCAATGCATTGATCGCCCTGCTGGCATTGACCACATGCCTGTATTTGGCGGTGCAATACCCCCATCTGGTGGAGCGGCAGCTGGACCGCCCGCTGGACGCACTGATCGCATCCACGGTGCTGTTTGTGCTGGTGCTCGAAGGCCTGCGCCGCGTGGTGGGCATCACCCTGGTGATCGTGGTGCTGTTGTTTTTGGGTTTTGCGATGGTGGGCGACCATCTCTCGGGCCCACTGCAGACCCGCGAGATCGCGCTCGATCGGCTGCTGCTCTATCTTGGGCTGGACACCAACGCCATGCTAGGCCTGACCCTCAACGTGGCTGCGACTATCGTCATCGGTTTTATTCTCTTTGGTCAGTTGCTGCTGCGCTCGGGCGGCGCAGATTTTTTCAACGACGTGGCCCTTTCGCTGATGGGCCGCAGCAGGGGCGGCTCGGGCAAGATCGCCACCATCGCCTCGGCCCTGTTCGGTTCTATCTCCGGCGTGGTGGTCTCCAATATTGTGGCCACCGGTGTGGTGACCATTCGCATGATGAAAAAAGGCGGCTTCAAGCCCCACACGGCGGCGGCCATCGAGACGGTCGCCTCAACCGGTGGGCAGATCATGCCGCCGGTGATGGGTGCGGTGGCCTTCTTGATGGCGGAGTTTCTGCAGATCAGCTACAGCCAGGTGGTGATCGCCGCGCTGGTGCCGGCGGTGCTGTATTACGCCGCGCTGTACATACAGGTGGACCTGGAAGCCCACAAGCAGCAGATTGAAGCGGTCGACTCGGCGCTTATCCCCACAAAGCGCACCGTGCTGCGACAGGGCTGGTTTTTTGTTGTGCCCTTTGCCGCCGTCGTACTTGCGCTCTTCAACTTTAACCAGCGCCCGGAGACCGCGGCCCTGTGGGGCGCCTTGGGCGCACTGGTCGTCGGCGTGCTGATGGGCTACAAAAACAAGCGCATGAACGCACGCGACATACTGGAATGCCTCGCCGACACCGGCCACGCCATCGTCGACATCATCATGATAGGCGCCGCTGCGGGTTTTATTATCGGCATTCTCAACATCACAGGCCTGGGTTTTGGTTTGACCTATTTTCTGGTGCAGCTCGGTGAGGGCAACCTCTTTTTGCTGCTGATCATCTCCGCGCTGGTGTGCATTATTCTGGGCATGGGCATGCCCACCGTCGGGGTCTATTTGTTGTTGGCTGTGCTGGTGGCGCCCTCGCTGGTGCAAGTGGGCGTCGAGCCCATCGCCGCCCATCTCTTTATCTTCTACCTCGGCATGATGTCCATGGTCACCCCGCCCATCGCTATCGGCGCCTTTTTCGCCGCCAGCATCGCCCGGGCCGACCCGCTCAAAACAGCCTTCACCGCCATGCGGCTCGGCTGGACGGCCTACATCATCCCCTTTATCTTCGTCACCACCCCCGCACTGCTGCTGATCGGTGAGCCACCACAGATAGCCATTGCCGTGGTCAGTGCTCTGCTGGGCGTCTGGGCGATCTCCGTGGGCTTCGCCGGTATCTTCAGGCAGCCGCTAAACGCTCTGTCGCGGGTGGCTTTCGTCGCCGCCGGCGCTCTGCTCCTGCTGCCCGATCTGCAGGGTGGCGGGGACGCGGTCATTGAAGTGAAATTGGCGGGGTTTGTATTGATAGCCGTGCTGTTGTCACTCAGCGCCGCCGCAAACAAAGGCAAATCACAAGCCTGCCCCAAGACCACTAACTCTTAGATTACGCAACCGCCGAGACACACACATGCAACTCTACAATTTTTTCAACAGCTCCAGCTCCTACCGGGTGCGCATCGCGCTGGCGCTCAAGGGCCTGGACTACCAACATCAGGGCGTGAACATCCGCGTCGGTGAGGAAGCCAGTGACAGCAATTTGCGCCTCAACCCCAGCAAGGGTGTACCCGTGCTGATCACCGATGATGGCCAAGCCCTGTCGCAATCCCTCGCCATCATCGATTACCTGGACAGCAACTACCCCGACCCTCTGCTGGTGCCCGCGACGGGCTCCGACAGATACAGGGTGCTGGAGCTAGCCAACGGCATCGCCAGCGACATGCACCCGGTCAACAACCTGCGCATCTTGGGCTACCTGAAAAAAGAGCTGGGCGTCAGCGACACGCAAAAGAGCGACTGGTACAAGCACTGGATCAGCGAGGGCTTTGGCGCGGTAGAAACCCTGCTGAGCCGCCACGGCCACGGCCACGGTGATTATTGTTTTGGCCAGGCGCCCACCCTGGCCGATGTCTGCCTGGTGCCACAGGTGGCAAATGCACTGCGCTTTGGCTGCGATCTGGCGGGTTTTCCCCGGCTGATGGCCATCCACGCGCACTGCCTGGAGCAATCCGCTTTTCAGCGTTCTGCCCCCACCGAACAACCGGACTACGTCGCCTGAAAACGCGGCGACGAACAGCCTGCGGGAAAACCCGCCAAGCAAGGAGAAGCACATGCAAGCGCTAGGCACTCTTGAAGATTTACCCCAATCCTACCGGGACCAGCTCAGCGAGCAAAACCTCGTGCCACTGTGGCCGAGCATGCGCGCGCTGTTGCCGCCACACAAGCCCAGCCGCAACACCCAGACCATCATCTGGCCCTTTGCCGCGGTTCGCCCGCTGCTGCTGCAGGCGGGCGAGCTGACACCGATGGAAAAAGCCGAGCGCCGGGTGCTGGTGCTGGCCAACCCGGGCCACGGCCTGAGCAACATGCAGGCGACGCCCAGCATCTACATGGGCCTGCAACTGATACTGCCCGGCGAGACAGCGCCCAACCACCGCCACACCCCCAACGCGGTGCGCATTATCGTCGAGGGCGAAGGCGCGACCACCATCGTCGACGGCGAGCCCTGTGTGATGCAGCGCGGCGATATTATCCTCACCCCCTCGGGCAAGTGGCACGAGCACCAGCACACGGGCAGCGGCCCGGTTATCTGGCTGGATATCCTCGACCTGCCGCTGATGTACCGGCTGGAGAGCTCATGGGCGATGGAGGGCGAGGGCCAGACACTCTCACAGCCGCGGGATAAATCCTTCGCCGACTACAGTGCCGCCGGTGTTGTGCCGGAGTTGGGTTTTAAGCGCGCGGCGCCTGATTCACCCCAGCTGCGCTACCCCTGGGCCAGAACCCGCGCCTGCCTGTTGCAAATGGCAGAACACTACCCAGACAAGCCGCTGCGCATCGCTTACGTCAACCCCGAAACAGGCGCCAGCCTTTTCCCCAGCATGGGGCTGGGCGCACTGATGCTGCGCCCCGGCGAGACGCTCACCCTGCCCGAACGCAGCACCGCCTGCGTGTACCACGTGATCGAGGGCCAGGGCACGCTGAGCGTAGAAGGCGACAGCGCCATCGACTGGAGCGAAAAAGACACATTCGGCGCACCGGGTTACGTGGCCAGCACCCTGCGCAACAGATCTGCCACCGAAGCCGCGTTTGTGATCACCGCCGACGAGGCACCATTGCACCAGTATCTGGGCATCTACTGATGCCCATAACCACAAACCCTTTTTCCCTCAATTAAGTAACACAGCAAAATCCAGGAGAACAGCGTGTCCAACAACTATGCATTCCCCGCCGCACAGACCGTGGCGGTCCCCGTCGAGGGATCCGAGCAACTCTTCCCCGTCAACCGCATTTTCTGCGTGGGTCGAAACTACCTCGCTCATGCCGCCGAGATGGGCGTGGCCGTGGACAAGAGCAGCCAAGAACCCTTCTACTTTATGAAGAATGCCAGCGCCTACCTCAGCAGCGGCTCGAGCATTGACTACCCACCGCAAACGGACAACTACCACTACGAAATGGAACTGGTGGTGGCGATCGGCCAGGCGGGTTTTGAGCTATCTGAAGAAGAGACCGACAAGATGATTTTTGGCTACGCCTGTGGCCTCGACATGACCCGCCGCGATCTACAGCTCAAGGCCCGCGAGACCGGCAGGCCCTGGGACCTGGGCAAGAACTTCGAGCAATCCGCGGTACTGGCGCCCATTGTCCCGGTGGCAAAAACCGGCCTGCTGAACGCGGGCAGCATTGAGCTCAGCGTGGACGGGCAGACAAAACAGTCATCCGATCTGAACTGTTTGATCTGGAACGTGCGCGAGATCATCGCGCACCTGTCCAAGTTTTATCACTTGCAGGCCGGGGATCTGATCTACACCGGCACCCCTGAAGGCGTGGGCCCAGTGGTGAAGGGCAATACAATCAGCGGATCCATTGCGGGTGTTGGTGCTATTGAGTTGAACATAAACGCCTAGATCGAGCGGTGCCGAGATCAGCGATCTCGGCACTGGCGGAAAGCGCAGACGGCTCACTGCCTCTGCGCAGATAATTCGGCGCTAGATCTACGCATGGATCGAAACCTAACAATACAAGCCGAAATCTTCCACCGCGAAGTCGATCAAGGCGCGCACTTTACGCGGCAACACCCGCCCCTGCAAATACACCACACTGACCGGGATTTCTAGGCTGCTGTAGGCTGGAAGCACACACTCTAAGCGACCCGTGCTGAGATCATCGCCCAGCACAAAGCGCGGTGAAAATCCGATGCCCTCCCCCGCCACCGCGAAGTTGCGCACCACCTGGGCGTTGTTGATGCTGTAGCGGCCGGTCACCGACACGCTCTCTTCCTCTCCCTCGCATGTCAGCAGCCAGCGGTCTGCCGCTTCGTGATTTTTGTCCAGCAGACAACTGTGCTCGCTTAGCTGCTGCAGTTGTTGCGGTCTGCCGTGCTGCGCCAGATAACTCGGCGCAGCCACCAGCACCGCTTCGGTGGTGCCCAGCTTGCGCACTTTCAACGCCCCTTGCCGCGGCTCACCCACACGAAAGGCCAAGTCCACCCCCTCGGCGGCGAGATCGACGTAACTGTCGCTCAAGCTCACTTCAACACTCAACGCTGGGTTGGCGGCCATAAAACGCTGCAGCATAGGCGCCACATAGGCCTCGCCAAAGCTCACCGGCGCCGACAGGCGCAGCACCCCATTGAGCCCACTGCCGTCCTCGGCGACCTCGGTCATCATTTCATCCAGACCATCCAACAGGGCCGGCGCCCGCGCCAGCAAGCGCTCTCCCGCCGGTGTCAGCCCCAAGCGCCGGGTGGTACGCTGCAATAATCGCGCGCCCAAGCGCTCTTCCAGCGCCGCCACGTATTTGGACACCAGGCGGTTCGACAGGCCCAATTGCTGCCCCGCCCGGGTGAAAGAGCCCGACTGAGCGGTGGCGACAAAGGCCCTCAAGCCACTGATTAACTCCATAAAACCCACCATTAGGAATGATATGTGGATTATTATTCCACATTAAGACCATTTCCATAGGCAATCTTTGCTGCCACAGTAGCCCCATCGAATCAGCACAGAAGGAATCAGTCATGCACGTCAATCGCAGCCTGCAAGCACTCAAAGACAGTTTGAAACCCAGCGCCCGCCTGCCGGTGGTGTTCCTCGGCCACGGCAGCCCCATGAACGCGGTACAAGAGAGCAGCTACTCCAAGAGCTGGACCGAACTGGGCCAGGCACTGCCCCGACCGCAGGCGATCCTGATGATCTCGGCGCACTGGATGACCCAGGGCAGCACCCTGGTGGACGTCTCAGCTGTGCCGCGCACTATTCACGATTTTCACGGCTTCCCCGACGAGCTCTTCGCCCAGCAGTACCCGGCCCAGGGCGCACCGGACATGGCCCAAGAGACCCTCGCCCTGCTCGCCAGCCACCACGCCGAAGGCGACGATCGCTGGGGTCTGGATCACGGCAGCTGGTCGGTGCTGAAGTGGGTCTACCCAGAGGCGGACGTGCCGGTGTTCCAGCTCTCGATCGACATGAGCAAAGACCTGCCCTGGCACCTTGAGATAGGCCGGAGCCTGCGCGCCCTGCGCGATCGCGGCGTGTTGATCATGGGCTCCGGGAACGTGGTGCACAACCTGCGCGCCCTCGGCCCCAGCGGCAGCGCCCACCACTGGGCGACAGAATTTGACCAGCTCTTTGCCGACAAGCTCAGCGACGGGGATTTCAATGCCCTCACAGACCGCAAAGCCCTGGGCAAGCTGTTCGACATGGCGCACCCCTCGGTGGATCACTACCTGCCCGCACTCAGCATTGCCGGCGCTGCGGATGAACGCGATCAGCTGACCTTTATGACTGAGCAGATGGATCTGGGCTCGATCTCCATGCGCAGCTTTATCTACCACTGAGACAGTGCACGCTAACGGGGCCCGGATGCCGTGCAAACGCAGCCGGGCTTTTGATTGCGCAGAGCACTGCCGCCAACACCACTTTGCGTGGCGCGCCGCTCAACATATAACAAGCACGGCACACACCCTCTAAACGTGGGATAGCCACCGTGCTGCAGAGCAAGTTAATCTATCCGGTGGCCCACCTATCCAGCACAAACATCAATCATAACAACAGCACTTATATACATTTAAGCGCATAACAAATAGATTATTGTTTCGACCCAGCCCGATCAATCGGACGCACCTCATGACCCTAAGAGAAAACCGTTTTTCTCGGCACTCACGCGATCATGGCATTCCAATACCCCAGCACATTTCAAAGCCTTACCAGACTAATTCCCTGCCAAGCAGTATTTAAATCGGCGGCCCTGACGTGCATCAGAGTGCTCATGGCACCGCGCCGATAAAACAGATCAAAGCGAATAAAACAGTGAAAATACATCAGATGAAATTGTGATTGTGGTGCATGTTATTTTCTGTATTATAAGAACTGAAGGACATCTATTTAATACTTAGGTGGACAGCTTATGCAGGCACTTTGTATTCACGGGGTTGGTGCGCACCCCCCTGGCGGTCAGTGGCAACACCTGTGGGCCTCGGCACTAAGCCGCTCCTTTGCCCGGCAACAGCCCGATGCGGAGCTCCACACTTCCTACTTTCACTACGACAGCGCCTTTGAAAACACAACTCTGACACCATCCGGTTTACTGTCCGCCATCGCCAAGCTCTCGGTCAGTGGCTTATCGCATGGCTTCGACGACTTTTTTTCTGGCTACACACAACACGGCGCACGTAGACCCACGGCACGCGCTGCGCGCGGCCTCAAAGACAGCCTGCGCTGGACCGCTGGAATGCTGCTGCAGTGGGCTGAAGACGACACACTGCGCGAGCAGCTCTGCCAGCGTTTGGCCGCCCAAATAGAGGCCGAAGATCCAGACATCATTTTCGCCCATTCGCTCGGCAGCCTCATCGCCTACGACACCTTCCAACGCGCGGAGTATGTCGATCTCTGCAAAGGCCGGACCTTTGTCTCCCTGGGCTCGCAGATAGGCAACCCTTTTGTGCGCTCGCTCTTCGCAGGGCGTATTAAGTCGCTCCCCAACGGCTATTGGTACAACCTCTACAACGTGCACGACGATGTCTTCACCTCCTCGTTGTCACTGCACGAAGACAACTTCGAGCAAGTACTGACGTCCTTCGATATCAGCGGGTTCGCGGATCACGACGCGGTGGAATACCTGGCGCACCCCAACGTCAGTCACAGTGTTTTCTCTGATTTGGCATCGCGCCCCCCCAGCGCTCGGCGAGCGCGTCAGATGCGCGGCCACGTCGCGGCCAGCGGCAGCCACCAACAGCGCGCCCTCATCATCGGCATCGACCAGTACCCCGCGGAAGACATGCGCCTGGAGGGCTGCGTCAACGACGCATTTTTGATGAGCGAGCTGCTGCAGGAGAACGGCTTCGAGGCCGACAACATCCGCTTGCTGCTCAATCGACGGGCCACCACCGAGGAAATATGGCGGCGCCTGGAGTGGCTGTTGAGCGGCACGCGCGCCGGTCAGCAACGCGTGCTGTGTTTTTCCGGACACGGCGCGCAACTGGCGGATTACGGCTCAGACGAGAAAGTCGACCGCGTCGATGAATGCCTGGTGCCCTACGACTTTGACTGGACCGCTGAACGCGCGATCACCGATGACCGCTTCCATGCGCTCTACAGCCAGCTCCCCTACGACGCATCATTTGTGGCCATTCTGGATTGCTGCCACTCGGGGGGAATGACCCGCTCGGGCGGTGCGCGCGCCCGCGGTCTCAGCCCACCCGATGACATCCGCCACCGCACCATGCGCTGGTGCGAACAGAGCGGCTGCTGGATCTACAGAACACCGCCCAGCAGCAAAGACCTGCGGGGCAACAGCAGGACCCGAGAGATTGGATACCTGGGTGGAAACGGCCAGCGCCGCTTGTTTCGTGCCACGGATGTGCTGTCCATGGGAAACCGAGAGTTCAACGCCAGGCGCCGCGAGCTCGCTCACCACGGCCCCTACCTGCCCGTCATTTTGCAAGCCTGTGAAGAGGACCAACTGGCCTACGAGTACCGCCATGGCGCCACCCCCTACGGCGCTTTTAGCTACTCGCTGGCACAGACACTGCGCGCCAGCCCCGCCGGCACACAGCTAAGCCAATTGCAGCAGGCCACTCAGCGAGCGGTAATCGATCTGGTCGATAATCAAGTCCCTCAATTTGTCGCCCCAGCACACCGTTACACCGAACCACTGTTTTGAGTTCAGCCGCACGGCAAAACAATGCCATGCGGCACAAACACCCAACACCGAACACAAGGTGCCAACAGCGCACTCAACTGCTGGCCTCAAGGCCAAGGAGCAAGGGAATGAAAGCAGCAAACAAGATGTGTTTTGACCGAGTCCTGCCCAGGGACATGAACAAACCACAGCGCACCATGATGGTCGGCACAAGCGACCGCGCGGTCAGCCTGATGGGCAAGCAGTGGCCAAATGAAAGCACCATCAGTATTCGATTCCTGGGCGGCACCGAAGCCCAGCGGGAACTGGTCCGGTCCACGGCACCAAAATGGACAGAACACGCCAACCTCAATTTCGAGTTCAGCGACGATCCGCGGGCAAAAATCCGGGTCAGCTTTGATGAGGATGACGGCGCTTGGTCCTACGTGGGCACCGACAACCTGGACATCCCGCTGCACGCCGCCACACTCAACCTGGGCTGGGTTGACGAAGGCGTCATACTGCACGAGTTCGGTCACATGATCGGCTTTAGTCACGAGCACCAGAACCCGGCCGGTGGCATCGAGTGGAACGAGGCCGCGGTGATCGCCGATCTCTCCGGTGCACCCAACTTCTGGGATCCGGCGACCATTCGCCACAACGTGCTGAACAAATACCGCGCCGACCAGGTACACGGCACCGATTTTGACCCGCGTTCAATCATGCTGTACGCCTTCCCGGCCAACTGGACGCTGTCTGGGCAGGGCACCGACAAAAACGACGAGCTGTCCGCCCAAGACAAGGCCTTCGCCGCCAGCGCCGTGATGTATCCCGGGCGCGGCTCGGGCGACGGAACAGGCACCACGCCGCTGACCGTCTTGCAGGGCGTGACGGCGGAAATATCCGCGGCAGGCGAAGAGGACAGCTACAGCTTTGACGTGGGCCAGGCAGGCACACACACCATAGAAACAAGCTGCACCACAGACTTGGTCTTGTCTCTGTTTGGCCCAGACGACAAAACCACCAAAGTGGCCGAGGACGACGACGGGGGATCGGGGCGCAATTCACGCATTGTCGCGGAGCTGCAACCGGGCCACTATCTCGCGATCATTCGCCACTACAGCAATCAAAGCACCGGCAGCTATCGGGTGATGGTGACGAGGGATTGAGTTAACTCGGGCAGAGCACAGCTGCATCAATGCGCTCTGTTGGCCCGGCTGGGGAAGGCGCCACCGCCCGCTCCCCAGTCGCCAGCATAGGCGGTGAGGCAGCCGATTCTAGCGCCTCAACCTGTTATTTTATCAGCGCCAGCGCATCCCGAAACTGGGGGTGCTTCGCGTCCCCCAGCCACTCAAAGACCACCATCTCGGTGGTGACAAGCATGGCACCGGCTGCCTGCATGCGCGCCAGCCCTGCCTGTTTGTTCTCCGCTGTGCGCGAGCCACAGGCGTCGATCACCACCCAGACCACCAAGCCCTTATCCAGCAAGCCCAGCGCAGTTTGCAACACACAGACGTGGGCCTCCGTGCCCAGCAGTACCACCTGTGAGCGGGGCGCCAAAACCTGCAACAGCTCGGGGTCACGTGCAGCGCTGAAGGCTGATTTTTGCAATACCTCGCCGCTGTGATGCACCGCGATCTGCGCAGCTGTGCCGCCGAGCCGATCGGGTAATTGCTCTGTGATCACGCTGGGCACTGAGAGCAGATTGGCGCACTGCATTAACTTGCCAGCGTTACCCAGCAGCGCTGTACTCTCATCGATCACGGGCAGCAGCTTGTCCTGCAAGTCGATGATCAGTAACGTGCTTTGCTCGGGGTCAATGGTGGTTGTCATGTTCAGACTCTTGGTGCTGTGTGGTGATGGGTAAACGCTTCGGATTCACTCTGGTGCTGAATCATCTGACAGCAGCACGACAGCCCACACAAAAAAGGGGCTCAGTCGTGAGCCCCTACTATCAATCAAAAACAGCGCTGCGGCAATCACTGCGCCAGCAGATTCTCCTGACTGATGCCGTGATCTACAGGCGCAGGGCAACTGCTCGCGCGTCTGCGAGCTGTTGATTTTCGCTTGGGGTAGCTGGCGAATATCACCGCCCCTTGCTCGTAGATGAGCAAACTGATCACCTCGATGAACGCCTCTAGCGTTGCATCAGAATAGGCGCGGTAGGCTGTTTCTTGAAACACGCCGCTCAGCTGCAGCAGCTCGTCTTGATTGTAGTGTTCAAAAACAATGCCCATCTGCAGGGTCAGTATGGCGCGGTAGAAGCTTCGCGCCTCATCACCAAACTGCTGCTGGTATGCCGCCATGTCCTGTGCCGATATACGGTGCTCTTCGTCGGCGTGGGTGTTCATCGCCATGAAAAACACCTGCGACAGCTCGGCGTTCATCTTCATGCTCGCTTCAACCATCTTCCCTGAATCGATCAGATCCTCGATCAGCTGTTGGCGCGAATCGCTGGCCTGTTCCAGCCCTTCAGGCATACGGCTGAGTGCGAAATAATCAACCGGCTGCGCCTGGGTAGTGCGCAGCTTCTGCCCCAGTGGCGATTCGAACCAATCAGCCAAGTAGCGCTTATCTGGTGTGGCGACACCGGCCAAGGCGTCTAAGGCAGCGTCGTTATATTCCACTTTGTAGGAAGCGAGCTTGTGATCGTCGAGCTTCAATCCCATCTGCGTGTTCATCAAATCAAACAGTGCCGAATAATGCGCTGCGATACCGGAGCTGCGCAACAGGCGCGGCCCCTCATCATCTGCGGAAACGGCACTGATGCCGCTGAACACGGATACAAACAACATGACTAACGGTGCTATCACTCTGGTCTGGCGCATCCTTCACTCCTTGAAGGCTAAAAACCCCGTATCGGCCCCAAGATGTAGTACTTATTTACCAAAAAGACAGCTAAGCAGTGCTGCAGAATTCCAGAGAGTGCCGGACTGTTCAGGAAAGCCCTAAAGCACTGGACTACGACCAGCGCCCGTGCCGTGACAGCTCGAAACTAAAGGCAGCTGTGTCGGAAGCTGTCATCCAGCGCCAAGGGCAACAACAAGGTGCTGAATTGATGGCCAAGCGACTCGGTACAAACAGCGCTTCTGGCCGTTGCATCGGTGGCGTAGATCGCCAGATATTCCGCGTTTAAGACAGGCTTGGCACCGTCAATAAACGGCCTAAGTGCAGCACACTCACTGTACTCAAAACACTGCTCGTTCACGGCAAAATCATAATAATCCACGAGCTCGGAGATCTGATCTAGATCGTTCTTCAGCGCGACAGACAAACCGCGCGCGTGCGCCTCGTTGGCCAAGAAACGATTAAAGGCCAGCTGATCACGCGCCGTCAAAGCAAAACCCGAATCATTGGCGTAGGCGTCCATGTTGTCGGGCTCAACGCCGTCACAGCCTTTGTTTTTCGCCAGAACCAGGCGCGCTTGCATGATGCCGTGCACATTGGCAGAGCGAACATCCAGCCAGCGCTCATCCTGCCAACCGTCCAGTGTGTTACCCAGCACTGCCGGATCGAAATCGTCCTTGTCCTCCCTGAAATCCTCATAGGAGCCAGCCGAGAAATAACAAATAACGCGCTTCCCACTGGATTGAATAGCTTGAATCGTCGCCACCGGGGTATCAAAGAGATCCACATCGTACAGATCGACGGCGTAGGAAGTGTTGAGCGCCCCTTGCAGCTGCCACTGCCAGGTGACGAACACCGAGGGACGGTACCACTGCCCCGCTGTCACCGGCGCTACGTCAGGATCCAAGACAGAGCCCGCGGTACTACCGCCGCCACCACCACCACTGCTGCAAGCACTCTGTACAGACAGCGAACACGCCAAAACCAGAGACCAAAACACCTTCATTCGCGCCGCTCCTTCATTCGTACTGATGTTAGGCAAGATGGATTCCATGCCGCAGGTATTTGCCAGCTGAAGCAGCCACCACCGGCATTTTCACCCGTTTGTGTGTCTGCCTGCCAGCGATAGTTGATAAACTGCAGGCAGACACCAGAGAGGACGTCCTGTGCGCACCCCTAGCCTTCAAATCGTCGTGAAATTCGCCTGTGTTCTCGCACTCTCCGCCTGCGCGCCCACCGTGCAGCAGGCCAACGCACACCTACCTGGCGGCAAGGCCACCAGCGCGGTGATCAATGCACTTCAGCTGCAGAGTATCAATGACAGCATCCAAGTGCCCTGGGGCCTGGCCGTGCTGCCCGGCGGCGATCTGCTCGTCACTGAACGCAGTGGTCAGCTTTTCCGCCTAGGTGCCTTGGGTGAGAAGACTGAGATCAGTGGCGTGGCCAGTGTGCACGCAGGCGGCCAAGGGGGATTGCTGGATGTCGCTGTGCACCCTGATTTTGCCCAGAACGCCTGGGTGTATTTCAGTTACGCCAAACCGCTGCAGGGCAAACAGCAGACAGCGATAGCCCGCGCTCAGCTGGTGGGCGACTCGCTGCAGGGCTGGACGGACTTGTACGTGGGTGACAGGCCCAGCAGTAGCGGCCACCACTTCGGCAGCCGCATTGTCCTGCAGGGCGGCTACCTGTATTTCACCATCGGCGACCGGGGTGACCGCGACAGCAACCCACAAGACCTCAGCCGAGACGGCGGCAAGGTGTATCGACTGTTTGATGACGGCAGTGTGCCGGAGGACAACCCCTTTGCCGCCACCGCCAGTGCCCGCCCCGCTGTCTGGAGTTACGGCCACCGCAACCCCCAGGGCCTCAGCTACGACACGCGCACTCAGCAGCTGTGGCTGCACGAGCACGGCCCAAAGGGCGGCGACGAGCTGAACAACATCAGCGCCGGCAGCAACTACGGCTGGCCCCTGGCGACCTTTGGCATCAACTACGTAGGCACACAGATCACCGAACATCAAACACTGGAGGGCACCCAGACCCCCACTTGGCATTGGACGCCGTCGATAGCACCCTCAGGGCTAACCACCGTCAGCAAAGCCAAATACCCTTCACTCGGTGATGGCCTGCTGGCGGGCTCGCTCAAATTCGGCGAGTTGCACTTTCGCCCGACGGGAGACAAGGCTGTATTTACCGTGGTGATGGACGGCCTGCAGCGCGTGCGCTCTCTCACCACCGCCGCGGACGGCACCGTCTACGTGGGCATCAGCAACGCCGGTGTGTTTCGATTGATCGATCAAAATCCAGAGAACTGACGCCGTTGCATATTTGCAGTGGCAAGCGCTGATATCTGGTGGCAACCCGACATGAACAAACGGCGAATCACATGCGAGTCCTAAAACGGCTTGTGCAAACACTGATCATCGCGCCGCTGCTATTGCTGCTGGTCGCCTGCGCCATGCACTTGTCAAACTCCGGCGAATCAGTGCTCAGCAGCAAGGCTGATGGCCTGCTGCGCGTGGCAACCTACAACGTCCACTACATCCGGCTTGGCCGCGAGAATGGCGCCTGGTCAGTGGGCGATTGGCAGCGCCGCAAGGCCCCGATGAGCATGGCGGTGCGCGCTGTTGATGCCGATATATTCGCTTTTCAGGAAATGGAGAGTTTTGCCGGTGGCGATGAAGGCAGCGTCAACCTGACACTCGACTACCTGTTACAACAGCACCCCGAATTCGCAGCGGCAGCGGTGGGTGACTGGCGGACATTTCCCTCCACCCAAGCCATCTTCTACCGTAAAGACAGACTGCGCCTGCTGGATCAAGGGTGGTTTTTCTTCTCCGACACACCGGATGTGATTTACTCCCGCACCTTCAACGGCTCCTACCCCGCCTTCTGCTCGTGGGCAAAACTGCGCACAGCGTCCGGTGAAAACATTTTTGTATTCAACGTGCATTTTGAATTCAAGAGTTCGTCTAATCGGCTACTCTCCGCAGAACTGCTGAAATCCCGTGTATCGCCTTTGATTGACGCCGGAGAGCGGGTACTGATCGTGGGTGACATCAACGAGCGAGCAGGTGGAAAAAGCTTAAAGATCCTTGAATCCGTGGGAATCAAATTCCTTGCCATCGACGGCTCGACCTATCACCTCAACAGAGGTATCAATTTGTTCAGCGCAATAGACCACATCGGCGCAAGCGCCAACATATATGCAAAAGGCGTCCCCACTGTATTGCGACGGAAGTTCCTCGGCGAGTGGCCCTCGGATCATTACCCAGCATACGCAGATTTTGATCTCTCGCCCTCAGAACAAAACGCTGAGTACCATCCCGAAAACTGAACCGGCGCTATTCCCAGCATAAAAACCTGAACGAATTCCCAGTGGCCACAGTGGCGAGCAGCACACAGTCTCAGTCCCGATCACCCGAAAACTGGATGGCCCAGCCCAGGATGACAAGCGTCATCACCGCGATGGCCAGACCAAGACTTTGCGGGCTGATAACAGCCTGAGAAAAAGTCACCGCGTTGTCGATTGAGATAAATGCGGTCCCGAGCATGGCCGTGAAGTGCATGCCCGATATCGACAGACCCATGATCAACGCAGCCGCCATGCAAGCCCAGGTGGCCTGCAGCGTCAAGGCCGCCCACAGCGCAGCGCTCGATGCCACCACGGCAACCAAAACGGAGGCTATCACCCAAAAATTCGAATAACTCAGTACACAATTACCACGAATCGCTGCCATGCCCACGTAGTGCATGCCCGCAACGCCCAGCCCCAGCAACAGCCCCGCAAGCGCGATCCGCCGCAGCTGATAATTACCGGGAAGAACAATCAGTAATGCAACAGCGGTCACCAACACCGCCGCCAGACCAGAAAACAAAGTGGTGAAGAAATCGTAGCGAATTTCCACCGGCAAATTGACAGCCAACATGGCCACGAAATGCATAGCCCAGATACTACCGCCGATGGCCAAAGCCGCCGCGATGAGCTGATACTCGCGGCCAGCCAACTGGTGCTTGCGAACCTGGGAGACCAGACCAAAACAACTGTAGGCACCCACGACAGCAATCACTACCGAGGCGACGACAAGAAAGGGATCGTAGCTGTAGAACATATTTTTTGGCAGGTGCCTGTGTTTGTAGTCAAACCACTTCAGTGGCCAATTTGAACAAAGCTTGCGCCCCGCGGGGTTGCAATCGCAGACGCGCGTAATTCCAGGACAGTGATTGACGCTAACTGTTGATGAGCACCAAAGCGGTACGCTGTTGCCTGAAGCTTCGCTCACGCGCTCTCCCTGAATCCGCACAGTGGAGAGGTATCAGGGGCTAGCGGCCACTGCTGATACATATGCAATTATTTACAAAACAACCACTGAGTACAATCTGCTGCGCCATCAAGGCAGCCGCTCGCACCCCGGTCGGCTGCCAAAGTTCGTACCGAAAGACATGAAAATACGCAGGCCAGCGCACACCTCCGCTGTGGAGGCAGTTCCAGACAAGGAAACACCGACATGACAATCGAATGAGCAGTGATTCAGATCTGAGAGAGAGTGTCAGCTGGCGACGTAACACTCGCTAATCGGCGGGAAACTAGGGCTCAGTCCCCATCTCCCGCAAACTGGACTGC
>JAWSVD010000212.1:0-30716 GCA_033852095.1 Granulosicoccaceae bacterium | reverse complement strand
ACAATGCTCGCCGCCGCCAGCACCCTATTTTTGCTGGTATTGCTCAGGCGCTGATCGGCCGGAAAAGCCTGGTAACCTCCGTCCATGCCGCCACCCAGCACCACCACGGGGCGACTGTTGCTGTCCATGTCGCAGTGCCGCAGCGGGTAGGCATCTTCAAGGCTGGCGAGCCATCGATTGGCAAAGCCGGGGCTGGCCACCAAAATCAACAGGCACAGGGTTGAAAAGCTCATGACTAAACAGCGCCTACAACGGCGTCCAAACAAACTGAACAGCATCGTTAGAGCCAGGGCGAACGCCAGCCACACCAGAGGATCCAAGGCGACATCGATCATGCTGTCGGCCCTTTACTGTCCTGCGATTTGCGCGCGCTGGCCTGCTCAATCAAGGTGAGCACGTCGCCCTTTTCAATGACGCAATGCGCATCGCGGGTGAAATCCATGCCCTTATCCCCACGTTGCAGCGCGATCACGATGCGCTGCGGCAAGGCGTTGCTGAACAAGCCCAGCTCATCCGCCGTGACCTCTCGCTCCACCAGCGACACCCCACCGCGAGCGGACAACATATCCGCCACCAGTGGCAGGTTGTCGTTTTCATCCACGGAGCCCGCCAGCAGGAATCCGCCCAAGCGTGCGGCGGGCACAATGGTATTGGCCCCGGCTTTGCGCAGCAGCTTGCCGTTTGCCTGCTCATCCACGCGTGCGATCAAGCGCACGTCCGGGGCCAGGCTGCGCACGGTCAAGACCACCATCGCCGCCGCATCGTCTTTGGCCACCGCGACTATCACCGCACGGGCGCGCGCTATGCGTGCCTGCTTGAGCAAATCCTCGCTGGTGGCATCCCCGTGCAGGCAGACAAAACCGGCCTCAATGGCATCTTCCAGCCGCTGTCGGTCGGGCTCGATGACCAGTACCTTCTCAGCGGCGTGACCGCGTGCGAGCAGCTCTTTAGCCGCCACCCTTCCGCTGTGGCCGTAGCCGCAGACAACAACGTGATCCACCAGTGTCTGTTCCATGCGATTCAACCGAATAATTTCTATGTATTTTTGTAGAACAAATTGATAGGTCGTACCCAAAAAAATCAACCAAATCAATATGCGAATAGGGGCGACAAAAAAGGCGTCGAACAAGCGCGCCGTGTCACTGACCGGCACGATATCGCCGTAACCCACCGTGGTCAGCGTCACCGCCGTGAAGTACACCACGTCGGCGAAACTGACCTCACCATCAATCTGGTCGCGCAGCCCCGCTCGATCCCACCAGAACACGGCCAAAGTGAGCAGCAACAAGGCAGCAATAAACAGTGCACGCGCAATCAGCGTGTATTCGGGCGGTCGCTGGGGCTTTTGATGCAGCAACTTCACCGGCTGCCGCGATGCGGAGAGATCAATCACTTGAGGGCCTTCTCCGCTGACGGCACCGTGCGTGCGTTCAGTACACCATCATCGGGCTGGAAGATATGCCCGCGGTGACGGCAATAGCGCAGCCACTTGTAGAGAAAACGATTGAGCTGCCAGCTCCCTTCCAACGTGCGCACCGTGCGGGTGGTCATTCGGTGGCCGTGCACCAAGCCACTGAGCGCCTCTGTGGAGCGCGCATCGTGATAGACCCTGACCTGCAAATCGGGCGCAGCGTGACCACGGGTCGAGCCATCGAAGACATAACTCAGGTTGACCGTCGTGGTGTAGGGGCTGATCTCCAGCACCTGCAGGCGCAGATCCAAGCAGTGTTCAACGCGGGACCAATACACCCCTTGCGGCATTTCTTGCAGGCGGGGCACCAGCAAGCGAATGAGCACGTAATTCTGCTCGTACAGCGTCAGCAATTTTGCCAACTGACTGTTGGACAGGGGTTTTTCTCCAGCGGACCAATACACCTGCTCTGCACCTCTCTATAGATAAGCGACTGAACTGCGCCACAAATACGCGACCACCGCGCCCGAACCCACACTGACTTATGCGCGCGATCAGCTCCATACAATCAAATGTTCTTACAAAGCTGCTCATGCGCCAAGGCATTAGCACCGGTCAACGCAAAAGTATAACGGGGAACCGAAGAATCGCCGAAAAAATGTCATGGAAATCGTATATTTGCCACACCTAGGCAACAATTGCTGATAAAGTGCTCGATTGATTTTACGACAAATGCGCTTTAAGGATTTCATACCTAAACATGGCGAAAGAAGAACCGATTCAGATGGAAGGCACGGTCGTCGACACGCTGCCTAATACGATGTTCCGCGTTGAGCTGGAGAACGGCCACCAAGTGACCGCTCATATTTCCGGTAAAATGCGCAAGCACTACATTCGTATTTTAACAGGTGACAAGGTCACCGTTGAATTGACGCCGTACGACTTGTCCAAAGGACGCATCGTCTACCGCAGTCGCTAGACCACTGCTGCAGCGTGGCTCCTCACGCTGCTTGGGACAGCCCAGCTCTGTGCACCTCTCCCTCTGCCACCCTTCGGCAGCGCAGTAGAGTGTCGCCTGGAATTCAGCACCACCTCCCGAGTCGCTAACGGCGGCAAACCCTTTTGTGCTAGCTCCGCCATCTGCACATCTCTGCAATGCTGCGGACATCTGCGCCGAGCCTACAAAAGCTACCATTCAGCGTCGCCATAAACACAAAAGCCGCACCCGGTCGTCAAACCAGAGCACGGCTTCGGCACTGCGACTGTTATCGGCAGCCAAGCCAAGCAAACCCTGATCTGTTCAGGCCTTGCGCAACCCACTGCCAACCGCCTATCAGACGACTTCTGCCTCTTTGGCAAAGGAGAAGCTGAGCTTCTCGTCATTGCCCACCGAGACCGTGACCTTGCCACCCTTGGCCAGGTGACCAAACAGAATCTCGTCGGCCAACTGCCGCTTGATGTTTTCCTGGATGACACGACGCATCGGGCGAGCACCCATCTGCGGATCAAAGCCGTGCTCAGCCAGCCAAGCACGCGCCTCGCTGTCCACCACCAGCACGATGTTTTTGTCAGCGAGCTGGCTCTCCAGCTCGATCACGAACTTATCAACCACCGACGTGATGACACTGACATCCAGTGGCTTGAACTGGACGACGGCGTCTAGGCGGTTGCGGAACTCCGGCGTGAACAAACGCTGAATCGCTTCCATACCATCCGTGCTGTTGTCCTGCTCCATAAAACCGAGCGAACGACGGCTGATCGACTGCGCACCGGCGTTGGTGGTCATGACCAAGATGATGTTGCGGAAGTCCGCCTTGCGCCCGTTGTTGTCGGTCAGCGTGCCGTGATCCATGACTTGCAATAACAAGTTAAAGACATCGGGGTGCGCCTTCTCAATTTCATCCAAGAGCACCACCGCGTGGGGCGTCTTCAACGCCGCGTCGGTCAACAAGCCGCCCTGATCGTAACCGACGTAGCCAGGAGGCGCACCGATCAAACGGGACACCGTGTGCCGCTCCATGTACTCGGACATGTCGAAACGCACCAGGTCGATGCCCAGCACGTGGGACAACTGCTTGGTGACTTCGGTTTTGCCCACGCCCGTGGGGCCGGCAAACAAGAAGCTGCCGATAGGCTTGTCTTCGGTGCCCAGACCAGAGCGTGCCATTTTGATGGAATTGGCCAAGGTCGAGATGGCTTCATCCTGACCGTAGACCAGCATTTTCAGGTCGCGCTCCAAGGTGCGCAGTTTTTCCACGTCAGTGCTGGAAATACTCTTCTCGGGGATGCGCGCCATCTTGGCGACAATCGCCTCCACATCACGCAGGCCAATTGTCTTCTTGCGGTTTGCAGCGGGCTGCAAGCGGCGGTTCGCACCGGCCTCATCGATCACGTCGATCGCCTTGTCAGGCAGGAAACGGTCATTGATGTAACGCTCGGACAGCTCAGCCGCTGCACGCAGCGCATCCTGGGTGTAGCGCACTTCGTGAAAGCTCTCGAAATGCGACTTCAGGCCTTTGAGAATGCCCACAGTCTGCTCAACGGTGGGCTCCACCACGTCAATTTTTTGGAAGCGGCGCGCCAGTGCTTTGTCTTTTTCAAAGACACCGCGGTATTCCTGATAGGTCGTGGAGCCCATGCACTTGAGCTCGCCGGTCGCCAGCATCGGCTTGATCAGGTTAGAGGCGTCCATCACCCCCCCCGAGGCTGCGCCCGCACCGATGATGGTGTGGATCTCATCGATGAAAAGCACCGCGTGCGGCTCACTTTTGATCTGCGCCAGAATACTTTTGAGGCGCTTCTCGAAATCACCGCGGTATTTGGTGCCCGCGACCAGCGCGCCCAAATCCAGCGAGTAGATGACCGCTTCAGACAGTACCTCAGGCACTTCGCCGTCGACGATCTTCTTGGCCAATCCCTCGGCGATGGCGGTTTTACCCACGCCTGCCTCACCCACCAACAGTGGGTTGTTCTTGCGGCGGCGGCAGAGCACCTGCACCGCACGCGTAATCTCGTGCTCGCGGCCAATCAAGGGGTCGATTTTCCCCTCGGCAGCGCGCGCATTCAAATTGGTGGCGTATTTGTCCAGCGGTTTCTCATCACGGCCTTCGTCGATGATGTTGTCAGCGCTGGTCGCGTCCTCTTCCTCGCCCTCTTCCTCACGGGATTTGGAGATGCCGTGCGAGATGTAATTCACCACGTCGAGACGGGTGATGTTTTGTTTGTTCAGCAGGTACACACAGTGCGAATCTTGCTCGCCAAAAATCGCCACCAGGACGTTCTCGCCCGACACTTCTTTTTTGCCCGAGGACTGCACGTGGAACACCGCGCGCTGCAGCACACGCTGAAAACCCAGCGTGGGCTGCGTCTCACGAGATTCAGTGTCGTCCAGTACCGGCGTGTTGCGCTCAATGTAGTGACGCAACTCCTCACGGAGCTGATCCAGGTTGCCACTGCAGGCGCGAATCACCTCTGTCGCTTGTGCGTTATCAATCAGCGCCAGCATCAAGTGCTCGACGGTCATGAACTCAAAACGCTGGTCCCGTGCCCGGCGAAAGGCGGTATTCAGGGTTTCTTCGAGTTCTTTGCTTAGCATTATTCACCTCTAGTCGAGACTGCGGATCAACGCACTCAGTGTCAAACTTCCTCTATCTGACACATGAGCGGGTGTTGATGTTCCCGCGAAAATTGATTCACCATGGCAACTTTGGTCTCCGCGATATCACGCGCGTATACACCACAGATACCTTTACCACGTGTGTGCACTTGCAACATCACTTGGGTTGCCCGCTCGCGATCGAGCGTGAAGAACTTCTCCAGCACTTGAATCACAAATTCCATGGGCGTGTAATCGTCATTGAGCAGAACGACCTGGTAGTCCGGAGGCGGCTTGAGCTGAGGCTTAGCCGTCTCCGTCGCTAGTCCGTGATCGTCTGAATGCTGGCTACCCATGGTGCGTGTTTTCCCAATGGTCGGTGCTGAAAAAGCAGATAACATGCCGCACTGAGCAATTTTGTGGCGCTCAATGCACGATGGCGGTAAAAAGACATCCTGAAGACATCGATTCCACTGCACTAAATGTAGCGTGAATTAACAATTTCAACCCCGCTACGTCTATCCTTGCACATTAGCCCAATCCGGAGCACTTGCGGGCACTAAATGCCCGCACTAGCAGCACACCATGACTCAAAGCAACAAAAACTGGCAGTTGATCGATACCCAAGACGGCGTGGACACCCTGGCCAAAAAACTCGAACAGGTCGAATGGGTGGCGATTGATACGGAATTTATGCGTGAAAAAACCTATTTTCCTGTGCTGTGCTTGATCCAGCTCGCCACGCCCGACTGGGCTGTTTGCGTTGATCCGCAAGCCGACCTGAGCCTAGAGCCCTTGCTGAAGTCGCTCTACAGAACGTCTCTGCTGAAGATATTTCACGCCGCCGAGCAAGATCTCGAACTCTTCAACCAACTCTGTGGCAGCCCGCCCCCGAATTTGTTCGACACCCAGATTGCCGCCCCGCTGCTGGGTTACCCCGAGCAGGTCGGTTACGGCCGCTTGGTCGAGGCAATCTGTGGTCGAACGCTCGACAAGTCACAGACCCGCACCGACTGGAGCCGCCGGCCGCTGAGCGAAGCCCAGCTGCAATACGCCGCCGACGACGTGATAGAGCTGGTCAAGGTCTACCGCCACCTCGAGCAGCAGCTGCGTGAGACCGGCCGTGACGTCTGGCTGTCAGCCGAGTGGCAGCGATTGGCCGATGCGGAGCGCTTCAACCGCTCACCCGATCGCGCTTGGGAACGCCTTAAAGGCCTGGACAGACTGTCGGCAAATTCTCGCGGCGCCGCGCAACAGCTGGCCATTTGGCGCGAGACAACCGCATTGGAGAGAAACCGCCCCCGCAACTGGGTGATAAAAGACGCGACCTTGTTCGATATTGCCAAACAATTGCCCAAAAATGCGGACACGCTCTCGCGCTTGCGCGGCATACCTGAGCCGGTGCTGAAGCGAGACGGCAAAGCCATACTCGATGCGGTTGCGAGCGGCCTCGACAATCCCATGGCACTGATCAAAAAGGCACAGCCGCACCAACTCAGCGAAGCGCAGGAAGCAACCGTCGACGCCCTGACAGGTTTGGTCAGGCTTATCGGCCACCAGCACAGCATCAATCCGCAAGTGCTGGCATCTCGAAAGGCCCTGGAAAAACTGCTGCTGGGCGATACGCAAGCGCTGCGCACTGGCTGGCGCGGGCAACTGCTGGCGGAGACACTGACCGGCTTCATTGACGGCAAACTGAGCCTGCGTGTCAACGAGCAATCACTGCAGATCACTGGCTGAACCTCGGCCAATTCAGGCCTAAGAGGCCGGGCGAGGACCGGACCCGAAGCGAGAAAGAGAGTGTTTTGAGCGGGCGCGTAGCTGCGATTTTCTGTGCTGATGGAGGTAAAAAACGCCTGGGCGGCCCCGGATATTTAACGATATCAGTGCGGAAATACGGCCAAAAAAACCTTCCGCGGCAGGGTTTCTAGTTCTCGCCCAAGCTCCTTGAGCACGCGGTACTTAACAAAGACACCATAAGACTATGCCTTTTTGGTATTTCTGGTGGTGCTGACAATGGCGATACAGTCTGTGGCAAGCGTCAAATGACGCTGGCCACTGAATCTCTGGGAGAATTCGCCATGTTAGCCTTAGCGGAAAAGCCACAAGCCTCGAGCAAAACCAACAACCGCCGGGATTGCGCGAAGACTGCAACACCTAAAAGACGTGCACTGCCGCGCATCAACGCCCGCACCCAGCTTGAGACCAGCAGTTTCAGCGGCTTCGGCTGAGCCCCGCTCTAGTCATCTGCAGTCCCATCCGCCGTGGCACCGCAGCCTGAAAGGCCACACGGACGGTCAGTGCAACTGCGAGAGTCCACGCGCCGCACCAACTAACAAGACTGCACCCAAGGTGCCCTCTCAAGCGAAGCTGTACAGCAGCACAAGCATTGACAGCAGCAAGCAAAAACCACCCAAAACAGCAATCAGCTGTACTTTGCGCGGCACATCACGGGCAGCCTTTACGCCGGCGTTCGACGCCGCATATATGCCGAACTCAGCCCCGAGCAGCAGCTCGTCATCGGGCGCAGCGTTGGCCAATTTTTGAGTTTTTTGCGCCAGCAACAGGCACTCTGCCCCCAGCAGCGCCAGTATCATTGCCAAGCCAAAAGCCACGGGCTCGACCCAGGACCCATACAAGGGCCCAAGCCATTCTATTGAGCTCATTGCTCCGCTCCTCTCTATGACAAAACGACCAAGTGGCGACTGTTTCTTCAGCTAACGTTAAAAGCTAAATTGTTGCCGCGTTGCAGTGTTGATAACATAGGGGGCACGCCGCTCGCAAACCGACGGCTAAATTTTTCATCACTGTTTCTTAGCTGATACACATTCGGAGCCCCGCACACATGGAAAAGCGAAACCACTTCTTCGTTTCTTGGGAGGAGTTGCACCGCGACACCCGCTTACTGGCAGAACGGTTGTTGCCCGCCAAGCAATGGAAGGGCGTCATCGCTATTTCTCGCGGCGGCCTTATTCCAGCGGCGATCATTGCCAGAGAGCTCAACCTGCGCCTAGTCGATACGATTTGTGTCGCCAGTTATGACGTCAAATCACAGGGCGAGCTGCAGCTGCTAAAAGACGTTGAAAGCGACGGCGAAGACATGATTTTGGTCGATGACCTGGTCGACACAGGTAGAACGGCCGAGTTTGTTCGCAACAGCGTGCCGAAGGCGCGCTTTGTCACTGTTTACGCCAAACCAGCTGGGTTACCGCTGGTCGACGACTACATCGCCGAAGTGAGCCAGAGCACGTGGATCAATTTCCCCTGGGATATGGCACTGCAACGCAACACCCCGCTGGTGGATCAGCTCGAGAGCCCCGAGAGCGCCTCATGAGCGCGCTGCGCCCCTTCCATCTCGCCATCCCTGTCCGAAACCTAGAAGAGTGCCGCCAGTTTTACGGGGAGTTACTGGGCTGCACCACAGGCAGAAGCAGCGAAAACTGGATCGACTGGAATTTTTTTGGGCACCAGCTCGTCACCCACGTCAACAAAGAGCTCGGACCACAGGGCAAAGTACAACTGCACTACAATGGCGTCGACGGCAAGGGCGTGCCTGTGCCACATTTTGGCGTGGTGCTAGAGCCTGCGCAATGGAGCGCTCTGCACCAACGTGTGGATGGACAGGTTGAATACATTATCGAGCCCTACACACGCTTCGCTGGCGAGCCCGGTGAACAGTCGACCATGTTCTTCCTCGACCCTTCGGGCAACGCGCTAGAATTCAAATCATTCAGCGATATCGCACAACTTTTCGCCACCTAACAATTCGCTGCCTCAGCGCCTCAGCCCCAATATTTTACGGAGACCCCCGTGCGTCTTAGCGCCTTAGAATTTAAGCAGTCTGCCAACAAAAGAATCTCCTTGCTCGGCATGTCGGGGGTGGGCAAAAGCACCCTGGCGCAAAAGCTCCCGCGCGACAGCTGGTTCCATTACTCCGGCGACTACCGCATTGGCACCCGATACCTCGATGAAGAGATTCATGACACACTGCTGCTCAAAGCAATGCAAGAACCCATGCTGCGAGAGTTGCTGCGAACAGATTCGATCTACATTCGCAGCAACCTCACCATCGGAAACCTAGCGCCTCTGTCCGCCTACCTAGGGAAGCTCGGCAACCCTGAGCAGCAGGGACTAGAGCTGGCTGAGTTTAAGCGCCGACAGCAGCTGCATCACATCGCGGAGGTTCGCGCGCTGCAAGATGTTCCGCTGTTCGTTGAGCGCGCTCAGCGCCTCTACGGCTACCCCCACTTTCTCAACGATGCAGGCGGCAGCCTCTGCGAACTCGACGACCCGAGCGTCATGCAGACCTTGTCAGAGCACACGGTCATCGTCTATATCAAAGCCTCCCACGACGATGAGCAGCTCTTGATCGAGCGCGCCCAGGACCACCCCAAGCCACTGTTTTATCGAGAGAGCTTTCTCGATGAGCAACTGCAGCGCTACATGACGGACAACGAGCATCGCTATGTCGCTGAAATAGACCCTAATCAATTTGTGCGCTGGGTATTCCCCGCCTTGTTTCGCTCCCGTGTACCGCGCTATGAGAGTCTGGCAGCACAATACGGATACACCGTCGACGCAGGTGAAATGCTCGCGGTAAGAGACCAACAAGATTTCCTGTGTTTGCTGGCTGAAGCCATCAACACGCACGACACCCAACGCTGAGAAACCGCTCATGCCACTGGTCGCACACAACAATCTGCCCACTTTTGACAGGCTTCGCGATGAAGGCTGCCAAGTGCTCTCGCACGATGCCGCGCAGCAGCAGGACATCAGAGCCCTGCACGTGGGGCTGCTGAACATGATGCCCGACTCCGCGCTCGAGGCAACTGAAAGACAGTTTTTCAGACTTCTGGACGGGGCTAATCGTGTGGTGCAAATCCACATTCACCCCTTCACGGTCAGTTCATTAGCGCGCGGTGAAACCGCCAAACAGCACATAGAAAGCCACTACACGAATTTCGAGCAGCTTCGAGATGCGGGCCTAGACGCACTGATCATCACTGGCGCAAACGTCACGCAACCGGATTTGGCCATGGAACCCTTCTGGGATGAGCTGTGCGACGTTGTCGACTGGGCCGCCGAGCACGTGACATCTATATTCTGCTCATGCCTCGCGTCTCACGCCGTCTGGCAACAGCGCTACAACATCAAGCGACGCCATTTGCCCAACAAATGCTGGGGTGTTTTCGAACATCACGCCATCCAGGGCGAGCACCCATTGGTGAAACAGATCAATACAAAGTTCTGCGTTCCTCATTCCCGCTACAACACGGTCGATCGCGGCACCCTCGAAACTTCGGGCATGCACACCCTAGTACACAGCGAAGAAGCCGGTGTGCTGCTGGCCGTGAGCGAAGACCGCTTTCGTTTCGTCTTCTCACAGGGCCACCCCGAGTACGATACGACCAGCCTTTTGAAGGAATACAAAAGAGAAGTCACGCGGTTTTATAACAGCGAGAGAGTCGATTACCCGCCTTTCATCGCACACTATTTTTGCTTGCAAAACAGAGCCATTCTTCGTGAGCACCAGCAGCACGTTATCGACGCCAAAGCGCAGGGCAATACCCTGCCAGAATTACCGGAAGATTTACTGCTGAGACAGCTGCACAACGTCTGGCGAGACACCGCCCACGTGATCATGGCCAACTGGATTGGCAAAGTGTACCTGCTGACCAATGCCGACAGAAAGCTGCCGTTCATGGCGTCTATTGACCCAGATAAGCCGCTTGGTTTTTAGAGTATTGCCGTCCAACAAACAGCCCAGAAAGCGCCGCGCGCTTTATAGATTTTTGGCACCGAACAAGCCATGCCTTGCTGCATGCCATGTATCGCATGCTGCGCTAACTGCTTGGATTTGTCCGTCACACCCGAATAAAATCTGGATTGGTGGATTTTTTTGGAAGCTTTAATCCATTCAGCGCTTCAACGACCCAAGCATTCTGCGAATGACAACAGAGCCTGCGGGACCGAATAAAAAAGCGCAGCTGAAATACACGCTGTCAGCCGCGATCCAGATCATTCCGTAGGGAACATGATCGGCCGCATCTCAGGGCAATGGCGGAATCGAATAAGTTGCGGTGACATGCGCCACCATCTCATCGCTCGGGTGACTGCCACTGTATATAGCCACTTCACCCACAGCGAGGCGCTTCCCAAGTTTAAGCAGCTTAGCCACTGCCAATACATCCCCTGGCTCAGGCTTACGCAAGAAATTAATCGACAATTGCGTAGTCACAGCCAGAGCCACAGGGCCAATCTTGGCCATGACCGCTAAGTACATACAGGCGTCAGCCAAGCCCATCATCAACGGACCACTGACGGTGCCGCCCGGGCGAAGAAAGGAGTCATTGTAAACAGCACGCATTTGCACTGAGTCCTCATTAATTTCGTCGACCTGAAGACCCATGTTGCGGGCAAAAGGCAGCTCCTCTGCCATCAAAAGGTGAAACTGCTCTATCGATATTTTGCTCATTCTTTACCGCCTTGTAAAAGAACCAATCGGCTACAGCTTGTAAGGGATCAGACACTGCCACAGCATATTAAGACAGTTTTATTGTACTTATTGACATGCGCTTATCTGTGAGTATCTGGTCTTAGTGTATAAGATGATATGTTCGCTGTAGGAGAAAGCTGTACTGACTTTGTAAGCAACACAATTATCGTCTACACAATTTGCACAGCGATTCACAGCCGATAGCTTTACCCCCTCAAAGGTTCTCCCTATCAAAGCCAGTGAATCTCGGCTGAAAAATTGCGACTTTGATTACGTCATTGACATCGCACAGGTTAACGGCATTATTCTAGCTACATAGCGTCAAACGATGTGTATTATTGCTGTATTAACCACAGAAATGTCATGGCACTAAGCCCGATAGAACGACAACTAACGATAATAAATACTACCTATGCCGAGACCAGCCACCTTCTGCCGGAATGAAGTTGTAGAATCAGCTAAAAGAGTTTTTAGTAAAAAAGGCTATAGCAAGACGTCTATGCAAGACCTTGTGAAAGCAACAGGCCTACACCCTGGTAGCTTGTACGGTGCTTTTAATAACAAGGAAAATCTTTTCAACGAGTGCATCAAAAGCGATTTGAGCGCGCTTTTCGTTGACCTTGAAGACACCTTCTCAGCACATGAAACAGCCTATCTCGGTGTGGACGCGTACTTCCGATTCAACATGAATGACGCGCTGCAATCTCCCGATGAGACGAACCTTCGCTTTATTTTCAAAGCGTCTCACGACCTCGATGAAGAATTGACAGAGAGCTGCCGCCTGATCAGTGAAGCGATCGAAGATCGAAACAACCGGATCATCTCCTACATTACACAAGCACAGCTGGACGGTGACATCAGAGATGATCTCAGCCCCACTGAAATCAACGCCTTTTTGTCAATGAGCAGCCTTGGGCTTCGCTGCATGCAGCAGTTTTACTCTGACCCCGCCCCCAAAGCGCGCTGCATGGAATTGAGCCTCAATTTTATTAAGGCCCAGCGCTAGCCCCGGCTAACACGGCTCATTTGTTTCAGTGACCACCCTCGGCGGCACAACTTGTATTTAGGGCCGGCCTATTGCTGCAGCCAAGCTTCGAAGAGCATGCGCTTCATCTGCCACCGTGCGGGCACTACGCACCGATAGACCCCCCCACCCCTATGCAACAGTATCCGCCGGCGCTCGGCTAGACCGCAATAACATGCTACTAATCGCAGTTAATAACACGCCGCAGAGGGCGAAAAACATCCACCCTCTACACTCTACCTCTGTTCGATAGCGCCAGCCTTATTGCTGTTGATCGAGCCGCACACTGACGTAACTGCCAGGCGCATCTTCAATCACTGCCAGCTCACCACTGCCGGGTTTTCGCGCGGCGACTTTACGGCCCTTGCTCTTGGCTGCAATCCAGCTTTGCCAATGATCCCACCAGGACCCCGCTTGCTGCTCTGCGTGCTCTTTCCACTCCAGGGGGTCAGCGGGCAGATCAGTGTTTGTCCAGTGGCAGTATTTATTCGCCGCAGGCGGGTTCACGATGCCGGCAATATGCCCGGAACCACCCAATACAAAGGTGCGCTCGCCACTGAACAGTTGAGTTGCTGCGTAAGTGGATGCCCAGGGTGCAATGTGATCCTCTACAGCGCTGATGGTGTAGGTGGGGATTTGAACGTTGGCGAGGTCTATGTCCACACCGTCTAAGCTGATACCCCCCGCCTCGATCAGTTTGTTGTTCAAGTAAAAATTGCGCAGATAATATTTGTGCATGGCCGGGGGCATGCGGGTGGAATCGGAGTTCCAATAGAGCAGATCAAAGGGAAAAGGATCTTTGCCCATTAAATAGTTATGTATTACAAAATTCCACACCAAGTCTTTGGCACGCAGCAGGTTAAAGACTTGAGACATGTTAGAGCCGTCGAAAAAGCCCTTTTCATCCATTTCTGATTCAGCCATGGACAACTGCTGCTCATCGACGAATATACCCAGTTGCCCAGGCTCAGAGAAATCCACCATCGTAGTGAAAAACGTGCAGGTCTCTATGCGATCATCACCTTTGACTTTCATATAGGCCAACAGCGCAGACATCAGCGTGCCGCCGATGCAATAGCCGATCGCATTGACCTTCTCTGCACCAGTCGCCTGAGTGACTGCATCGAGGGCGGCCAGTGGTCCCTGCAACATGTAATCATCAAAGCCCTTGGCGCTCATCGACTCATCGGGATTGACCCAAGAGATAACAAAAACCGTATGCCCCTGAGACACAGCCCATTTGATAAAGGAGTTCTCAGGCTGCAAATCCAGGATGTAATATTTATTTATCCATGGGGGCACGATCAGCAGCGGCTTTTTAAACACAGTCTTTGTACTGGGCTCAAATTGCAGCAGCTGCATCATTTCATTCTGAAAAACAACTTTCCCCGGGGTCGTGGCAATGTTGACGCCCAACTCAAACGCAGTGGTATCCGTCATGGAAATCCGCAATTGGCCCTTGCCACGCTCCAAATCCTGCAACAGATTGCGCAGGCCGTTCACCAGGTTCTGCCCACCGGTGCGCAGAGTCTCTTGCATGACCACAGGGTTGGTCGCCGCAAAATTACTCGGCGACATCGCATCCAGATACTGCTCAGTGTAAAACTCGAGCTTTTCCAGCTCCCGCTTGTCCAAGCCCTGCACTTGTTTGACGTTGCCCATCACGTGCTTTGACACCAACAGGTAGCTCTGTTTGATGTAATCAAAAACGGGGTTCTGCTGCCACGCCGGGTCTTTGAAGCGCTTATCAAACTTCTGCTTTTTCTCATCCTCACCGTAGAGGTGGTGCAACATGGTCGATTGGCTCATTTTCACCCAATCGGACCAGAGATCAATCTGCGCGTTGAGCAACTGCATAGGATCTTGTTTCAGTGTCTGACTGAATTTTTCAAATGCAGCCGTCGCGGACTGTGGATCAAAGCCCGGCATCACGGTGCTTGACTGGCCCTGCTGCTGAAGAAATTCATTAAATAGCTCGCCGCTACGCTGCGCGACTTCTGCCAGCGTTTCCGCCAAAACAGCTGCGTCATCGCTTTTAGCCGTGTCTTTGTTGCTCATTGTTATCCCCCTCCAAGGCGACTTAGGTCTCTATTTTTCTACATTGTGCGTTGCAACATAAAACTTGTAAAGCTCGCCGATAATTCGGCATCTATCTGCGCCGCTGAGGCGCACAGGCTCAAAAATAGGATCTTACGTGCACTGCGTCACAAATCAGCGGCGCAGTGCTTAGCGCGCATTCAATGTCCTTGTAACATAGGTGCATCGGTTAGACAGCAGCGCTGCATCACTGACGTTGCAAACAGCACTGACCCAACGTTTTTTGCAAAGCCCTAAGAAAAAATAGTTTTTTATGAACCGACGCGCATTGTAATAAGCGTGACAAGGATAGGCTCATTCCCAGTGGCCATAGGAGGTACCGCTGGCGAATTCAGCCTGCACTGTCAAATCGAATGAAATGACAAAGAATTCGCAAGGGGACCACCCAGGATGGGTGTTTTAAGCCAAACCTCCCTAAGCAAAAGGAAGCGCAGAAACCATGATGACAACACACGAGCAGAATATGCAGATTGACGAAACTTCAGAAGTCACGCCATCCGCTTTAGGACGAAAATTACTTTATCTGTCATCGGGAAGCGCCGATAAAACCACCCTGCACGAACTGCAGTCTGCCGATTGGCAAGTCACTGTGGTGGAGACCCTCAGCGCCGCCGAACAATCCCTCAGCGAGACCAGCTACAAGGTAGCGGTCGCGTCTTTGGACGGGATTTCCAGCGAGAGCCTAGAGCGCCTCAGGCTGCTCTTCGCCAGGCAAGCAATCTACTGGATCGCCATCACCCCCGCTAGCATGCGCAGTGACCCTGCGTTGAGCGAACTTATCGCCACTCACTGCCACGACTTCCATACCCACCCTGTGGACACGCGGCAGCTGGTGGGCACCGTGGGCCACGCCCACGGCATGGCCATGTTATTGCCGCCGCAAAAAAACACAGCCGCAGTGGACACCCAGCAGGTCACGCTGATCGGCCCCTCCGAGCCGATGCGGCAGGTGGTCAATACACTGTACAGAGCTGCACGGGTCAATGCGCCGACGATGATTCTCGGTGAGACAGGCACGGGCAAAAGCACCGCTGCACTGGCTATACACGCCCTGTCTGCGGAAGCGCAGAACGATTTCGTCGCTGTCGACTGCTCGATGATCGCACCCGAAAAGTTGGCCATTGAGCTCTTCGGCCAAGAGCGCATCACAGACGACGGCGTGCGCCAAGTCATCAAAGTGGGCGGCATCGAAAACGCGCGGGACGGCACGCTGCACATTGCCAACATCCACTTGATGGAGGCCGAGCTACAAACCCAAATGGTCCGTTTTTTGGAGACGGGGTCCTTCCAGCGGGTTGATTCAACCGCCCGAATTGACGCCAGTCCCCGCCTGGTGCTGTCCACTGACCAAAACATGGATGAGCTGGTGCAGGCCAAACAATTTCGCGAAGACCTCTACTATCGCATGCGCGTTCTCTGTGTTGAGGTCCCCCCTTTGCGCGAGCGCATCGGCGACTTAGAGCAATTGTCCGAACACTTCTTTAAGCGTTGCGCCGCTGAACGCCGCAGCAAAGTCAGAGGCTTCTCGCACGCTGCGCAAACCGCAATGCACCGCTACAACTGGCCGGGCAATCTGCAAGAGCTGCTCAACCGTGTGCGCCGCGCCTTGATCATGGCCGATACCAACATGATCCAACCGGTCGACTTGGGCCTAGAGGACTTAGACACAGACACCGGTGTGATCAGCCTGGAGCAAGCGCGAAAGCTGGCCGAAGGCGAATATATCCGCACAGCGCTCAATCGCAACTACCACAATGTGACAGAAACCGCGCAACAGCTGGGTGTCTCCCGCGTCACGCTGTACCGATTGATGAAAAAATACCACATTGACATTAGTACTGAGCGGCGCCGAGACGGCGCATAATCCTCAATAAACGATAAGGCGGTGAGCATTCACCGCCTTTTTGCATTTCCAGTCAAAATGCGCGCATAAGCGTCCAATCTCCGCCAAATATGCCCTGAATGGCTTCCCCGCAGTACGCGAACAGTTACCATAGGCAAACACGCACAGTTTACAACTCCCCTATGCTGTGGGCTTAGCCGTATAATCCCCACGCATCCCATCATTAAACTATAAAGATATAAGAGGTGAACGTGGAACGCGAATCGATGGAGTTTGACGTTGTCATCGTCGGCGCCGGTCCTGCTGGATTGGCTGCGGCCTGTAAAATCAAGCAGCTGGCGAAAGAAAACGACCGCGAAATCAGTGTCGTCGTATTGGAAAAAGGTTCAGAAGTGGGGGCTCATATCCTCTCTGGCGCTGTGCTCGAACCAACCGCGATGAACGAGCTGTTCCCCGACTGGAAAGAACAAGGCGCCCCTCTCAACACCCCTGTCAGCGAAGACCAGGTCTTTTTCTTGACAGGTGAAGAAAAGTCTTTCCGCACCCCCAATTGGATGGTGCCGAATCCCATGCACAACCACGGCAACTACATTGTCAGTTTGGGCAATGTGTGCCGCTGGATGGCTGAGCAAGCTGAAGCACTGGAAGTAGAGATATTCCCGGGCTTTGCCGCCGCCGAGATCCTCTACAACGAAGACGGCAGCATCAAAGGTGTGGCCACTGGCGACATGGGGCTAGACCGCGATGGCAAGCCCAAAGACAGCTTCGAACCCGGCATGGAGCTGCACGCAAAATACACTTTATTTGCTGAAGGCTGTCGCGGCCACTTGGGTAAAGAGCTCATCGCCAAGTTTGACCTCAACGCAGGGAAAACTCCGCAGCACTACGGCATCGGCATAAAAGAATTGTGGGAAATCCCCAACGACCAACACAAACCTGGCACTGTTTTGCATGGCGCTGGCTGGCCCCTGTCCGATAACGGCGCTGCAGGCGGGTTCTTTTTATACCACCTGGATGACAATCTGGTCTCCGTGGGTTTGGTCACTGCACTCAGCTATGAAAACCCGCACCTGAGCCCTTTCGATGAGTTTCAGCGCCTCAAGCACCACCCCGTGCTGAAACAACACCTCGAGGGCGGTCGCCGCGTTTCCTATGGCGCGCGCGCGCTAATAAAAGGCGGGCTGAACGCGCTGCCGAAGATGAGCATGCCGGGTGCGCTGTTGATTGGATGCGACGCGGGCACCATGAACGACGCCAAGATAAAAGGCTCACACACCGCAATGAAATCAGGCATCGTGGCCGCCGAAACGGTTTTTGCGAAACTCGCGGCCGACGACACAGGCGGCGCGACACTGTCGGAATTCGACACGGCTTTTCTCGACAGCTGGGCCGGTCAGGAACTCAAATCAACCCGCAATTTCAGCACTGCAATGCACAAGTTTGGCACCTGGCTCGGCGGCGCTTTTAACTTCATTGACCAGAATATTTTTGGCGGCAAACTGCCGATCACGCTGCGCGACGAGCACGCTGATCACACCACTCTCAAGCCCGCTGCTGCAGCTGCGCAAATCAACTACCCCAAGCCCGACAACGTCTTGAGTTTTGACAAGCTGTCGTCTGTCTTCATTTCCAATACGAACCATGAAGAAGAGCAGCCGGTGCACCTGAAGCTAAAGGACCCTGCAATCCCGCTGCAGATCAACTTGAGCAGGTGGGATGAGCCGGCGCAGCGTTACTGCCCTGCAGGCGTCTACGAGATCGTCGAGGAAGCGGGTGAAAAACGCTTTCAAATAAACGCGCAGAACTGTGTGCACTGCAAGACCTGCGACATCAAAGACCCGTCGCAGAACATTACTTGGGTGGTGCCCGAAGGCGGCGGTGGCCCCAACTACGGCGCCATGTAAAAACAGGCACGGGCAGCTACAATAGGGTATCTCAGGAGAGTGCTCTGCGAATCGCGAACGAGAGAGACACGGTTTCACTTGTTCTCAATATCCAGCACCCAGCTGTGCTGCAGAAAGCGCCGACAGACTCGGCGCATCCTAAGATCTTCGCCTCATCGCTGAGGTACAATGATGCGCCAGCCAATTCGGCTGGCGCGATTTATTTGGGGAAAAGAAAAAATTCATGTGGTTCAAGAATGTATGTGCATGGCGACTTCGTGACGCCGACGCCCTTCCCGCCTCGGAGGCGCTGGCAGAAAAACTCGAGACGCGGGAATTCGAACCCTGCGGCCCGCACGCCACCGAAAGCATTGGCTGGGTAGCGCCCGCGCAAGGCGTTCACGAATCCCTGGTCCACACTGCCATGGGCCGTCAGCTCATCTGCATTCAGGTCGAGAGCAAAGTGCTGCCAGCCAGTGTGGTACGTGATTTTGTGGAAGATGAAATCAATGAGTTGCAAGAACAACAGGGTCGGAAACTGCGCGCCGCGGAGCGTGAGGAGATCAAAGAACGGGTCACACTCGAGTTACTGCCCCGCGCCTTCAGCCGCACCAAACGCATCCACGCGCTGATCGACCATAAGGCGGGCTGGATCTTAATCAATGCCAGCAGCCCGAAACAGGCAGAAACCCTGACAGGTTTTTTGCGTGAGACGGTCGGCACTTTGCCCATCACGCCCATCATGATCAAGACCCCCGCGCACAATGCTTTTGGTCGCTGGTTGGCCGGAGAAGAACCCGGCTTCGATTTCACCCTGGCCTCTGACTGCGAGCTGCGTGAACCCGGTGACGGCGGCGCAGTGGTTCGCGTCAGCAACTTTGAGTTGCTCAGCCCTGAAGTACAACAACATTTGCAGGGCGGATTGAACGCGGTAAAAGTGGGTGTGAATTGGGATGAGAAAGTCGATCTACAGCTTGCAGAAGATCTCATCATGCGTCGCCTGAAATTTTCGGAGACACTCGAGTCTGAGGACACCGACGATGATCCAGCTGCACGCTTTGACGCTGATTTTGCCTTGATGTCAGAGACACTGCTGTCTTTGGTCGAGGCCACCATGAGCGCCCTGGGCGGTGAAGCCATGGGCCTGACCGAAACCACGTCCAAAAGTGACGAAGATAAACCTGCTGTCGAGTCACGTTCGGCGGAGACAAACCCGACGGACGAGCCTACTAGCTCTCCCGACGAGAGCCAGACCGTAGAGGCATTCTAAGCGCTTTCTACCTGTCGCTCGCCCACAAGGACGTAGCCAAATGCGCTGCTTCTTGTGCGGTGAGCAACAATATCCTTGCAATCTCAGATATACTGAGAGAGTAAACAACAGCGATTTGTACGGACTCACTGGTATGAATCTCACTGCACAGCTGGCTTTGCCTCAGTGGACACAGCGGCGTATTATGCGCTGATGCCCGCTATTGACTGACGGTGTCTGTAGGCCTTGGTTTTGATGCAAACCAAGACTGGTACACCATTCGCTTAGCTTTGATCACGACACGATGATTCGCTCGCTACCGTTACAGTACCTCGCATGTTGACTAGACAATGACGCGCTGGAATAAACTTCTTCCATTTCTGTTGTGGTGGCCGCTGGTCAACCGCAATTCCCTACGCGCAGACTTCATTGCAGGCCTGACTAACGCCGTTATCGTGCTGCCGCAGGGCGTGGCATTTGCGATCATCGCGGGCCTACCACCCGAGTATGGCTTGTACACGGCCATGGTCACACCGGTTATTGCGGCGCTGTTTGGCTCCTCCTGGCATTTGATCAGCGGTCCCACCACCGCCATTTCCATCGTGGTCTTCGCCACCGTATCGGGTTTTGCCGAACCGGGCTCACCGGACTACATCAGCGCTGTCCTCACCTTGACTTTTCTCGCGGGCATCTACCAGCTGGTGTTCGGTCTAGCGCGCCTGGGCACCATGGTTAATTTCGTCTCCCACACCGTGGTCGTGGGCTTCACGACTGGGGCCGCCGCGCTTATCCTCACCAGCCAGATGAAGGTCGTCTTGGGGCTGGATCTAGAACGGGCTGACTTTGTACACACTTGGTGGCAGATAGCGCTCGCGTGGGAATCGATCAATCCCATGGTACTGTTGATTGCAGGTGTCACTGCAGGGGTCGCGGTGCTGGTCAAATTCGTCAATGCAAAAGCACCCCATTTGCTGGTGGCGCTGCTAGCAGGCAGCGCGCTGACCTGGGTATTGGACGGCGAGCAGCACGGCGTCGAGCTACTGGGCGCACTCAACTCACACCTGCCACCGCCTTCAGTGCCCGACATCACCCTGGACAGCATTCGCGCCTGGTCCACCAGTGCACTGGCCGTGGCCATCTTGGGTTTGATAGAAGCTGTCTCTATCTCCCGCTCCATCGGGGTGAAAAGCCGGCAACGCATCGACGGCAACCAAGAATTTATCGGCCAGGGACTGTCCAACATCGTCGGCAGCTTTTTCTCTGCCTACGCGGGCTCTGGCTCCTTCACCCGCTCAGGGGTCAACTACGACGCCGGCGCCCGCACCCCGCTGTCGGCGATCTTCGCCGCCATCGCCTTGGCACTGCTGGTGCTCTTTGTGGCGCCGCTCACCCGCTACCTGCCCATCCCCGCCATGGGTGGCGTCATCGTCATCGTCGCCTGGGGACTGGTCAATGTGCCCGAGATCAAAAAGATCATCTCCGCCGGCAGCCACGAGTGGTCCGTGCTGGCCGCCACCTTTGCTTCGACGCTCTTCGTGGAGCTGGAGTTCGCCGTCTACGGCGGGGTATTGCTGTCCCTGCTGCTCTACCTGAACCGCACCTCGAAGCCCAAAGTCATCAGCTTGGCACCCAACCCCAATGCCCCCAAGCGGCGCATCGAGGACGCCGACGAATTTCAGCTGCCACAATGCCCGCAGATGAAAATGTCCAGCATCGACGGCTCCTTGTTTTTTGGTGCGGTTGATTATGTCGAGACACAGCTCGATCGACTGCGACGGGCAAACCCGCGACAGAAACACCTGATGGTGCTCTGCGAGGGGGTCAATTTCATTGATCTGGCCGGTGCCGAGATGCTGGAGCGCGAAGCCGACAACCGCACTAAAATGGGCGGCAGCTTGGTCTTGGTGGGCCTCAAAGAAAAAACGGTGGTCGATTTGAATCGCTACGGTGTGCTCGCCCACATCGGTGACCAGAACATCATGGACTCCAAAACCTACGCCCTACGGGACATCAGCGAACGTTTCGACCCCGCCGTCTGCCAGCGCTGCACGGTGAAGATTTTCCGCGAGTGCGAGGCCCTGTCCAAGCCACCTGAAAAGCCGACCCCACCGGGCAGCAAGCCCAGCTAAGTAAATGCGGCTGCTAATGCAGCGGCCGCTCTCCCCCGCCTGAAACCGCGCTTATTCGTGCTCGAAATCTGCTTTTCGTTTTTCCGTAAAGGCAGCCATGCCCTCAATCTGGTGCGGCGTGCCAAAACAAGAATGGAAGACGCGGCGTTCGATTTTGACCCCCTCGTCCAGGCCGACTTGCTGCGCCGTTTTCACCAGGTCTTTGGCCATCATGACCGCGGGCAAGGCATGCTCGGCGATACGCTGCGCGGTTTTCATTGCCTCTTCCATCAAGCTCTCTACAGGCACCACACGCGCCACGAGTCCGGACCGCTCCGCCTCTTCTGCTTTCATGTTGCGCCCCGTGAGCACCAGCTCCATTGCCTTGGCCTTGCCTATGGCGCGGGTGAGTCGCTGGGTGCCGCCGGCGCCGGGGACTATGCCCAACTTGATCTCAGGCTGGCCAAAAACGGCGTTGTCAGCGGCAATGATAAAATCGCACATCATGGCAACTTCACAGCCACCGCCCAGGGCGTAACCCGCCACCACGGCGATCACCGGCTTGCGGCAGCGGTCAATGCGCTCCCAATTTGCCGTGATCAAACCCTCACGGTAGGCATCGGAATAGCTCTTGCCCTGAAACTCCTTGATGTCGGCCCCGGCGGCAAAGGCCTTGTCACTGCCCCTGAGCACGATGACGCGCGTGGCACTGTCGCCTTCAGCCACGTCCAGCACGGCAGTCAAGTCATCCATCAAGCCCTTGGACAGGGCGTTCAAAGCCTTGGGACGGTACAGCTCGATAAGGCAAACAGCACCGTGCTGCTCAACTTTGATATTCTCGTAGGACATGACGACTCCTGAAATATGGGACAATTGATGCAGCATTGTGCCATGCAATACGCACCGACCAGAAGCGCTAACTTCCCGCCTCACAAGGACGCCCAATGGAATACCAAAACATCGCTCTCGGCCTGTCTAAAGGCGTCGCTCGCCTCGTGCTCAACCGGCCCGAAAAGCTCAACGCCTTCACCGCAGACATGCACGCCGAGATCCGCCACGCCCTGACTGCCGTGCAAGCGGACAGCAGTATTCGCTGCCTGCTGATCACCGGTGCCGGCCGTGCCTTTTGCGCCGGAGCGGATCTGGCGGCATTCGGCAAACGGCAGGAACCGGTAGACCTCGGCGATGCGCTGGAACAGGACTACAACCCGCTGGCACTGACCATCACGGGCATGAACATCCCCGTGATATGCGCCGTCAATGGCGTCGCCGCAGGCGCCGGGGCAAACTTGGCATTGTGCTGCGACATCGTGATTGCAGCGCGATCGGCCAAATTTATCCAGGCCTTTTCAAAGATAGGGCTGATACCGGACTGCGCCGGCACCTGGCTGCTGCCCCGCCTGGCAGGCCATGCCCGCGCCATGGGCATGGCGCTGCTCGGCGAGCCCATCAGCGCCGAACAAGCAGCCGACTGGGGGCTGATCTGGCAGGCGGTCGACGATGATGCGCTGGTCGACACCAGTGAACAGATGGCGCAGCGCCTCGCGCAGCAAGCCACCGTGGGCCTCGCCTATACCAAACGTGCCATCCACCAGAGCTGGAAAAACCCGCTGCCGGAACAACTCGACCTAGAGCGCGACCTGCAGCGAGCCGCTGGCAAAACATCAGACCACGCCGAGGGCGTGCGCGCCTTTCTGGACAAGCGCGCACCTTCGTTCACAGGCGAATAAACAACGATGTGCGGTCGACTCAACCTCAGTGACCTGGACGGCATCCGCAAAATGATGGCCGATATCGGCCTGCCCTTGTTCGACGTAGACGCACAGCCGCGCTACAACATCGCGCCTAGCAGCAGCTTGCTCACGCTGAGCCATTTTTCCGGCCAGGTCTCTGGCAGTGGCCCAGCCCAGCCCGCTGCCTGGCACCACATGCACTGGGGCATGCCACTGCCTACCGGCCCGCTTGTCATCAACGCCCGCAGTGAGAGCGCCGCAGACAAGCCGACGTTCAAACACTTATTGCAGCAACGCGCACTCGTGCCCGTCAACGGCTTCTATGAATGGCAACAGCGCAACGGCGCGCGGCACGCTTGGCATTTCACGGCAGACGCTGAACCGGCCCTGGCACTCGCCGCTATCTGGCGATTGGCCGCAGACGGGCCGCAGCTGGCGTTGCTCACCACCGCCGCCGACAAGCACATGGCAGAAGTCCACCACCGCATGCCCGTTGCCATAACACCTGCAGCCGCGATCGATTGGCTCGATGGCCAGGGCCCCCTGCAGCCAACTAGCGCCACCCCACTGCGAAAGCGCCAAGTTGGTAGCTGGGTGGACAACGCCAGAAACGAAGGCGCTGAATGTCTGGCCAAGCCACAGAAAACGCCCTACACACCCGATCTATTTGATGAATAAACCAGCACCTCAGTGACCCGAAACCCGTTCATGGCCTGCTATCTTCGCGGCTTTGCGGCACATAATGCGCAGCATCACAATCACCTCAAAGCGGTCCCGAATGCTCACTTTCGGGACAGCGCCCTTGGACAGGCGCTAGTGCCTTTGGAAATTTCAGAGAAAGCGCGCTACTGAGCCCCTTGAGACGGCCACTGCCCTCGTCAAAACACCTGCGGCAGGGTATCGTGAATGCAGCCAGTTCGGTTGAACGCGTTCAACCGAAGCACAGAGCGTTCGTTTGCAAGACTGAACACCCCATCACCGACCGAGGATTTAAACCGTGAAAATTCTTATTGCATTAGTTGTCGTGGCACTGATTTACTTTCTCTACCGGCGATTCTCTGCTGGCAGCCCAGCGGCGCCGGCACAAGACGCCACATCAGATGTCACGCCGGAGCCTTCGTCATCGACTGCACCGAGCACCTCGTCCGCGACAACACAGCAGCAAAGCAGCGCACCGGCGCCAGTGGCGGAAGTAACCGAAACCACTCAGGCCGTTGCATTGAGCTCCGCGGCGAGCCAAACAGACGCTGCGGAAGCACATAAGACCTTGCCGCTGGAGCACCTCGTCAGCATCAACCGCAGCACGGGTGCAACCTTGCGCGCCCTCGGTGTCAGCGATTTGGCCTCTTTGGCAAACGCAAACACGGAGACCCTGATAGCCGCGGGATTCGAAGGGGCCGCAGCAAACAATCTAAAGGCACAGGCGGCACTCAGTGCGTTGCCGGGTGTGAGCCCACACGAACTCATGGCGCTCGCCGCGAGTGGTGTTGACTCTGTTGCATCTTTGGCAAAAGAGCAGCCACAGGCACTGGCCGCACGCATTGAGAAGAGCAATCGCTACTTTGGCTCCTTGAAGTCTGGGCTCGGCATACAACAATTGCAGCGCATTATCGGTGCGGCTAACGCAACGGCCAACGCTGCCGCCTGAGCCCACGCCGCACGGGATTTGGGATTGCTTCGGCCTCCGCCCGCGCAAGAACATGACATTCTTTTAAGTGCATAGGTTTCACGCCTGCATTTGGCTACAATGGGCAGAGGGAGCGCCGTGTCGTGTCGCTCTTCTGCCCTAGCTGTGATGCACTGGAGAAACTCTCAATGTTGAAAAACCCACCGCGCGCCGCGCGTGGAGCTGCCGCCACCTTAACGGTTGCCGCAATTGCCGCCGGATTGCTTCTGATACTCGCCATTGTATTTCGCTACTTCGGCACAGGCGCACCTGACACTACGGTCTCTCACGCCAGTACTTCCGAAGTTCAGCAATTGCAGAGCAACACCTTGCTGGACAGCAACAGCGCGAGCGCGGCGGCAGAAGTTAACACCGCCCTGCAGCAGACACTCGAGCAACAAAACGAAGCCATGGCCGGGCTCGACAGCCAGCTTCAGGGTGCGCAGCAAGAACTCTCGGAGCGGCAATCGCAAGCAGAGGCTCTGATGGCCGAGCGCGATCGCTTAAACCTCGAGAACGAACGCCTGCGCAACGAAGTGATTGTGCCGCTGGAGCAGCAGCTCTCCGGCCTCGAGGCACTGCAAGAGGTCGAGCCTGTCGCGCTGCAGCACAATCTCGAGCAGGTGCAAAGCCTCTTGGACGACTCAATCGCCCACAACCAAGCCATCACTTTGGAGCTGGACAACACCAAAGTAGCGCTGGATAAAGTCACCGCAGTCAATGCAAACAGCTTGGCGCAGTCACAGCAGCTGGAGCAGCAGCTCGGCCTACTTGCCCCCTTGAATGAGCAGGTATCGTCGCTGCAGTCGCAAATGAGCGAACAAGGCAGCGAAGCCGAATCCCAATTGAGCTCTATTCGCACCCAGCTGGGCGCAGAGATCGACGGCCTCAACGGCGAAACCCAAGCACTGCACGAGCAACTGGCGCAGTCGAAATCAAAACAACAAGAGCTGCTCGACAACCTGGCCAAGCTCAACGCAGGCAACACCGACTTTGACGCCAAACTGGCTGCAGCCAAGAGTCAACTGGAAGCCCGCGTTGTCGAGAACAACAGCTTGCTGGAGCAGAATACAACACTGCAGAGTTCGCTCTCTGCAGCGCAGACAAAGCAGCGAGCGCTCAACGACGAGCTCGCGGCAGCGAGCCAGAACAGCACTGCGCTCAGCGAGGAACTCGCGGCAGCCAGCCAGAACAGCACTGCGCTCAGCGAGGAACTCGCCGCGGCGAAACAAAATAACGAGCAGCTCGGCACCGAGCTCGCGGAGCTGAATCAAAACAACGGCACGCTCAGCACCGAGCTCACGGCAGCACAGCAAAACAACAGCGCCCTCAGTTTGAATCTAAGCGCTGGCACAGAAAAACTTGAATTTGCCCTCGGTGAGCGCAACGAACTGACACGCCAACTGGCGAGTGCCAACGACAACTACCAAGCTTTTGAAGAAGAAGCGGTTAAACAAGCCACCGACAAGCAGACCCAGCTCTACCGCCTAGAAGCAAAACTGGCCCTGCTGCAGTCCAGCCGCGAAGAGACAGTCTCCGCACTCGATACCCGTATATCCACCTTGATGGGCAGCCTCGACGAGACTAGCGCCGACCGCAGCCGGCTCAGTGAACGCCTGACACTGCTGCAGTCGGACAGCGAACAGCTGGCGGAAGTGCAGGTTCAGCTGGAGCAAGCCACTGGTGCACGGCAGGCGCTGGAGACCCAGTTGAGCACACTGCAGGCACAGCTCGTCAATCAGCAGACAGCGCTGACCGAAGCGAATAGCTCCCTTGAACAACAATCCCTGAACGGCAGCGAAGCAGAACACCAGCTCGAAGCCGTGCAAGAACAGGCGAAGGAGCTGCCGCTGTTGCGTGAAGAGCTCGCCACCCGCGAGAAGATGCTGTCCGACATGCAAGCGCAGCGCGATCAGCTCCATGCGCAGCTCGGCGAGTTGCAGACAAAACAAGACAACATCGGCGCGCAGTCCGAGCAGCTCAGCGCCGAGCTCAACAGCTCGCGCACGCAAGCCGAGGGCGTGACGGCCGAGCGCGACAAACTGCTCGAAGCCCTGGACCTCGCACAGCTCGCCCTGCAGAGCGAAAAAACCAGCGCCGCCGAAGGTGCAGCAGAACTGCCCGCACTGCAAGCCCAGCTGTTGGCAATGGAAACAAGCAATCAAAGCCTGACAACACAGCTCGATGAGCTGAAGATTGCGCAGGGCTCCCCCGCTGAAGATTCTGAGAGTCTACTCGCTGATCTCAACGCTGCACGCGCGCAGGCGGACGGCGCCATCACGGAGAGCAAAAGCTTGCGTGAAGCCCTGGACCTGGCGCAACTGGAAGTCGAACAGATGCAGGCAAGCACCGCAGAAGACGCGGCTAAATTTCCGGCATTGCAAGCGCAGTTGCAAGAGATGCTGAGCAGCAACGACGACATCAACTCGCAGCTCGCCGAGCAAGCCACTAAAAACGCGGCCCTCACCGGCGAGACAAACGACCTGCTCATCACCCTCTCACAATGGCGCGACACGGCCAATGCCTTGACCCTGGAGCGTGACGCGCTGCTCAGCACTGCGCAGAGTTCCTCCACCGACAGCGCGAGCATAGCTGCAAAACTCGGCCTGCTCGAGACAGAGCAAAGTCAGCACAGCGCTAAAATTGAGCAGCTGAGCACAGCGCTCTCGCAAGTCAGCGATGAGCGCGACGCGCTGATCGTCGAGAACAGCGACAAGGCCTCTGCCAACACCGGGCTGAACGAGCAGCTCAGCGCGCTGGAAACAGCACGCGATGAAGGCATCACAAAAATCAACGAACTGACGGTATCACTGACAGAAAGCACGGCAGCGCGTGATTCAGCGCAGGCGCAGATCAGCTTGTCAGATGAAACAGCGCAGACGCAGCAAGGCCAAGTTGAAAGCCTCAGGGCCGAGACAGAAAGCCAGCTGAATGAGATCAGCGGCCTCAGCAAATCGCTGGCAACGCTGACTGAAGAGCGGGACGCGCTGCAGAGCAACTACGGCGCTGTGAACGCGGAAAGAGAAGGCATTGTGCTGCAACTGGCCAGTTTGCAGAGTGAACGCGACGAACTGGACAAGCGCAACAGCACGCTCAATACCGAGCTGCCCACCCTGAAGCAGCACGTCGCTGCCTTGAACCAACAGGTGGAGCGACTGACCACGGAGCGCGAGAGCTTGAGCGCTCAATTGGATGAACTCAGCAACTCTCAAGAAGCGGACAAAGACAGCTTCCAAAAGGAACAGCTGACGCTGCTGGGCCAAGTGAGCTCGGCCGATTCGCAAATTGCGGAACTCTCAGCGATGGTCACAAAGCTCAAACCCCTGCAGACACAGCTCATTGACCTTGAATCTCAGATCGATCTCAAGGGCAAAGAGCAGGAGCTGATCGTCAGCGACCTTTCTGTTGAGATAAGCACATTGAGCGATCAGGTCAGCACGCTGAACAGCGAGAGGCAAACACTGTTCAACGATCTGGAGAGCAAGCGCCACGAATTGCTCGCCGTTCGAGAGGCACTGGGCGACACCGAAGCGCAGCTCAACGACACACGCGAGCAACTGGGCACCGCCAGTACACAGCTCAGCAGCAACAGTGAAGAGCTGCAGCAAGTCAAAGGCACCATGGGAGAGGCTCGCCGTCTGGCGGGTCGAACGCGGGACATGCTGCGCGAGCAGCTGGCCGAGTCCTCAGGTGTAGAAGTGCACATAGAGGACGACGATTCAGTGGTTGTGCAGCTTTCCAGCGGGTCTCTCTATGGCTCCGGCCGCGCCAGCCTGTCCAAGCAAGGCAAGGCCCTGATGAAAATCGTGGGTGACGCACTGCTCGACATGGACAACAAGATCAACGTAGAAGGCCACACGGACAATGTCCCCCTCGCCTACACCTCACGCGATCTCTACCCCAGCAACTGGGAACTCTCCAGCGCGCGCGCCAACAGTGCCACCCGCTACCTGCAGGAGAAGGTCGGCCTGAACGCGAACCGCCTGGCCGCGATCGGCTACGGCGAGCACCGCCCGGTCGCCTCAAATGACAGCCGCGAGGGCCGCGGCCAGAACCGGCGTGTGGAGATCCGGGTGCTGCCGCTGCAGTAACAACGACTCGGCCGCTTTCGAAGCCCGCACACTGCGGGCTTTTTTTATGGAATCGAGTTAAATCAGCGCTTGCGCGGTTTGGCCCGAGCTGTTGCCTGCGCCTGCAGCGGGTCGTCGGGCCAGGGGTGCTTGGGGTAGCGCCCGGCCAGGTCTTTTTTTACCGCGTCGTAGCTGTTGTGCCAAAAATTCGCCAAGTCTTCTGTTATTTGCACCGGGCGGCGCGCCGGCGAGAGCAGCTCAACCTTCAGCCGCAACCGCCCTTGCGCCACAGCGGGGTTCTCACTGCAGCCGAACATCTCTTGCAACTTGACCGACAGCACCGGATTGCCCTCACAGGCATAACGCAGCTGTATCTGTGAGCCGCTCGGCACCGTATAACGGCGCGGCAACCATTGATCCAGCTGCTGTTGCTGGGCGTAGTCCAAGCGCCCTTGTAATATTTGCAGCAGGTCCAACTGCAGCAGAGCTTTCAAGCTGCTGCTCTGCGCCAGCCAGGGCAAAAGCCATTCTTCGAGAGTCTCGAGTAAGCTGGCGTCATCCACCGCTGGCCACTGGGCATCGCCGCTGAGCTCGCGCATACGCGCAACACGAGCACGCCACTCATGTGTGTCTTCCGCCCAAGGCAAGCACAGCAAGCCCTTGCGACGAATCCCCTGCAACAGCGCCTCGGCACGCAAAACGGGATCGACCGCGTGCAGCGCTTTGCTTTCGATCAGAATTTCACCGAGTCGCCACTGGGTCTCGGCGCTCACACGCTGCGCCCTGTCATCCCACGCCACAGACTCTCGCCGTGTGATCAGCTCAGGGCTGCACTGCTGAATTTCAGCGATATCCAGCGCAAGCGCATCGAAGATCCGCAATTCCGTGCCGGCACCGCCGAGTCCGGCAATCACCAGCCAGGGCGCGTGCGCAAGGCTGTCCTGCTCGGCGAGCACAGCGCCCGAGCCGCTGCTGAGCTGATAGCGCGCATCACCGCCCGCCGTTCGGCGCCTGGCGATTCGATCGGGATAGGCCTGGGCCAGCAACACAGCCGAAGATGGCAGCGGCTGCCCTGCAACAGCCGCCGAGGCCGGCAGCAAAGCGCGCAGCTGCTGTGCACGGCGCTTCTGCGCAGCTGTTAGCTGGCGCAGTTCGGGGCCGAGATCACTGTCCCGCCGCGCTGCGGGCTCTTCGAGCACGGCGACCAAGGCGCAAGCACGCTGCCCAGCTCCGCGCGCCTGGGCCCAGAGCAGCATGTGGGCGAGCCGCGGGTGCACCGGCAGTTTGGCCAGTGCATTGCCGTAGTTTGTCAGGCCCTGCGGCCCCCAGGCACCGAGCTGCGCCATCAGGTCCATGGCGTGGCTGACGGCACTCTCAGGCGGGCTGTCGACCCAGCTAATCTCGCCGCTTTGCTGCACGCCCCAGAGCCCGAGTTCCATCAGCAGTGGCGTGAGATCAGCGCGAAGAACCTCAGGCTGCCAGCGCTTTGCGCGGCGACTGTGCCCCGTCTCGGCCCACAGCCGGTAGCAGACACCGGGCCC
>JAWSVD010000631.1:0-679 GCA_033852095.1 Granulosicoccaceae bacterium | reverse complement strand
CCGTGACGGGACGATTTTCTCATTACCGTGCCAAGGTGCACAGTGAAGAGGCTGATAGCTTGAAGCCATGAGCTACAACGATCTTTTTAAGGGCCGAGTTTCAGGCCCAGCGATGGAATATCACATCACGACGTCGACGCATGGGCGCACTGGATTTTTCCGAGACCCTCAGGTCGCCTATAGTTTTTGCCGGTGTTTGCATTCGCTGGCTTCGGAGGGGCGCATCCAGCCACTGTGTTGGGTATTGATGCCCGATCATTTCCATGTATTGCTGCGACTCGAACACGCTCACAATCTTTCGGATACGCTGCGCGTGCTTAAAGGCCGAAGTGCACGTGACTGCAACGCCGTCATGCAGCGCAGCGGCCCCGTTTGGCAGCGCGGGTATTTTGACCGAGCACTGCGCCAGACCGACGACCGCTTGGCGATTGCGCGCTATATTGTGGCTAATCCGCTGCGAGCGGGCTTGGTACAACGCATTGGGGATTATCCGTATTGGGATTGTGTGTGGCTGGGCGATTAGCCACCCCTGAGCGACATTGTAAGGCTGAAGCCTTACCCACTTCGATTCGGTGTTTTCTTTGTGGGTGAAGCTTTAGCTTTACGATTGGCGAGGTTTGCTAGCGCCCCAGAGCGGTCTTGTAAGCATGAATGCTCACCCACAGGGCGAGGCTTTGGT
>JAWSVD010000211.1:0-5169 GCA_033852095.1 Granulosicoccaceae bacterium | reverse complement strand
GGGGCGACCCTAAGGGCTGGTCAACTGTTGACCGGCCCTGTGTTACTTGGCTACTGGCAGCTGAAACTGCTGGCCACTTCCACATCGCCACTGCCGTCGTAGGTCGCTACCCGCGGGTAGGCACACAGCGGACGGGTGCGGCTGGCGGACCAGTCGGCTGGCAACTCGGTGTTTTCTTCACCGGCATTGCCCACGCCACGCGCTGTTGCCACCACCTGCTCAGGTGCCACGCCCTGCTCCACCCAAGTGACGAGTTCAGTCAGCATGTCGAACTGATCGGTTGCGGGACCGCCTCTGCAGTGGCCCATGCCCGGCACCAAATACAAGTGCGCGAAGTCCATAGCGTCACTGTGCTCGGCCTGTACGCCGTCGATCCAGGCAACGCTGTCCAACGCCGAAAAGATCGGGTCACTGACGCCGTGGTAGACCATGATTTTGGCACCACGATCGCGTACCGCAGACAGGGAAGTTGGATTGGGTGGCGTCATGAACTGCATGCCCGATTCGGTGTACAACGCCGTGGTAGCGTTGATGCTTGCCACTAAATCCTCGAGCGAGGTATTCAACACAAAATCAGCACCGCCAAAACCGTTTGGCTGTGGCGGTGTCCCGAAGACCTGCCCTACCGCGCCCGAATCGCGACTGATGGGCATTTCAAATTCCCACCCGGTGTTGCTGCTCTGATGGGTGCCCGCGTCAAAAGCAAAGGCGGCATACACTGGGGTGCCATCAGCCGCGTTCTCACCGCTGAACACGGCACCGATAGCAGTTTTTTGATCGCCGCTCAAACAGCTGCCATCACGGCCCGCGTCACAAGTGGCCACATCGTCCAGACTGAAGTCCACCTGACAAGCGTCCACATCGCCGACGATGCCATCCGCCAAGCCATCCAAACTGTCGCAGCTGTTCAGCACAGCGCCGACAAGCAGGGTGCGCTCCTTCATCGTGAAAGCCGTGGACAAATCAGTGGCATCCGTGGCTATTGCAGCGTAGCGCTGAGCCCCCAAGATATTGGCCACTGCCGCCTTGGGCAGGTTGTAACCCGGCGCGCCGGCGAGATAGCCGTCGTATTCGCCGGGCATGCGAGTGAAGGCGTTGAAGGTGTGCCGCCCACCGTTGCTGCAGCCGCCAAAATAGGAGCGGTCTGGCGCCTTACCGTAGGTGCCTGCAATCAGCGCCTTGGCCATGGGTGTCAGTTTCTGTGTGGCTTGATAGCCATAATCCAAGCGTGCCTGCGGATCAAAACCAAAGCCCGGTCCACGGCTCGAATGGCCGGCATCGGAACTCAGCACAGCGAAGCCCTGTCCCAGTGCGTGCGTCAACGGCCCACCGCCCGTGGCACCTTCAGCGGTTCTGACACTGCCGTCAATTCCACCGTTGCCCTGGTGAAAAAACCGGCCATTCCAGTCTTTGGGCATGCGCATCTCAAAGGAAATTGCGTAGCCGTTTCCGTCCACTTCACTGATGCGCTCAAACATTTTACCCGTGACCAAGCAGTGCGCCGCCACGCCTTGACCACCCACGCTCAACTCCCCTGCGGGTACTTCGCTGCTTGTCTCCAGCGTGGTGTCGGCCATCACCGGCAGATTGGCGAGCAAATCATCGCAGCTGCCCATGAACCCCACGGGGTTTGCGGCGGACAAGGTGGCCATGCTCGATGTGCCGTCCGAACTGCAGGCCCCAAGTGTGAGCGCTACCACCACAGGTGCCAGCAGTTGCATTTTCTTCCCAGCCAATCTCCGCCGCGTAAGCACGGCGCATGCGCCATCTAATTTAGACGTCAATTTTCGCATTGATCTTCCCATCTGTGTCGATCCTCATTGGTGTGTTTGTACTGGCAATTTCTGTTTTTTATCAGCGAGCAATCTGCGCACAAGAATCCGAGCTTAGTTTTTTATATAAGCCGAACACTTTACTGATATTGAGTGCTATGGACTATTGTTGTGCTGCATATCTATTGTGGACGCAAGCTATATTGCTTGTCACGGCAAAAGCGCTGGAGAATTTTTGGGTGTTTTGCAAGCGTGACCTGCCAGAGGGAGATTCCGAACTTGGCAGTGCGATGTGTTCGAATGTCACATTCTGGCTGCGAGGCATTGTTTTGACTTGCTGAGGGCCTGACCTTCTTTTTCCCGCTATAGCCGATCCTTCAAATCCGGCGCGGCCCGACCTGCGCGGCCCGACCTGCGCGGCCCGACCGAAACAAGCAGAGCCCGCTTTAGCGAGCGACTTTCCAGCCATTTGCACGGCGGGGCAAGGCCCGTCCCAGTGTCTTCTGGTACGGGCCAATCGCGGACTTTGCGTGCTAGCTCCCCCAGAACTGCAGCAGCCAGAAGCTTATCGGTGGGAACATGATCAGCAGGATGATGCGCACAAATTCCGAGATCACAAAGGGCACGGTGCCGCGGAACACGTCTCCGGTGGAGATATTTTTGGCGATGGCGGAGATGATGAAAAGGTTCATGCCCACGGGTGGCGTGATCATGCCCACTTCCACCACCACAAGTGTAAGGATGCCAAACCAAATCGCCTGTTGTTCCGGCAGCAGCCCAAAGTCCAAACTCATCACTGTGGGGAAAAACACCGGCACCGTGAGCAGGATCATCGACAGGCTGTCCATGACACAGCCCATGATCAGGTAGAACACCACGATGCAGAGCAGCACCGCCATTGGCGCCATCTGCGCAGCGATAAACCAATCCGCCAGTGCCGTGGGCATGCGTGACAGCGCCATCGCTACGTTGAATAGATCCGCGCCGAAGATGATGGCGAAGATCATCGCGGTCGCGCCCGCGGTGTCGACCAGGCTGGCGACCAACGCCTCGAGGCTGAGCTGGCGACTGACGATACCCGCCAGCAAAGTGAGAAACACACCGATAGATGCGCCCTCCGCGGGGGTGAAAAACCCGCCGTATATGCCGCCCAAGACCACCACGAATATACCGACGATGTGCCAGACCTCGCGCAGGCTGCGCAGCCGATCACTGAGGCTGGCGCGCGTTTGCGCCGGGCCGGACTCGGGGTAGATGCGCACGTAGATGGCGATGGTGATCATAAAACCCGCCACAGCCAACAGGCCCGGCAAGGTGGCGGCCAAGAACAACTTGACGATATTTTGCTCGGTCAGCAGCGCGTAGATGATCAGTACAATAGACGGTGGAATCAATATGCCCAGGGTGCCACCGGCTGCCAGTGAGCCGGCCGCTAGGGCATTGGAGTAGTTGTGTTTGCGCATCTCCGGCAGGGCAACACGCGCCATGGTGGAGGCCGTGGCGATGGAGGATCCAGAGATAGCGCCAAACATGGCGCAGCCAGCCACTGACGCCATCGCAAGCCCGCCCCTGAAGTGCCCTATCCAAGCATTGGAGGCGGCGAACAGCGCGCTCGAAATACCGGTGCGCGTGGCCAGGTTGCCCATCAGAATAAACAGCGGCACAATAGCCAGCTCATAGGACATGAAACGGTCGGGCCAGGCTGTAGTGAGGTAGGCCTGCAGGCTGGCGGAACTGGTCAGCGCCACATAACCGCCCGAGCCAATCAAGGCCATCGACAGGCCGATGGGCGCCCTAATTAGAATGGCGGCCAGTAAGATGACCACCATGAATATTGAAACTAGCGTGGGGTCCACTTCAGTTCTCCGCAGGCAGGACGGCTTCGTCGTACCAGAAAATGGCCTGCAGTGCCGCGATAAACGCGGACAGACCGGTGCCGATAATGACCGGCACAAAGGACCACCACACCGGGATTCTCAACAACATGGTGAGGTCGTTGTAGTCTCGGATCTCTTGCATGCCTTCAAAGGTGTAAAAACACAACAGGCCCCAGGCGGCGGCAAAAACAAGCGTCCAAAAACGATCCAGGTAGGCGACCATTGAGCGCGGCAGCCAGGCGGTGAAGATATCGACCATGACGTGGCCTTTGCTCAACTGGCACAGAGGCAAGAACAAGCCAGCCGCAAACACGCAGGACATCTGCACCAGTTCGAAATCACCGCTGATGCCGCGCAGCCCCAGGTTGCGCATCAGCACGGAGGCAGTGACGATCGTTGCCACGCTGAGAACAACCATGCCGCCCAGTGCTGCCGCCAGCGTGCACAGACGTAAAAGCCAAGTGTGCAAAGGGGGCGCCCCCCCCTGCTCTGGCCAGAGACTGGACAGCAAGCCCATATCAGCCGTCCAGCAGCGCGTTGGCCCGCGCGATGATGGCCGCGCCGTCGTGGCCGCGGTCGTTGAGTTCCTGCTCCCACGAGGCGTAGACCGGTTTGGCCTGCTCCTGCCATTTGGCAACTTCATCCAGAGAAATCTCGACAATCTCATTGCCGTTTTTCTCCACGATGCCACGACCAACCGATTCAAACTGGTCGAAGGTCTTGCCGATGCGCTGCGACAGGGCAATGCCGCTGGCCGCGTCGATCACGCCGCGCAAGTCATCCGATAATCCCTCGTAGCTGCGCTGGTTCATCAACAGCGCATTGGTGTTGGCGTACAGGCCGCGCGCAGCAGGGGCCGCCTCGCTGCTGGATTTGGTCAGCTCTTGCAGCTTAAAGGGCGGCACCACCTCATATGGCAGGCAGCAGCCGTCGATGACGCCATTGGACAGACCCACCACCATCTCGGTCACTGGGAAGAACACAGGCTCGGCGCCCAGTGCCGTGAGCAGCTCACCGAACTGGCGATTGGGGCTGCGGATTTTCTTGCCGACTAGATCCGCGGCGGTGCGCACGCTGCCCTCTCGCATGTGCAGCTTGCCACCGTCGTGGCTCCAGAAGGCCAGCGGCTTCATGCCGCGGAATTCGTCGCCGCCAAATTCATCCATCAAGGTATGCAGTGCCACGGATGTCTTTTCCGCGTTACTGACCATAAAGGGCAAGCCCATGGTCTCGGCGACGGGGTAGCGACCCGGGGTGTAAGTCGGCAGCGCCCAGGCGATGTCGACGATACCCTTTTTCACTTGATCCGCCAGCTGTGGCGGTTTGCCGCCGAGCTGCATGGCGGGAAATATCTGCACCTCGATGGCGCCGTTGCTGGCCGCCATGATCTCCTCTGCCCATGGCACAAAGAATTTGCTGTGCATGGGCGCTACAGGTGGCAGAAAGTGGTGCAGTCGCAGCGTCACTTCTGCGGCCTGGGCGTTTTTGATGAAGGCCGGTGCCGCCAGTGCCGCGGCGAT
>JAWSVD010000210.1:0-15598 GCA_033852095.1 Granulosicoccaceae bacterium | reverse complement strand
CGGTGTTGAAGGAAGGCGTTGATGGTAAGGCGGGAGTTTGTTGCGGGCATTTGGTCTAACGGGGCGTCCGGGCCGCGTGCGGTTCCCACGGGGAGGCGCAGGGTAGGTGATTAACTCGCCGTGTCGTGGGAGTGCCTGCCCCGCAGGCCGAAAGCCGTTGCACGGTGTTGAGTACGTGCACAGATATTGGGGCTGGTCAAATTCTCTTGCACAGCGTCGCATTTGAGCAACACCTGCGCGCCTTGGATTCATACAATCGGCACTATCTTTCGCCGGTCCCTCACTTTGGTTGAGTGCCGGCTCGGTCCTGTCCACCGAGTGCTTTGTTATGAGTCGTTATTCGATCTTTTCGTTGTTGCGCAATTCGCTCAGCTACCACCAGAACTGGCAGCGCGCTTGGCGCAGTCCCGAGCCCAAGAAACGCTACAAGGTAGTGATTGTGGGCGGCGGCGGCCACGGGCTTGCCACTGCTTACTATCTGGCCAAAGAGTGCGGCATCACCGACGTGGCGGTGATCGAGAAGGGCTGGCTGGGCGGCGGCAACACCGGCCGCAATACCACCATTGTGCGCTCTAACTACCTGTGGGATGAGTCGGCGGCGATCTACGATCACGCCATGGACCTGTGGAAGGGCCTGAGCCAAGAGCTGAACTACAACGTGATGTACTCGCCGCGCGGGGTGTTGCATCTGGCGCACAGCGTGCACGACATGCAGGAGATCCAGCGCCGCGGCAACGCGATTCACCACAACAACATCGCCAGCGAATTCCTAACCCCCGAGCAGGTGCGCGCCATGGTGCCGTACATGCAGATGGCCGGCCGCTACCCGGTGATGGGCGCGCTACTGCAGAAGGCCGGTGGCACAGCGCGGCATGATGCGGTGGCCTGGGGTTATGCGCGGGCGGCGTCTGAGCTGGGGGTGGATATCCTGCAGGAGACCGAAGTCACCGGCTTTGATATCAAAGACGGCGCGGTGCTGGGGGTGTGCACCAACCGCGGCGATATCGCCTGTGAGCGGGTCGGGGTGGTGGCCGCGGGTCACAGCTCGGTGGTGGCCGAGATGGCGGGGCTGCGCTTGCCGCTGGAATCCTTTCCCTTGCAGGCGCTGGTGTCCGAACCCATCAAGCCGGTGGTGGACGCGGTGATCATGTCCAACGGCGTGCACGCCTACATCAGCCAGTCCGACAAGGGCGAACTGGTGATCGGCGCCAGCTCCGATGCTTATACCTCTTACAGCCAGCGCGGCAGCTTCGACATCATCGAGGACACACTGCAGGCGATCTGCGAGCTCTACCCGCAGTTCAGCCGCATGCGCATGCTGCGCCAGTGGGGCGGTATCGTGGATGTCACGGTGGACCGTTCGCCGATTATCTCCAAGACCGACGTGAAGAACCTGTTCTTCAACTGCGGTTGGGGCACGGGCGGCTTTAAGTGCACGCCTGGGTCTGGCCATGTGTTTGCCCATTCGCTGGCCAAGGGCGAGATGCACCCGATTGCGGCGCCATTCTCGATTGATCGTTTTCACACCGGCGCGCTGGTGGATGAAGGCGCCGCTGCTGCGGTCGCACATTAAGGGATAGCTAAACCATGTTGATTCTAGATTGCCCCTGGTGCGGCACCCGCGACCAGAGCGAATTCCACTGCCACGGCGAGGCGCACATTGAGCGCCCCGTGAACAGTGCGGAAATGACCGAAAAAGAGTGGGGGGACTACGTGTTCTTTCGCAAAAACATCAAGGGCGTGCAGAACGAGCGCTGGACCCACGACCACGGTTGTAGGCGCTGGTTTAACGCGGTGCGCAACACCGCCACCGATGAATTTTTAGCATTTTACAAGCCGGGCGAGAAGCCGCCCCTGCAGGAGGGCGAGCAGTGAGCCAGACATTCAGACTCGCCTCGGGCGGGCGCATCAACCGCAACAAGAAGCTCAATTTTAGCTTTGACGGCAAGTTGTACGAGGGTTTTGAGGGCGATACTCTGGCCTCGGCGCTGCTGGCTAACGGCGTGCATTTGATCGGCCGCAGCTTTAAATACCACCGCCCCCGTGGTTTTATGGCGGCGGGCCCGGAAGAGCCCAATGCGCTGATGCAACTGGAGCGCGATCCCTACACGCAGCCCAATACCCGGGCGACCTTGCAGGAGCTTTATGCAGGGCTGGATTGCGACAGCCAGAACCGCTGGCCGAGCCTGAAGTTTGATGTCAACGCGGTGAACAGCTGGGTGGCACGAGCGCTGCCGGCGGGCTTTTACTACAAGACCTTCATGGCGCCGGCCAAGTTGTGGATGACTTACGAGAAGGTGATCCGCAAGGCCGCCGGCCTGGGTATCTCGCCCAAAACACCGGACCCAGATTGGTACGACCACCGCCAGGACTTCCCCGATGTGCTGGTAGTGGGCGGTGGTCCTGCAGGCCTCGCAGCCGCCTTGTCGGCTGGTCGCAGCGGTGCGCGGGTGATATTGGTAGAGCAAAGCAACGAATTTGGCGGATCCTTGCTGAGCGACAACGCCGAGATTGACGGCGCACCTGCGCAGCAGTGGGTGGACGCGGCGGTGGCGGAATTGCAGGCCATGCCTGAGGTTCGGCTGCTGTCCCGCACCAGCTTGACTCATTACCTGGATTACAACTACCTGATCGCGGCGCAGCACTTGAGCGATCACCTCGGGCCACGCGGTGGCGGCAGTGGACCACGGCAGTGCCTGTGGAAGCTGCGCGCCAAGCGCGTGGTGCTGGCCACCGGCGCTTTCGAGCGACCATTGGTATTTGCCGACAACGACCGCCCCGGCGTGATGATGGCCAACGCCATCCGCACGTGGCAGCACCGCTACGGCGTATTGCCCGGTCGCGAGCTGGTGGTGTTCACTAACAATGACACCGCCTACAGCACCGCGGTGGATGCTCTCGCTGGCGGCGCGAAGGTGATGATAATCGATTGCCGAGCGGAGCCTGGCGCTGTGGCGCTCGCCGCTGCGAAACAGGCGGGCATTGAGGTGATACGCAACAGTGCCATCACCGGGGTGAACTACCGCGGGGGGCTGAAGTGCGTGGAGGTGATGCGCCTCAACTCCGACGGCACCGGCGTGCAGGGTCAGGTGCGAGAGATCGCCTGTGATCTGGTGGGTAGCAGCGGTGGCTGGAACCCGGTGCTCAATCTGCACAGCCAGGCCAAGGGCAAGTTGCGCTGGTTGGAAAACGAGCAGACCTACGCGCCGGGTGCCACGGTGAACATCAATCCGAGCATTTCTGCGGGCGCCTGCAACGGTGCTTTTGATTTGCTGGGCTGTCTCAACGAGGGATTTGAAGCCGGCGTAAAGGCCGCACTTGAAGCTGGCCACGAGGTGGTGAAGAAGGGCGTGAGCAGTGCGAGTGATACCCTGACCGTTGGGGATCTGCGTGCACTGTGGGTTGTGCCTTGTGACCACCCGCTGGGGCAGGGCAAAAAGAAGCATTTTCACGAATTCCAAAACGACGCCACGGCGGCCGACCTGCTGCTGGCGCAGCGCGAAGGCTACACCTCGGTTGAGCACACCAAGCGCTACACCACCACTGGCATGGCGAATGATCAGGGCAAGACCTCCAACATCAACGCCCTGGGCGTGGTGGCGCAGGCGCGCGGTCAGGGCATTCCGCAGGTGGGCATCACCACCTTCAGGCCGCCCTTCGAGCCGCTGACCTTTGGCGCGATTGTCGGCCAGCACCGCGGCGATTTGTTCCACATGACACGCAAAACACCCATGCACGGCTGGGCCGAAGAGCAGGGCGCGGTGTTTGAGGACGTGGGCGACTGGAAGCGTGCGCGCTACTACCCGCGCGGTGACGAGGACATGCACGCCGCTGTCTACCGTGAGTGTAAGCAGGTGCGCGAGTCGGTGGGCATGTTCGACGGCTCCACCCTGGGCAAGATCGATATCCAGGGGCCGGACGCCGCCTGGCTGCTGAACATGCTCTACACCAACGCCTGGCTCAAGCTGGCATCGGGCAAGTGCCGCTACGGCCTGATGCTGAACGAGCACGGCATGGTCTTCGACGACGGGGTGACGGCTTGTATTGCTGAGAACCACTACCACATGACCACCACCACCGGCGGTGCAGCTAGGGTGCTGGGCTGGATAGAGGAGTGGCTGCAGACCGAGTGGCCGGAAAAGCAAGTCTGGTGCACTAGCGTGACGGAGCAGTGGGCGGTGATTGCGCTCAACGGGCCCAAGGCGCGGGCCTTGCTGGCAGAGCTGAGCGACATCGACTTGGACGCCGAGAGCTTTAAGTTCATGGATTGGCGCGCCGGCAAGGTCGCGGGTGTGGATGCCAAGGTATACCGCATCAGCTTTACCGGTGAATGTGCTTTTGAGGTGAACGTGCCGGCACGCTACGGTCGTTATGTGTGGGAGCAGCTGCACGCGGCGGGCCAGGCGCATGATGTGGTGACCTACGGCACCGAGACCATGCACGTCTTGCGCGCCGAGAAGGGCTTTATCATTGTTGGGCAGGATTCCGACGGTACCATGACGCCGCACGATCTGGCGATGGACTGGATTGTATCCAAAGCCAAGCCCGACTTCCTCGGCAAGCGCTCGCACCTGCGCAGCGACATCACCCGTGCGGGACGCAAGCAGCTGGTGGGCCTGTTGACCGATGACCCATCTTTTGTACTGCCCGAGGGCACGCACATCATTGAGGAGGTGAAACCCGCGCCGCCGATGAAGATGCTGGGCCACGTGACCTCGAGTTACATGAGCCCGAACGTGGACGGAGGCCGCTCCATTGCGATGGCTTGCCTGAAGGACGGTTTTAACCGGCTGGGCGAAACTGTAGATCTGGTGTTGTTGGACGGCAGCCACGTGACCGCAAAGGTGGTGGAACCGGTGTTTTTTGACAAAGACGGCGCGCGTTCGCGCAGCTAGGGAGACGAGACATGACTGAAGCAACTATTCAAAGTACAGCAGCTACGCCTCTCGCAGCATCGCCATTGGCCGCTTTCGCCGCTGTGCAAGGGGGCGTTTCGCTGCAAGAGCGCCCGCTGTGCGGCAAGATCACACTGCGTGGCGAGCTCGGGGACGCGGGATTTGTAGCGGCCTGTGAGCAGGCGCTGGGGGCGGCGCCTCAGGCAAGCTTGGCGCCGCCACAGGCCCTGTCTGCGGGCACATTGTATTGGATGGGACCCAACGAGTGGCTGCTGCACTGTGAGCTGAGCGAGGTGCCAACCTTGTTGACCGCACTTGCGCAGGCCGCACAAGGCGCTCACCTCGCGGCAGTGGATGTGAGCGACTACTACCTAGTGTTGCGCCTGCAGGGCGCGGACGCACGGGATGTATTGACTCGCGGAACGCCGTTGGACGTGCACCCGCAGGTGTTCACCGCAGGCGAGGCGGTGAATACGCGCTTTGCCAAGTGTTCGGTGTTGTTGCACGCGGTCGCGGATGATTGCTTTGATCTGCAGGTGCGTTGGAGCCACGCCGAATACCTGTGGCAGTTTATCGAGCAGGCCGCCTCGCAGTACAATGGCTGAAGGGGCGGACGGGTGTGGCGTTGCCAGAGGCATCGATAGGCCGGTCTACCCCAGTGAATCAACGCTACACACAATCGGAGTTCTGAGAGCCCGGATTCATTCGGACCGCAGACTTGCACCACGGGCAGCGGGCGGTTGCCAGAGCTCTTTCAGCGCTTCTCTTCTATACTCAGGGGCATTGCCCTGTGCCAGTGGTGCACGGGGCGCCCAGAAGCGACGCCAGCGTGCGTCGCCGTGTAAATATTGAGAGCCTTGGCCATGAGTTTTCCCCGTCTTCTGTGTGCACTATCCGCCACAACCTTGCTTTCATCGGCGGTTGAGGCCATCACGCTGGAAGACTACGTCGATCCCAACAGCGCCTACGAAGATGCGTACGCCAATATCGATTTCGATATGGACAACAAAAACAGCAACACCAACACCTATCTGCAGACCCAGGACGAAGAGGGCCTGACTGCCACGGCGCCCACTTTTCAGACGTCCTATAACCTGGAGATGAAAGCGCGCTACCGCAAGGTGTTCAGCAGCTTGCCGCTGGCGTGGAACTACTCTGCAGAGATATCCGGCCGCATGTCGCAGCAGGGCAGCTACACGGAAGCCAGTGAGAAGAGCGGCACCAGCTCAGAAGACATGACCATGATCATCTCCGGCGTCTACGACCGTTACTTGGACACCAACCCCAATGTGTTTTGGTTTGGCGAGGGTGATTTTAGCTATTACACAGAGCAAGACCACCCAAAATCAGAAGTGGATTTTGGGGTGGGTTACGGCCGTGTGATCACCGCCACGCCGCTCGCCAGGGCGCTGCGGGTGATGGAGGACTTCCAGCGCTTTGGGCTGCTGACGGCTTACCCCAGCGATGTGGTGATGATTGAAGTGGCTCAAATCATCAACAAACGCGAGGAATTTGAATCCAAGTACGGGCCGGACGAATACCGCCGCGCGTGGTACGAAGCGATTGAGACAGTGCTGTTGGGCGGTGGATTGATCAACGGCGATGGCTTAGGCGCACTGGGCGTGATCAAACTCGACGATGTGCTCACCCAAGAGAACATTGAAACGCGGGAGCACGGCTGGTTTGCACGTGGCGCTTTCAGTTACGTGATTCAGGATTTTGACGGCGACCGCGGTGACAAAGGACTCAAGCTTTCTTTTAAATACGCCAAGCCCTACGGCTACAAGGGACAGTTAATAGAAGATGTTTCCGTGGTGCGCGCACTGGATTCAGAGGGCGGTACTTCCGTCGACAATGAATTGAGTTATACCTACGAAGTATCTGATCTGGTCGATTGGAAAAACACCTGGACCGTCAGTCGTTTTAAAGCAAGTACTGGTAACTATGAAACAAGCAACAGCTTGGTGAGTAAGTTTTCCTACGAGGTGAGCAATGTCTTTAAATTTAACGTGGGCATTGATCTCGAAGACAGCGGCGATGATTACGTACAGGGTGTTCGCGGGCGAGTAACGACCGGTGTTGAATATCGTCTGCGCTGACGTTGCATATGCGTAATACTCTTACGCAATATAGTTATGCCGGAGCATGGTTTTTAGTAAATAGCCATTGACTTTGTGGCCTTAAAAGCACAACCTTAACGATAGGTAAGGTGCCGACAAGCAAAAAAACAGCGGCTGCCTTCCAGCTATTCGTCCGCATTTTGGTCGTTAACGCTCACAGCTAGCGTTGTAGTGATGAGCGATGAAAATTGCGTTTGAAGTCCAGCTTTTTTGCTGGGGTTGGCCGTCGCGCGAGCGCCGTACCGATTGGGACATCCTTGTGGGTGCCCTTTATGTGTTCGATCAGGCCAACTCAGTGGGGATGGAGTCACCGGCGTCAGGGAAGGGCATTGTCTTTTTCATTCGCCGGTTCTGGCTGCTAGCTTTAACTGCACGGCAGGTCGAGAATAGATAATACGCCGAACTTAATCGGTTAGAAAATTCAGTGAGAGTTAGACATGTCAAATCAAGTCGTCGGTACCGTCAAGTGGTTTAATGATGAAAAGGGTTTTGGTTTCATCGAGCAGGACGGTGGCAGGGATGTTTTCGTCCACTACAGCGCCATCAATGGCAATGGTCGTAAAACCCTGCATGAAGGTCAGAAAGTGACAATGGAAGTCACCCAGGGTCAAAAAGGCCCACAGGCTGAGAACGTCAACCCCGACGAAGCCTAATTCTTAGGACTAGCCGGACAGAGTGACCGACTAAGCCTCATTAGGGCAGTTGTTGAGAGCTCTGAAAAAGACGCCCCCGTTTCAAGACTGGGGCGTTTTTTTATGCGCGCAATAATACTTACACGCACTTTGTAGTCAGTGGAGGGGAGGCTCTGGCATGCTTTGATGCAGCTAACAGCGAAGGGCCGAGTGCTCAGAGTTGTGTTGTGCGCTATGGGGGGGATACGGACAGCCAGCTCAGCTGCATAGGGAGCTGTACCAAACCGGTCTGGTAGCTCTAAATCTGACGCTGTTTGCACCAGTGCCCGTGAGATGCTCTGGTTCGAGCATCTGCACAAATTTCTATTGGCCCCATATCTAGAAGGGCGCAACCTGTATTCTTGCCGTTATTGTAAAAATGGCGAGACTGGCACGCAGCCTATCATCGGCACCGACTTTCTGCTTGTCGCAGCCCTGGTGCTCAGCGCCTCATATTTGGTGCAATATGTCGAAAGACACCACGGCCACTGACTGCCAGCTAATCCATCATTCTCATGGCGATACGCTGAACAGCTGCGGATCAGAGCGTGTCATTTCAAAGCCGTTGGCGTCGTATGCTCCCACGCTCCAGCGTTGCTCTGTGCCAGCGCCCAGTGTGATGTTGCGGTGCACGGTGTGGCTCTGAGAGCCACTCGCATTGCTCGAGGGCTCGGTTTTGTAGCCCGCTGCATCGCTGTTGTTAGTGACATCGAATACGTAGAGCCGGTATTCACTCACGCCGATGTCAAAGCTGCTGTTGAAGGTGAAATCGTATCCTGTTGCAGATTGCGCAACTGTGGCTCCGGCCAGCGGCGAAACCGGCGTCAGTGTCGGGGCGACAATTGAGAAGCCCTGAGCCGCCGATTCGGCCAGTACATCGCCGCTGGCATCCAAGGCCTGCACTTGCCAAGTGTGACTCGCCGCGGAATTGGTATTCGCGTGCAATGTCATGGTCACCACGCCGCCGACGGTGTGGTCTGACGCTGACACTGTGCTGCTGTCGAAGTCGATACCGTAGGTCAGATCACGAAGAAACACGCGGTAGTGGCTGATGAAACTGCTGTCGTTGGCCGAGAACTTCAGCTCATAGCCAATGCCCTGGTTTGCCCAGGGGACTTCCGCGCCGAGTGCAGGCTGCAGCAGTGTCAGCACGGGTGCTTCCAAGGCGTTGATAGTGAACTGAGTCTCCGCAGAGCGGCTGAGCTCGTTGCCGTTGTTGTCCACAGCGGTGACGTAGAAGCGGTGGTTTTTGTTCTGGCGCAGCGGGATTTTTCGAGTAGCTGTGTATACCCCGGCCGCGGCGCTGCCGGGTGTGACGTTCATGTACGAGTAGTCGGATCCGTCGATCTCTTGCACATACACGCGGTAGTTGCTAACGCCCGCGTCACTGGAGGAGCTGAAGTAAAAGCGGTGGCCCGTGTCGACGGACTGGTAATCACGAGTGGCTGTGTTTCGCGCATCGCTGTTGTCGAGATTGATGTTGCCCGGGACAATTTTAAAGCGGCGTTCGGCGCTCTTGTGCAGCTGCGCGCCGCTACCGTCGTTGGCGGTGACGTACCAGCGGTGATTGGCGTTGATCGCCAGGCTGATGTTGCGGTTTGTCAAGTAGTCGCTACCGGCCGTGGCTGGCACCGTTTTATAGCCGTAGTCAGTGCTGTTTGATGTATCGCTGACGTAGACGCGGTAGTGGTCGATGCCCTCATTGGTGTCGCTGCTGAAGGCAAAGGGGTAGCTGGCGCCCGCCGTGCTGACAATGATCTCGGCATCGTGTGCGGGGCTGCTGAGGTCTATGCCGTAGTTGGCTGATTCAATGCTGAACTCCCGAGTGGGGGTCTGCGCAAGGGTGTCGCCGGCTGCGCTGTTGGCAGTGACATACCAGCGATGGCGTGCACCTTGGCGCAATCCGAGGTTGCGCAGCACGGTGTAGCTGCCGCCACTTGCGCTGCCGTGCCCGCTCACGCGCTTGTAGCCGTAGTCGATGAGGTTGCTTATGTCGGTGAGGTGCAGGCGGTATTCGTGCACGCCTTGATCGGTGCTGCTGCGAAAGTGAAAGCTGTGGCCAATCTGCGCAGAGACAAGTGCTTTGACAGCGTTATCGCTGGGGCTCTGGGAGCTAAAAACGGGGACCGCTTGTTCTACTCGGAAAAACGCGGGCGCAGACAGCTGTCTGTAGCTCAGCTCGGGCGTGAGGCCGTAGACGCGCCAATTGTACAATTGGCCGCTGTGCAGGCTGAGGGCTGCGTCAATTTGATAGGCGCCGCCCTGCGTGCCGAGTACTGGGCGGTCGTTACTTTTGTCGACCAGATCGTTGCTCTCGCCGGCGTAGACGCGCACCACATAATCAGAATGCACAGTGTCCGCAGAGGCATTGAAAGCAAAGCCGTAATTTGCGGCGCTTTCTATGGCAGTGGCGTTGTTTGGAGAGATCATTTCGATGGAAGTGATTTGCGCGGGCTGATCCCGGTCAATGGAGTCGCAGGGATCAGTGTCGTAATACAGCTCAGTGAGGTTGTCGATGTCATCGGCGTCACAGTAGGCGCGGAATACTTGGCTTAATTCCAGCTGCTGTTCTACTGATTCAGATGTTTGGTTCGACTGCTGCTCATCGTCACAATCATTATCCCGACTCGGTCGGCAAATGTTGGCTTGAAAGGACTTGAAGGTGTGCCTGCCCGTTGCCCGCAGTAGGGGGATGGATCGGCCTTGGTATTCGCCGTAGTAAGTCAGCTCAAAATCGCTGGACGAGTTGCGGTCTATGTTGCTGTAGGCAAAATACGAGCGGCCCGCTTGCAGGTATTGTTCTTGGATGCGTTGCCCACTGATGTTGAGCGTGCGGCTGCTGGTGCGGGCAGCAGCCGAGCGCAAATCGTCCAAATCCAGATCGCTTAGTTCCGCATGGCTATTGCCAATGACCAAGTAGCCCACGTCGTCGTCGGAATGGATCCCGCCCGTGGGCGACGTGCCCCCATCTCCTGTACCGTCGCAGCCAGCGATCACAAAGGCTAGGCCCGATACCAGTAGCAGTTTTGAGAGGGGGGTCATGTGGCGCTCCTTGTTGCCAGTGCTCTAAATAGAGCCGCTTATCTTTTATGCAAATCAGCTGGTCGAATTTTGGCGCTTTTTGGGGGTGCGGCACAAGTTCCGCGTGTCATTTTGACTGTGAAAGATTGGACAGTTGAGCAGTGTGTCACACAGTTAACACGGTTGCTCAAATAGCGCTAAAGCAGCTAACGAACCGGAACACAGCAAATGGTGTTTGGCCACCGATTTCTATGCTTTCATCGTTCGGGAAGGCCGAGTCTGGCGTTAGGGAATAAGGGGGCAGCTGCCTGTGACGGCCTGCTGCTGGAGGACGGCGCGGCGGGAGCGGGGCAAAGGGTCTGAGGTACGTCGCTGGGATATCACTCGCTCAATTTACTGAGCAGCGCTGATCAGCACTTGGCTGAGCTAGCCCCGGATAGACGTCTGCTCGTAGACGCCTGCTCGGATCATCCCGGCAGCGGTGATCTACGCAGCCGCAGCGCTTAGTCGAGGCAGGGGGCGCTCGTCAATCGCCCAGTGCACCGCTGCTGACATCAGCCCCAGGGCGATGCCCAGCCACCACATGGCGTCGTAGTTGCCGTAGTGGTCGTACAGCCAGCCGCCCAGCCAAATGCCGATAAAGCTGCCCAGTTGGTGGCTCAGAAAGACCAGACCGAACAAAGTGGACAAATACCGCATGCCAAAGACCTGCGCCACGATGCCGGTGGTCAGCGGCACGGTGCTGAGCCACAAAAACCCCATGGAGGCGGCAAAGATGTAGATGTTCGTCGGGGTTTTATCCGCGTAAATCAGCCCCAATATCACCACCGCGCGCGCCGCGTAGATAAAGGTGAGACTGGATTTCATCGGCCAGCGTTTGCCCGCCCAGCCCGACAGCAGCGAGCCCGCGATATTGCACAGGCCGATCAATGACAGGGAGAAAGCGCCCACTTGCGCTGGCATGCCCAGGTCTTTGACGTAGGCGGGGAAGTGCACGCTGATGAAGGCGACGTGGAAGCCGCAGACAAAAAAGCCCGTGGTCAATAAGACATAGCCGCGGTGCTTAAAAGCCTCTTGAATGGCGGCTGAAAGCGATTGTTGTTCCGCTGCTTTATCGTCCACGCTGTCGACGCCTGGCAACATAAAGGCCAGCGGAATCATCAGCAATACCGCACCCGCCATGGCGAACAAAGTGAGCTGCCAGCCGTGCTCGCTGATGGCGGCCTGTGACAGCGGAGAGAACACCACCTGGCCCATGGAGCCAGCGGCTGTGCCGAGGCCCAGTGCCATCGCGCGGTTCTGCGCTTTCACTACCTTGGCCATCGCCGCCATGGCCAGGGAGAACGCGCTGAACGCGATGCCCAATCCGGTGATCAGGCCACACGTCAGATACAGCATCACCGAGCTGTCCACGACCGCCAGCCCGTACACGCCAATGGCGTAAAGCACGGCACCGAGCGAGATAACCCGCACCGGGCCGTATTTGTCGGCGAGTGCGCCCGCCACCGGGACACCGAGGCCCCACAGCAGGTTTTGGATGGCGAGGGCGATGGCGAAGGTTTCGCGGCTCCAGCCTTTGTCGAGGGTCATGGGCTCGAGGAACAAACCAAAGGCAGAGCGCACGCCAAAGCCCAGCATGGCAATGGCACAGCCAGCAAAGAGCACGAGCCAAACTCGGCGAGACGGGGAGTTGTCGGACAGGGTCATGGATGTGTCTCGAATGAAGACTGGCTTTAGCAGGCTGTTAAGAGATGGATCTGTCGTACTACGCAACCATAAGCCTATCACAGGGTGCTGTGCCTGAGAGGGGCCAATGGTGCTGTTTACTCGGGGCCGAATGTCGAGTGACGGTGGGGTCTCAGCTGGCTGATAAGCCAGCTGTCGCCCTTGTACTAAATCAGCGGCGACAGCCAGAGCTGGAGTCAGCTGCTGGCAGTTGTATAGACTGTTTAGAACTTCAGCAGGGTGTAGATGTCCACGCCTCGATCGCGCAGCAGCTGCTCGCCGGGCAGGGCTTCGATACTGGCCAGCGCAGCGACTTCAACCACGTCGCCTTTGAGTTCTTCGATCATGTCCAGGGCTGCGGTTAGGGTGCCCCCAGTTGCAATCAGGTCGTCCACCAGCAGCACGCGACTGCCGGGCTCAAAGGCATCGGTGTTGACCTCGAGCGTGGCTTCGCCGTATTCCAGCGAGAAGCTGCGGCTCAGCGTTTCAGCGGGCAGCTTGCCCGCCTTGCGCACTGGGGCAAAAGCGGTGTTGAGGGCGTAGGCAACGGGTGCGCCGATGATAAATCCCCGCGCATCGATGCCGCAGATGACGTCGATATTAGCGTCGTGGTAACGGTGCACAAAGGCGTCGATCAGCAATCTGTAGGCGCGGCGATTTTGCAACAGCGGGGTGATGTCACGGAATTGCACGCCCGGCTTTGGCCAGTCGGGGACAGTGCGTATCAGCGGCTCGAGTTGCTGCCGAAAGTAGTCATCGTTTATAGGTGCGCTGGTGGCGTCGCTCATGCGAGATCCTTGAAATTTTTATGCGTATTGGGCTTGCAGTGCGGCGCTGAAGGCGTCGAGCTGGTCTGCGGGGAGGTGGTTAATGCCAGCTGCTGCGGCACGACCGCCGCCGGTCTCAAAGCCCCTGCACAGGGTGTCGGCGCCGCTGCGGTTGTCCAGCGGTGCACGCACGCTGACCAGATAGCCGCCATCGGGCTTTTCGGTCAATATAGCATGCGCTGCGGACGGCGCACTGTGCACCAGGGTGTTGGCGTAGACACCGCTCACGCGGCGTGCCCAGCGCGCATTGGGGAAGATATACACGGCGTGCTTGTCGGATTGTTCGGAGGGCTTGAGTGCCACGGCTTGCGCCATGTCTTCGCGGTGGCCCACGTCCAGTTTCGCGAAGGCTTCGTCCTCGGCGGCAAAAGCAAGTGGGTCGGCGTAGGGGCGCATGCGCTGGTAGAGCGCGGCGGGCTCGTAGAGCAGGTCCTCTAAGCTGGCGCCGTAGCCGTTGTAGTTGATCAGTGTGCCCAGGCGCTCAAGCGTAGCAAGCTGCTCTTCACTGAGCTCGAGCATGGCGGCTGCCTCGCGCGCTGTTTGCAGCAGGTTGTCGCCAAAGGCGGCTGTCACTGCCCAAGCGCGATACTGGCCTTCAAGCTCTGCGTCCACCAACAAGCTGGTGCAGGCAGTCGCGCTGATGTCGATGTTAGCGCGCAGCTTGGGGTGCTGTGGGATATCACCGGGGTGGTGGTGATCGACGTAATGCACCGGGCGGTCTGCGGCCAGCAGGCCCAGCAGGGCCTCGGTGTTTTTGTCCATGGAGATATCGAGCACCGTTGCGCTGGCGCAGTCTTCCACTGGCACGCGCGCCAGCAGGTTGATGTCGCGTTTTACCCCAGTGACCAGCACGCTCTCGCGGGGGTCAGCCAGTCGCAGTTGGTGCAGTGCGCACAGGCCGTCCGCATCGCCGTTGAAGACGTCGTAGTGTTGCATGGATTATTGCCCCAGGTGTCTGCTGATGCGGGTGACCAATCCAGGCCCCTGATAAATCAGCGAAGAATAGAGTTGTATGAGATCGGCGCCGTCCTTGAGGCGTCGCTCTGCCTCTTGGGGCGAATCGATCCCGCCTGCGGCAATCAGCGCAACTTCTGTGCCGAGCTCCTGACGCAGAGGGGCAATCTTGCTGGCCGCTAATTCCCGCAACGGCGCACCGGACAATCCACCGACTTCGGCGCCGTGCTGCAGCTGGCTCACGGCCTCGCGCTCAATGGTGGTATTGGTGGCAATCACGCCATCGATGCCGTGGCGCAGCACCGCCTGGCAGAGATCGGCCATGGCGTGGTCGTCCATGTCCGGTGCTATTTTCACCAGTATCGGTACCCGTTTTGCTCTGCAGGAGGCCAGCAGTTCGCGCTCTGCACTCAGTGCAGCGAACAGGGCATTGAGCTGCTCGCCGTGCTGCAGATCGCGTAATCCCTTGGTATTGGGTGAGGAGATGTTGACCGTGATGTAGTCGGCGACCGGGTAGACGGCGCGCAGGCCGATCAGGTAATCCTCGGTGCTGTCTTCCAAAGATGTGGCGGCGTTCTTGCCGATGTTGATACCCACCACGCCCTGCCATGTGCTCTGCTTGACGCGTTCCACCAGTGCGTCTACACCCGCATTGTTAAAACCAAAGCGGTTGATGATGGCCTCTGCCTGCGGCAGGCGGAACAGCCGTGGCTTGTCATTGCCGACCTGGGGCTTGGGGGTGACGGTGCCGACCTCCACAAAACCAAAGCCGCAGGCGCCGAGCCCGTCCAGGGCGCGGGCGTTTTTATCCAGACCCGCGGCAAGACCGACCGGGTTGTCGAATGTGAGTCCCATCACGGTGACGGGGCAGCTGCCTGCGCGGCGGCCGTACACCGCCTGCATGATCGAGGGCACGGTGGGCAGGGATAACAGGTCTAACATCAGGTCGTGCGAGCGCTCCGCGTCCAGGGCGAACAAGGCGGGGCGAATAAGCGGGTAGAGCATCAGAGTCCCTCGAGGGCATCATCGGTGGTGGAAAGGGCGGGGGTGTCGGCGGCGAGTTCGTAGCGCAGCTGCATCTGGCCGAGCTCACGCCAATCCAGTGCGACGCGCCAGCCAGGTTGATCCCAGTAGGTGGCAGCGTAACCGCGGCCGGCGCGGATGCTGTTCAGCCGCGAGCTGCGGCTGGTGGCTGAGCGCGGGAAACTGCTGGCATCGGTCGCGGTGCCGTAGAGCCGCACCAGTTTGACCTTCAGGTCGGTGTAGCGCAGCCAGTCCGCGGGGCTGATCGCGCGGCTCACGGCTGTTATTATTCCGTCTTGCAGTGAGAGTTCAACATCGCCGCGGGCGTCTTCGATCAGCAGGGTGTCAGCGTCTTGTTGTGC
>JAWSVD010000209.1:0-25221 GCA_033852095.1 Granulosicoccaceae bacterium | reverse complement strand
GCCGTGGAGTAGACGCCAAAGCTGGCGCGACAACAGGATGAGAGTTCCAGCCGTTGCATCAGTGGCTGGCAGCAGTGATGCCCCGCCCGAATCGCAACGCCAAAATCAGCAGCCACCTGCGCCACATCGTGCGGGTGAACGCCGTCCACCACGAATGAAAACAAGGTGGCAGAGCTGCGCACCGGTGCGAGCAGACGCACCCTTGGCAAATCACCCAAGTGCTCGGCAGCCAGCCCACAGACCTCGCCAACGTGCTGCTGTACCCGGCGCAGCTCCAGTCCTTCTAGATACTGCACGGCCGCGGCAAAACCCATCGCCGCCGGGTAATTGGGCGAACCAGCCTCAAAACGCTGCGGCACGTCTGCCCACTGTGAGCGAGGGTTCGCCACACTGTCCACCATGCCGCCGCCCAGTAACAGAGGGTCCATCTCCTGAAGGCGATCAGACTTGGCATAGAGCGCGCCTATGCCCACTGGGCCGTACATTTTGTGTGCGGAGAAGGCATAAAAATCACAGTCTATTTTTGCCACATCAACGCCCAAGTGCCCAACCGCCTGCGCCCCGTCCACCAAGGTGGCGATGCCGTGGTGCGAGGCCTCGGAACAGATCGCCTGCACCGGGCTTTCGGTGCCCAATACATTGGACACATGCGACAACGCGATCAGCTTGCTGCGCGCATCAAATAGCTCACGAGTGTCGGGGAATTCCTGATCGGCCCAATCCAACACCCGCAACTCTGCCCCCGTCTGCTCACAAACTCGCTGCCAGGGTAGGTAGTTGGAATGGTGCTCCCGTGCCGTCACCCAGACCCAGTCACCGGGCGCCAAGCGCGGCCCAGCCCATCCTTGCGCCACCATGTTGATGGACTCGGTACAGGAGCGGCTGAACACCAATTGCTCTGGCGTGGGGGAAGCGATAAACGAAGCCACTGTCTCGCGCGCAAAGCTGTAACTCGCAGTGGCCTGCTCCGCCAATGGGTAGATGCCCCGGTGCACCGGCGCCAGCTGGTGTTGATAACAGGCAGTGATGCTGTCGATCACCGCGCAAGGCATTTGCGTGGTGGCGGCACTGTCGAGGTAATGTATATTGGCGACGTCATTGCAACTTCCCAAGAAAGGAAAATCCGCACGCACATCAAGTGCCTGGTGCAAATTGTGCGGTGGCCTCGCCAGCTGTTCGAAGCTCATTCTGCGGCCACCGCTAACAGCGGCTGATCAAGCAGATCACGCATGCGCGCGCCACTGCCACCCCGGCGCAGCATCGTGATCTCACTGATCACGCAGAGGGCTATCTCCTCTGGAGTTTTGGGTCCGAGGTCCAGCCCACAGGGCGCCATCACCCGCCGGATGGATGCCTCCGACAAGCCCTCCTCGCGCAGATACCCCAATACCAAGCGCGATCGCTTGCGACTCGCAATGAGGGCGACGTAACCCGCGTCGCTGGCCAGCGCGCGCTTGATCGATTCATGATCCCCCTTGTGCTGTGTGGCAATCACCACGTAGTCATCGGCCGCGGGATTCAATTCGGAGTAATCCAGATCGTCATCGATGATGTGCTGCGCCTGTGGGAACTTATCCCGACCGGCGCCCGGGTCATTGACGATCACCTGCAGCGACAACAAATCACCCAGCACGCACAGCGCTTCCGCGACGCGTCCATGGCCCATGATCCACAGAGTGGGCTCCGGCAGTACCGGTTCAACATAGACTCGCATATGACCTCCACAGGGCATGCCCGCGCCCAGCAATTCATCGTCAAGATCGATTTCCAGCATGGCGGACTCACCGCTGCGCATGCACTGCAGCGCCTGCTCTTGGGTGGCGGATTCGGCGCAGCCGCCGCCGACCCAGCCCTGCACTATGGCTCCGCTGGCGTCGATCAACACCTTGGACGATATCTTGGCTGAGACGGAGCCCACCGTCTCGACCACGGTGGCGACGGCAAAGGGCTTGGCTGCGCGCCGATGCTGCGCAATCGCTTCAAAAATATCCACTGACATGCTCTATCCCGCCGTTGTTGTGGAGTGCCCGACTTCAACTCTCGCCCGCACCCTGTGGTAATCCTCCGGGGTGTCGATGTCGACAACCGCGTGGTCGTTGCTCATGGGCCAGGCCAACATCAGCTCCGGCTGCCGCTGCAACAGGTTTTTGCATCCCAAGTTCCGCTCGCCTTGTACAATTTGCGCCACCAGATGGCGGGGTATAATCAGCGGATTGCCGCGCACTCCGGCAAAGGTAGGCACCAGGATGCGCTGCTGATCGCTGGCGGCAAAAGCGGCGATCAAGGCATTCACGTCAGCACTGCTCAACAGCACTTGATCGGCCAAACACACCATCACCGCCTTTGCCCTGGGCCGGGCGAGCGCCAGCCCCCTGTGCACCGAGGTCATCTGACCCTCGCTGTAGTCGGGGTTGAAATGCAGCTGCACCGCCAAGCCGTCCAGCAGCTGGGCCACACACTCGGGCTGGTGCCCAGTGATCACATCCACCCGCTGCACGTGGCTCGCTAACAGCACCTCGACGCAATTTCGTAGCAGGCTCTTGCCGCCCAACTGCAGCGCCAGCTTGTTGGCCTGTCCCATGCGCTGCGACAGACCCGCCGCCAGCACAATCGCACACACCTCCACTAGACGGCGCCCCCACAACAGGAGCCGCTTGCCACCGGCGTATCCACCGACGCCTCAGCGGCTGGCTCTGACACGGACGACGCACCCAGCCTGCGGCCATCGGCCCCACGCCGCCATTGCACCAGCTGAGCCACCACGGAAAGAGCCACCTCCTCGGGGCTCTGCGCGCCTATGGCAAGCCCGGCCGGGCACTGCAGAGCATCCACCTGACTGCTCTCTAGGCCTCGCTCTACAAGCGTGCGCCGCAGCGCCTGCCCCTTGCGTTCACTGGCCACCATCGCCACAAAGTCCGCAGCGCTGCGCATCGCGTGCTCCAGCGCCGCCAGATCGCCCTGGCCCTGGGTCGCCACCACCGCAAAGTCTGGCGTGCTCGCCGCGGCGTGCGGACCCTCGCCCGCTGCAGCCGCAGCATCGGCGGCACCGTCTCTGAGCTCGACCGCAAAGCCCGCACAGCTGGCGATCTCCGCCAGCGCCAGCGCCGTGGGTGTGGAGCCGTACACCCACAACAGGGCGCGAGGGCCCATGGCCTCTACAAAGACATCCGCACTGCCCCGGCTCTGGCAGTGTGATTGCACCGCGAGCACCCCCGCCACAGGCGTGGGCTCCGCCTCTGGGCTGATCTGCAGCAAAGCAGTGCCACCGTGTTTCAGGCAGTCGAGCGCGGCCGCCACCACCGCCGAGCGGGCACAGCCGCCACCAATCCAGCCCTGCAGCGAGCCGTTGCTGTCAATCATCGCCCGCATGCCGGGTTTGGCCGCGGTGGGCGAGACCACCCTCACCACCGTCGCCAGGGCAAAGCGCTCGCCCGCCGCCAGCCGTTGGCTGACGCGCTGCATCATGTCCGTGTTGTTCACTGTGGGCTCCTCAAAGGTTCATCAGTTGCGGTTCGAGGTCTTGCAGACTTCGCAGATTGTGCGCAGGCGCAAACAGATCCAGCAAGGGCAGCGCCGCCTGCATCGAGCGTGTTTTCACTTCATAACCCGGTCGGCCCAGCAAAGGGTTCAACCAGATCAAGCGCCTGCAATTCGCCCGTATATTTTGCAACGCTGCCACCAAATCCTCAGGCTCGCCGGTGTCCAGCCCATCGCTGACAATGATCACCGAGCTGCGGCGACTGACCCGGCGGCCGTAGCGGCGCTCAAAATCCTGCAGACATTCGCCCAGGCGCGTGCCGCCCGACCAGCCGCTCGACAGCAGCGACAAATGGTGCTTCACCTCCAGCAAATCTGGTTTTCGCAGCGCCTCGGTGATGGGGATCAAACGGGTGTGAAAGGCAAAGACATCCGCCTCGGCAAACTCCGAAATCAAGGCGCGCGCAAAGCGCAGGAACACGGTGCTGTAAATCGACATGGAGCGGCTGACATCGACGATCAAAATCAGTTTCGGCTGCTGCCGGCGCTTGACCCTGTAGGCCAGTTGCAGCGGCACGCCGCCGCTCGACAGTGAGCGGCGCAAAGTGCGGCGGAAGTCCAAGCGACAACCGCGGCGGCGCGGACTGTGCCGACGGCGCGCTGTGCGCTTCATGCGCTGTGCTAGGCGCAGCACCAGGCGGTCAATCTCACGCTGCTCGGTGCTGTTGCTCAGGAACTGGAAATCCATCCCGGCCAGGCGCTCCTGCGCGCTGGCTCCCGCCAGGCTGCCGCCCGAGGAAACAGACTCCTGTTCACCGCGACCACTGAATTCAGCCTCACTGGCGTTCTCGCCCTGCGCCGCCTGCGGCGTCTTGTCTAGGTCGCGCCGTGCGATCGGCGCCCCAGGGGCCGAGCTGACGGCGGAGCTGATCCGCTGTGCGTCCCAGAAGCCCTCGAACAGTGCAGCAAAGCCCTGCCACTGCTGCGGGTCCGAACACAGCAGCGCCCGCAGCGCCCAGAAGATGTTTTGCCGCTCTGTCGCCGGTGCACCCAATAACAGCCGCTGGGCGTCTATCTCCTCCGCCATGCCCGCCGCGTAACCGTTGTCACGCGCCACGCGCACAAAGGCAGACACCCGCCGCTGCAAATCCAGCGCGGCATCGCCGCCCAACTGCGATAAAGGGGCATTCACAGCGCTTTTGCCAGCCTGCGTTGCAACTCTGGCTCGCTCATCAGATCACGGTCCTCGCGGGTTTTGAGCAAACAGATCAGGGTATCGCTCAGCAGCTCCATGTCCGTGTCCAGGCTGCTCAGGCCCTGCCCCATCAGCGCGCTGGCCCAGTCCAGCGTCTCGGCAATGCCCGGCGTCTTGCGCAGCACTGCGTTGCGCAAGTCCTGCACAAAGGCCACCAGCTGCCGCGCCAACTGTGCGCTGATGTCCGGCAGCTGCGACTGCACGATGCGCAGCTCTTTATCAAAGGCAGGGTAATCCACGTAGTAGTAAAGGCAGCGCCGCCGCAGCGCGTCACTGATCTCGCGACTGCCGTTACTGGTGAGGATCACATAGGGTTTGCTGATCGCGGGCAAGGTGCCGAGCTCGGGGATAGTGATCTGAAAGTCCGCGAGCATTTCCAGTAGAAAGGCCTCGAATTCCTGATCCGATCGGTCGATCTCATCGATCAGCAAGACCGGCGACTGCGGCTGGCGAATGGCCTGCAACAGCGGCCGCTGCAACAAAAATCGGTCACTGAACATGCTGTGTTCGTCGAGCTCGCGGCCACTGCTCTGTGCCGCCTGAATGCTCAGCAGCTGCTGCTGGTAGTTCCACTCGTAGACAGCGGTGTTGACGTCCAGCCCCTCATAACACTGCAATCGAATCAATTTTGTATTGAGCACATCGGCCAGGGTCTGCGCGATTTGGGTTTTGCCCACCCCCGCGTCACCCTCGAGTAACAGCGGGCGCCGCAATTGCTGGTAGATATTCAGGGTTGCGGCCAGCCCTCGCTCGGCGATATAGCCGTGCTGTGCCAGCGCCTGCTGCCACTGCTGCGTGCCCTGCACCACCGCCGTCTCACTGGACATCTTAAGAAGGGGTCTTCTTGGCACCCAACAAGCCCTTGACCATGCCCACCACAATCGACCAGGCAAAGGCGAGCCCGTTCAGCTCGGCGGGCTGTTCCGCGAGCTGTTCTTTGGCCGTCTCAGCCTGCTCCCCCTCGCCCATGGCGAGCACTTGATTCTGGAAGTTCTTGCCAAACTGATCCAGTATCTGGTCGGCCACCTGGGTCATCATGCGCCCGCCCAAGCTGGCCAGTTTTCCTGTCACCGTCACGGTTGCCAGGCCTTTGAGCTCGGATTTTCCACCCCCTGTGTCCACCACCCACGCTTTTAAGTCCAAGGTGGCAGAGGAGCTGCCCTTGGAATCCTGGCCCGATCCGCGCAACTGCAGCTCACGTTTTTCAGCGTCCAAGCCTTTGACGACAATATCCCCGTTGAAGGTCATCGTCGCGGGGCCTACCTTTGCTTTTACCTTGCCCACGTAGTTGCTGTCGTCGCGTCGCTCGGTTATCTCGGCACCCGGCATGCAGCTGGCCACGCCTTCTACATTTTGCAAAAAAACCCAAGCCGTATCACCTGAGGCTCCGAGGGCAAAAGTTTTGTCTATATCGACCTGCATATTATTTCCTTTGAAAAGGGCGGCCCCGGCTCTTGCGGGGCGCCCGTACTGCTGGTGTAGCACCAGACAAGCGCTATTTCCCGGTGTTAAGACCGAGCGCGTGTATCTGCTTCCAAACCCGGTAAGCGTTGTGCGGCATGTTCATGTGCGTGACATCGAGGTGCGCAAAGGCATCCACCACCGCCGAGGTGAAACAGGGAATACTGCCCACGTGCGGTGACTCGGCCACGCCCTTGGCACCCAGTGGGTGATGCGGCGAGGGAGTGACCGTGTAGTCGGTCTCCCAGACCGGGGTCTCCACCGCCGTGGGAATGAAGTAATCCATGAAGGTATTGCCCAGCAGGTTGCCGCCCTCGTCGTAGGGCAGCTCCTGGCCCATGGCCACCGCGTAGCCCTCGGTCAGACCACCGTGTATCTGCCCCTTGATGATCATCGGGTTGATGCGGGTGCCGCAATCATCTAGGGCATAGAAGCGACGCACCGAGGTGACGCCCGTGCCCTTGTCGATGTCGACCACGCAGAGGTAGGCGCCTGAGGGGTAGGTGAAGTTGGGCGGGTCGTAGTAGTCCACCGCCTCTAGCCCCGGCTCCAGCCCTTCGGGGAAGTTGTTGTAGGCGGCCCAGGCAATGTCGACCATGGTCTTCTCCTGGCCCGGCACGCCCTTGACCTTGAAGCGGTCGATGTCCCACTCGAGATCGTCCTCGCTGACCTCCAGCAGGTGCGCCGCTATCTTGCAGGCCTTGGCGCGTATCTTCCGCGCCGCTCTGGCGGTGGCAGCACCGGCCACCGGTGTCGATCGGGAGCCGTAGGTGCCCAATCCGTAGGGCGCGGTGTCGGTGTCGCCCTCTTCTATCTGGATGTTGTCTGAAGGCAGGCCCAGCTCCGTGGCGATGATCTGCGCGTAGGTGGTCTGGTGACCTTGACCCTGGGTGATGGTGCCCATGCGTGCAATCACACTGCCGGTGGGGTGCACCCGTATCTCCGCGCTGTCGAACATGCCCACGCCCAAGATATCGCAAGTGCGGCTCGGCCCAGCGCCGACCACCTCGGTGAAGGTCACCAGGCCTATGCCCATCAACTCGCCCTTGGCGCGTTTCTCGGTTTGTTCGCGGCGCAGCCCGGCGTAGTCCACCGCTTCCATCACCTTCTTCAGGCCGGTGTTGTAATCGCCGCTGTCCAGCTCAAATCCCAGGCAGGTCTGGTAGGGAAACTGCTCTGGCTTGACGAAGTTACGCTGCCGAATCTCCGCCTTGTCGATGCCGAGCTTTTGCGCCATCACGTCCATCAAGCGCTCAATCACGTAGACAGCTTCTGTCACGCGGAAGGAGCAGCGATAGGACACACCGCCCGGGCATTTGTTGGTGTAGACCCCGTCGACCTTGACGTGCGCCACAGGCACATCGTAGGAGCCGGTGCAGATATGGAACATGCCCGCCGGGTATTTTGTGGGGTCGGCGCAGGCGTCGAAAGCGCCGTGATCGGCCAGCACATGCACCCGCAGCGCCTTTATCTTGCCGTCCTTGTCACAGGCCAGCTCGCCGGTCATATGGTAGTCGCGGGCAAAGGCGGTGGTGGAGAGGTTCTCGATGCGATCCTCGATCCACTTGACCGGTCTGCCCAGCACCAGAGAGGCGACAATGGCGGTGACATAACCCGGGTAGATGCCGACCTTATTGCCAAATCCGCCGCCAATATCCGGCGAGACAATGCGTATTTTGCTCTCGGGCAGGCCCGACAACATGGACACCACGGTGCGCACCACGTGCGGCGCCTGAGAGGTGATGTACACCGTCAAGTGCTCTCTGACGTTGTCGTAGGAGGCCAGGCAACCGCAGGTCTCCAGCGGACTGGGGTGCACTCGGTGGTAGTACATTTTCTGCTCTACGGTGACATCGGCATTCTCAAACACCCGGTCGGTCGGATCCTTGTCACCCACTTCCCAGCTGAAAATATGGTTGTCGTGCAGGCGCTTACCGTGAGCGCCCTCCATCTTGCCCACCAGGTCTTCACGCAGTATGGGCGCATCGGCGTCCATGGCCTTGTGCGCGTCCACCAAGACCGGCAGCGCCTCGTATTCCACTTCCACCAGATCCACCGCGTCGGCGGCTATGTAGCGGTTTTCCGCCACCACCACCGCGACCTCCTGGTACTGGAACACCACCTTCTCATCGGCCAGCACCGCCTGCACATCACCCGCCAGGGTTGGCATCCAATGCAGCTTCAGGGGTTTCAAATCTTCAGCTGTCAGCACAGCGTGCACCCCCGGCAGGGCCAGTGCCTTCTCTTTGTTGATGCTCTTAATGCGGGCGTGCGGAAAGGGGCTGCGCACGATGTCGGCGAACAACATGCCGTCCATCTTGATGTCGTCCACGTACTGGCCCTTGCCCTGCACAAAACGCGGGTCTTCCTTGCGCTTGCGCGAGCAACCAATGCCTTGAATCACGTCTTGACGATCGACCTGCTCTGCCTCGCTCATGCCGTCTGCTCCACGTTCTTAAGTTTCTTGGCCGCACTCTGCACCGCTTTGATGATGTTCTGATAACCGGTACAGCGGCACAGATTGCCCGACATGCCCCAGCGGATCTCTTCTTCACTGGGGTCCGGGTTTTCCTTTAGAAATCGATAGGCACGCATCAGCATGCCGGTGGTACAGAAACCACACTGCAAGCCGTGCTCGTCGATAAAAGCCTGTTGCACCGCGTGCAGCCCGCTTTGATCTTTGAGCCCCTCGACCGACATCACGCTGCGGCCAGCTACCTGCACCGCCAAAATGGTGCAGGATTTCACCGACTCGCCGTCCAGATCGACGGTGCAGACACCGCAGTGAGAGGTCTCACAACCGATGTGGGTGCCTGTCTTGTTAAGCTGTTCACGCAGCACGTGCACCAACAATTCGCGGTCTTCGACCATCGCGTCCACGGACTCGCCGTTCAGGTTAAATGATATTGCGCGTTTGCTCATGCTGTTGCCCCTGCGGTTTGAAGTGCGTCATGCAATGCTCTGCGCATCATTTCGGCCGCCATGGCCGCCTTGTATTCCTCATCACCCGAGAGGTCTTTGACCGGTTCACAGGCGCTCTGCACCGCCAGTGCGGCCTCTTCTATTAGCGCATCGCTGGGGCTATTTCCCAGCAGAATCCTCTCAGCGGCTTCGGCCCTGAAAGCGCAGGGCCCGACGTTGGTCATGGCGATACGAATGTGCTCCACCCGATCCCCCTGCAAACGCAGCACAACCGTGGCTGCCGCCGTGGCAAAATCACCTGTCTTGCGTTTCAATTTGTGAAAGCCAAAACCGGTGTCGGCGCTAAAGGCAGGGACGCGGATGCTACTGATCAACTCGCCGTCTTCCAAGCCCGTCCAATACGTGCCGAGAAAGAAGCCATTGGCTGGCACGACGCGCTCCCCCTGCTCGCTCTGGATCACAAATTCAGCGTCCAGCGCCATCATCACGGCGGGGTGATCGTTGCCAGGATCGCCGTGCGCGATATCGCCGCCGATGGTTCCGCGGTTGCGTATTTGAGGGTCTGCTATCAGCTTGGCGACCTCGACCAACAGCGGACAACGCCGCTGCAGCAGCTCTGAGCGGATCAGTTCGTTCTCGTTAGTCATGGCACCAATGTGCAGCGAATCGCCCTCTTCAGTGATACCTTTAAGCGATGGAATGCCATTGATATCAATAAGATGCGTGGGCTCAGCGAAACGCAGCTTCATCATCGGCAGGAGGCTGTGGCCGCCCGCAATGATCTTGGCGTCCTCGTGCGCATTGAGCAGCTTGAGCGCCTCCTGCACCGTGTTCACAGCATGAAATTCAAATGCACCGGGTATCATGCACAACCTCCAGGGTCAGTGTGTGAGACGAATGATGAACAGTTAATCAGTGCGCCCAGCATATTGATGCGACGGTACTGCGCTCAAGCGAAAGCCCGTCAACTGCGGTCTCAGCGCTTAAACGGTGACTGGTGGGCATGAACGGGGGGCGGTGAGAAGAATTGAGAAATCAGCAATTGTCAGAGATAAACAGTTAATAGCGGGCGAGAAATTCCATTGCCGCGGGTGCCTTAGCTCGCTTTGGGGGGGGGATAATTGAAACTGCCGGAATTCTGGTTTTTGTGTGTTTCTAGCTGCTAAAGGAGAACCGTGGGTAGGACCAGATGGATCAGAGCGCCGCATGCTTAGGGCTTTCTAGCAAGCTTTATTGTCCGAATGTATTCGAACCTACAGATGGAGTTTTTTGCAAGGTTGGTACGACTTATTTTTGCCAGCTATTGGCGACTGACTAGACCTTGTATCAAACTAGGCCCAGCTGCTCTTTGACCTTGGCCACATTGTTGCGACTGATGGGGACGGTGAGCTCTTTGCCCTTGCCCACCACCAGCTGCAAGTGCTCTGCCTGTTTATTCAGTGCCTTGGCGAAACTCAGGTTGACGATATAACTGCGGTGGGTGCGCACAAACTGCGCCGGATCCAGGCGCCCTTCGAGGTCCACCAGCGAGAGGTTGCACAGGAACTCGTCGCCGCTGGTGTGCAAGGTCGAGTAGTGGCCGTTGGCCTGTATGCAGCCTACGGTCTCCAGATCAATCAGCAGTATTTGCTTGTTCTTGTACACGGGCAATTTCAGCAGTCGCCGCGAGAAGACCGGTGGCTCAGCGACAGGCTCGTCACCAGGTACGGAGGTCATGTCAGTGATGTCGTAGAACACCATGCAGGCACCGTGGAAGCCATCCTTGCCCATCATTTTGGAGACTTTGATCAGCAGCATGCGCTCGGGGATGTTGATCATCATGGTGACCGGCGGCGGCGAGCCCATGGGGCAGTTGGTTTTGTCCAACAGAAAATCAACCTTCTCGCGGCTTTTGTCCGGGTGCAGCTGCAGCACCTCTCGGCCGATCAGCTCGCCACGGTAATCCCCTAGCGTCTCCAGCGCCACCTCATTCATCGCGGTGATGATGTTGTTCTGATCCAGCCAAACCATGCCCGGATCAAATTTTTGCAGCTGGTAAGAGAGTGAATTCACGAATAGTCGCACAGAGGTGGCAAGTGGATACACCGAAAATAACAAGAATTATTGTGCATTGAAAGCGCGGCGCAGTACATTTGCCATACGCGCAGCAATGTTATCGACTGAAATCACCGCCGCTTGGCGTGGCAATGGCAGCGCGGAACTGCAGGTGTTTGGTGAGTCTCCACCGATTTAGACGCACAGTTTGAAAAGGCATTGATCCGTTCAAAGATTTCCACAGCACGGCTATGGTCCGAGTCTATCCAAGCCCGCGGGCCGATGATCCTCCAGCACCATGACAGTCAAGCTTGCACGCAAGCAGCATGGGCGACGTCAGAAATCGCCACTCATCAAACAGTGCGAAGCAATGTCATCAACTGTGGGTGTGCCGGCAAGCGCCATGCTCACCTCCAACTCTTCGCGCAAAATGCGCAACATGTGCGCCACCCCGAGGCCACCCGCCACCGCCAACGCATAGATTTGTGGCCGGCCCACCAGCACCAGATCAGCCCCCAACGCCAGCGCTTTGAACACATCTGTACCGCGCTCTATACCGCCGTCGAGCAACAACGGGTAACCCTCGCCCACCGCCGCGCGTATCCGCGGAAGCATTTCAAATGCACTGGGCAGGCAATCCAGGCCACGGCCGCCGTGATTGGACACCACTACCCCTGCCACGCCCATCGCCTTGGCGCGCAACGCATCCTCGGGGGCGAGTATGCCCTTCAAGATGACCGGGATTTTCGATTCGCCGATCAGCCATTCGATGTCCGACCAGAGTGGCGCCTCGCTCATCATGCCCTGAAAGACAATGCTCTGGCTGGGGTCCAGTATCTTGTTCGGCAACTCCGGCCTGTCTTTCAAATTAACCGCCTCAACCCCCCCTGGCAGCTCAAAGCCAGCGCGCTGGGCGCGGTTGCGGATACCGTGGATGGGCGCATCCACGGTGACCATCAACGCGGTGTAACCCGCAGCCTCCGCGCGCCGCAGCAACTTCAGGCTGTAGTCCCTGTTCTGCTGCAGGTAGAGTTGGAACCATTTGCCGTGACTAAGCTCAGTGGCGATGGACTCCAGTGTTTGCGAGGCCAAGGTACTGACCACCATCGCCGTCTCCAGCACACTGCTGGCCTGGGCCGTCTCGCGCTCACCGCCCGCGTGCACCAACTGCTGAAAGGCGACGGGCGCCAAGACGATCGGGCTGCGAAAAGACTGCCCCAACAGGCTTTGAGCCGTGGTGCCAGCGCTGTGATCTCGCAGAACCCTAGGCACGATCAAACGCCGATCGAGCGCCTGTCGATTGCGCCGCAGAGTGATCTCATCGCCGCCACCGCCCAGAATATAGGCGTAGATATCGGGCGCGATAAACTGCTCGGCGAGCTTGGCATAGTCGCTGACACAGACCAGATCCGCGGGGATATCACTCAGCGCTTCACGCGGTATGTGTTTCACAGTAAAGCCTTCAAGTATCGACCCATTGCTGGATCAGACTCTGGTAGAGAGCAGATAGGCGCATGGTGTCGCTGTCGTCGGCGCCATTTTTGACGGTCAGCGATTGAATGCTCTGGTCCAGATCGAACATCGTATCGCGTTGCTCGTGACTGCGGATCATGCTCTGCAACCAAAAGAAGGAGCTGACGCGCGAACCGCGTGTCACCGCCTCCACCGTGTGCAAGCTGGTGGAGGGGTAGAGGATAAGGTCCCCTGCATTGAGCTTGACCGAGTGCGAACCGAACTTGTCTTCAATGCGCAGCGCGCCACCGTCGTATTCATCGGGATCACTTAAGAACAGCGTTGCAGAGAGATCGGTGCGAATGCGCGTGGCGGTGCCGGGCACAACACGGATGGCGTTGTCCACGTGCAGGCCGTAGGTCTCGCCCACGTCGTAGCGATTAAACATAGGCGGGTAAATTTTGAGTGGCAAAGCTGCGGAGACAAACATGGCACTGCGCGCCAATGCGTCCATCACCAAGTCGCTGAGCTGTTGCGTCAGCGCTGCGTTTTGATCCAGTTGTTGGTTGTGCTTGACGTCGACGGCTTGCTTGCCAGCGGTTGCGGCCCCATCGATCCAATCGGCCGCGTCCAGCATTTCTCTCAGCTGGGGCACATGGGCGGGGTCAAACACTTTTGGGATAGGGATTATCATTAATTTATTGCACCGATAGTCAAAAGGCCGTGCGCGGAAAAACCGCGCCCAGCCCATGGGATGGTCTTACTAAAGAATGCGTCGATCAAACCGTCACACCCTGCGGCACTTCCCTGTGCCCACAAAATCCGTGTCCACAAAACCTCTAAATAGTCGCACGCTAAAACCGCATGTTTTAGCCCACGAAAAACCTCCAAGCACCAGAAGAACTCGGCGGAATACAATTTAGAAGTCGTACTTGACCGTGACTTTAGCAGATGCACCGTCGCCCAAGTAGGCGATACCGCCACTGCGATAGACAGCTGTGTAGTAGGTCTCGTCAGTGACGTTTTCTACGTTGAGGCGAGCCGAAAAGTTGTCGTTCACCTGGTAACTGGCGAACAGATCCAAGAGACCGTAGCTGGGCAGCTCCACTGTTCCTGCGCCTGCGTCAGGTTGACCGCCGTAGATCTCGCTGGAATATGTCACTGTGCCACCAAAGGCAAGTGCGGCTGACATCTGGTAGCTCAGCTGGAAGTTGGCACTGGTGTCAGTAAAGTTCGCCTTGGGCTTGCCAACGCTGGTCTCAGCTAGAATCACGTTACCTAGATCGTCAGTCTGTTCCTCACCCTGTCGGTTGGTCGAGGGGCGAGTACCGTCGTTGAAGGATTTCAGTGTCTCGGATTGCATCAGCGCAATACCAAACTGTGCGCTCAAATTAGGTGTGATATTACCCGACAAGCCAAACTCGATACCTTCGACACGGTTCTTACCGGTGTTCAAGAAACCAGCGCCCGTGTAAGAGTCGTTACCGCCTTCGATAACCTTGTCTTTGGTGGTCTGGAATAAGGCAGCAGTCAACAACATCTTCTCATCGTTGACGTTCCACTTGGTGCCCAGCTCAATGTTGAGAGATTGCTCTGGCTCTGCAGCCTTGTAATCTCCAGCCGCGTCGACGCAAAGTCCGCCGTAGCCGCAATTGGTGCCGGAGTCGGCTTCACCGCCGTTGATGTTCGATGATGTGCTCACCGAGCCGTAAACGTTGCCGTTGTCCCACGCCTTATAAACCAAACCAAGGTGACCGTTAACCAGACCATCACCGTAAGTGAAATTATCACCCGCAACTGGGTTCCCGTCCCGATCTGTGCTCGGTGATTTTTCCAGAGCAAAATCGAAATTGTCATAACGCAGGCCAGCGAAGAGTTCCATCTTGGCACTCAACGCCACCGTGTCCATCAAGTAGACAGAAACCGTCTGAAGACCGAGCTCAGTGGCACGGGGATTCTTAGTAACAGTACCTGACCAGAGGTTATTCTGGGCATTATAGGGATCCAAAGTGCCCGTTAATGCACCGTCAATACTGTATCCACCGGCGGCGACCGTTTCTTTCGCAAACTCTATACCGGCAACGAAGGTGTGCTGTTTTCCACCCATCTCTTTGCCGACAATCAAATTAGTTTGAGTTCCAACATAGCTGTTGTCTTGCCAGCCGTTATACGAGCGAAGGGCGTCTCGACTTATACCGGAGACAACAAAGCCGTTATCGGTATCGCCGAAACGTGTTTTGTTCTCTAACACCATGTCAGGAGATACTTGGTAGTCCACACTGAAGGTGAAAATATCGGCAGAGGAATTATGGAAATCCAAGCCATCTTGACCAACGTAATCATAGGCATTGAACTCCCCTGTGTCTCGCACATAGGCATGGCCAGGATCAGATCTGTCGTCCGCTTCAAAGTGATAGAAATCAGCGGAGAGCTGCAGCTCGTCCGACACATTGTGCACAGCTGAGGCGAGAACGCCCATGCGCTCCGCACCGGCTGGTGCACGATCAGGCGTGTCTTTGCTGGTGTACAGCAGGTTAAAACGCACCGCCGTGTCACTGCTGACAACGTTGTTGCTGTCAAAGGTCAAGCGCTGGAACGCATCCGTGCCCAAGCCCAGTTCAGCACTGTGAAAAGCACCGTCAACGGTGGCTTTTTTGGTCACGGTGTTCACCGCTCCACCGGTAGAACCACGGCCAGCAAATGTTGAGCTGGGCCCCTTGGAAATCTCGACCTGCTCGAGAGCGAATGTCTCGCGTGTGATCAAGCCCGGCTCCCGCAAGCCATCGGTGTAGATATCACTGCGTGCTTCGTAGCCGCGGATAATGTAGCGATCACCGAAGGAGTTGCCGCCCTCACCTGTGCCCAAAGTGATGCCTGGCTGCGCGCTGAGCAGATCTTTGAGTGCAGTTTTTCCAGACGCTTCGATGGCGTCCATGGTCAAGACNNTTAGGTGTGTCGGCGATATCGCGCGTCTGACGCGCGTCTGACAGCTTCTTGACTTTATAAGGCGCGCCTGGCTCCGCGTAGGGGTTGGCGTCAGCGGCGATGCCTTGATCTTCGACCGTGAGCTCGTCCAGCTTCACTTCTTCGGCGAATGTCATCGGCGCAACCAATGCCGCAGAGATAGACATTGTCAGCGCGCCGGCCAATGTGGGCGAACGGGTCTTGCTCATCTTCGACCGCAGCGATTCGATCGAATTCTGCGTTGAACAGGGTATATTCTTCTTCATCATTTCTTCTCTCAAAGGTAGCTCTGATTCATAAACTAATGGCGGTCTTGGGGCCGCTTATTTGATAAAACCAGCCCGCTGCGCCGGAGACGCAGCGCACGATCACTCAATGACTGAATTTACTTCTGATCTTTCAGGCGAAAACCGACCGGAATTGAAAACGCAATATCCGCTGTGTCCATGCCCGGCAGAAAGCGCGGAAAAGGCTCGGCCTTTTTGAGCATTTTCAACACAGCTCGGTCAAGCCGCTTGTGCCCCGCACTCTGGCGTATGCTTCGCTCTATGACTCGGCCATCCTTGTCCACGATAAAATACAAGGTCGCCACACCCTCTTCACCACGGCGCCTGGAAGAGATGGGATAGCGTTTGTTCCTGGCAAGCGTCGCAGCGATAAGCGCGTTATAGGTCTGCCTCGCCCCGAGCTCTCCACCGGTGGACATGCTAGAGCCTGAGCCCGTCGTTACAAGGCGCTTCGCGGGCTGCTTAGCTGGCTCAGTGACAGCCTGCTCTGTGACTTCCGGCCTAAGTTCATTTTTTATATCTTCAAACGGATCTGGGACAACAGGCTCATCCTCAACCTCTTCTTTCTCTAGAGCCACATCTGGCTCTTGAATCAATTCGGGCTCCGGCTCCGGTTCTGGTTCGAGCTCTGGTTCGGGCTCCGGCTCGAGTTCTGGTTCTGGTTCGATACTCTCAGCCTCTTCCACCTGCAAGCTCTCACCGAAATCACCCAGCAGCCCGATACCTATTTCGATGCCACTCTCACCCTTGTCCACGGCCCCGTCAGTCTCAGCACCGAAAAACAAAAACAACGCCGAAACGTGCAGCAGCAACGCAACAGCCAGTACAACAACCCACTGATATCGTTGAATCACGTCTCTACGCTGGCTTGTGCTGGGTAATAAGTGACACTTTCAAAAAACCGGATTTCTTGATCAGCTTCAAAAACTCTTGCAACTGCGACACGGGCAATTGATGACTCACTCTCAACAACAGTTTCAGATCCTGCGGGTTCTCCGACTGCTGCAACTCACGGCGCAAAGCCTGCAACATCTGCTCTTCACCGAGCGCCTCACCGTCGACATACACTTCGCCGTACGCTGTCAACAACACGGTGACGCCCTCGGCTTGCTGCATCTCACTGACTGAGTTAGGGACTCGGATTTTCACCGCGTCCTTTTTTTCAATGTGACCGGCAACCATGAAAAAGATCAACATCAAAAATACAACGTTGATCAGCGGGATCAGGTTGTCGTCGCTAAAGCAACTCTTCTTCCGCGCATCAGTAATGATCACGGCTGTGCATCCGCCAGCGAAACTTGTTCGGCACCGGCGCTTTTCAGCCGATCAACCACAGTGACAAAGCTCTGCGTCGTGACATCATCTGCCACAGAAATCACGTAGACGGCTTCACGGCTCTCCGCGATCCAGGCAGAGAGGCGTACAGCGTCTGCGGAATTGAGTTGCTTGCCGCCCACTTCCAGCATCCCCGCTTCGCCGCTCAGGTACACACGGCGAACATCCGTTTGATCGGGAATCAAATCCGTCTCGACCGCGGAGCTCAGCTGCACTTGTCGCCACTGTGTAAAGCTCGACGAGAGCATGAAGAACAACAACAGGATAAAGACAACATCAATCAGCGGTGTCAGGCTGATCGCCTGTCGCCGCGAGACCGTTGATAGATCAAGCAGCACGGCTGGCCCCAGCGCGACTGACGCCCTCGGGCCGGGTATTCACCTGGCTGGCAAGCCACAGCGTATTGGCCGTGAACACACGGGTCACCGCGTCGTTCATCAGCGCGGCTACGCGCTCTACTTTTCTGTCCAACCAACTGTGCAAGACCATCGCGGGTATAGCGACGAGCAAACCCACAGCGGTGGTCAGCAGAGCCTGCCAGATACCGCCCGACAACACAGAGGGGTCGACCTGGTCACCCGCCAGTTCCATGTTCTGAAACGCCACGATCATGCCCAACACTGTCCCCAACAAGCCAAGCAAGGGACTCAGTACTGCAATGACTTCCAAGGGCCGTAAATAGGCTTTTAACTGATTCAAGCGACAGAGCGCGATGCGTTGCAGTTCATCTTTCAACCACAATGTGTCTTCGCCCGATGTGATCAGGCCGCGCATGGCGAAAGCGGTGATCTCTGCCACCGGCCGGCGCGTATTCAAAGCGGCTATGGCGTCAACACGATCACCCGCTGCCCAAAGTGCAATGCTCCTATCCAAGCCCGCACTGAACTCGGGCCGCAGTGCCGCAAACTGCCAGAGCTTGATCAGCACAATGCACACAGCAAAGACCGACATCGCTGAGAGCACCCAGACTACCGGGCCACCGATCGCCATCAGCTCTAAAGCGTGGGCTGGCCAGGGGGATTCCAGTAGAGAGCCCCCCTCAACCGAACCCTGATCAAGGGCGCCAGCTACTGTCGACGGCACAGCTGCCAAGTCAGAATCCAGCACATCAAATTCCTGGCGGTCAAGCGACTCTGGCATGTCGTTCTCAAGTTTTTCGTTATGCGTATGATATTGATTCTCGTTATCGTGCGCAACAATATTCGCATTACGATTGTATGGGTTTGTAAAGAAACAGTTTTAGCTGCAACAAAACACCACAGGAGCACTATATTTTCGCGTTTTGACACCAGCAGCCTCGATTTCGATTTCCGCGCCACAGCGCAAGGCCAGCCCTCTCAGCCTGAAACCCAGGCTGCCAAAGTGATCAAGGAAATACCTGCAAGCGTCAAGGACGGGCACGCTTTACACCTGCTTGCGTGCTGTTTGTGAATAAACAGCTGACCGAAACGCCAGCAAATTCGTAGCCTTTGCACTCGCTCTTCTGCAATAACACAACTATGGCTCTTGCGATACTTCAGCGATGACATACAGAGGCCGCGGAAGTTCACGGCGGCCGAAGGCCTCGAGCCCGTACGCCCCACCCCAGAGCTGCCCAGTTAACAGCCCGTTCAAGAACAGGTGCCGTCGCGAGAGAGTGCTGGTTTGAAGGAGATTTTCGCCATGATTGAGGCGAATAGCTGCCCAGGCGGCCCCGGCATTTAACGATATCAGGGTGAAAATATGGCCAAATCTAGCGCGCTCGCAGTAGGTAGTCGTTTTTGAACGGGCTAGATGCAGAAGCGCTACTGCGGATATAGAAACATCAATTTCAACGCGCTATATTGCATAAGCGCTTGATTTCACTCCATTGATGCCCTGGCACCAGGCCTCTATGATGGGACCTAATCTCTGAAAATTGGCTCTTTAGTGATGAAGCGTTTGCTGAAAACGATCACGCCCCTGAGGCGCGCCGATTGAGGCCCGCTGAGGCGGGACACAGCCACGAAAGCAAGCAAGCCACCCTGTTCATTGAGCGGCTTCGCATGGCGAGCAACAGAACATTCTGCGAGCAACTGAACGCACAGCTGTCGACGATCTGCGAAAAGGCACCCGCCGCGCTGCCCTTGATTTCAGATCAGCTGGGAAGCCTAAAGGGCGATCCTGATTACGCCGCGATGATCGGGTTTTTGAACGCCGCAGCCGTCACTGTCACCTTGGAGTTCAGCAGCTATTTTGCGACTCCCATGTTTGCGGCGGGAAACGATCTCTCCAAGGAGCTGTTTCGCCACCGCCAGGCATTGCAATCAAACCGTGACGACCAGTGTGTGCAGTCGATCATCCATGCAATGCAATACGCCCACTGCGCGTACGATCGATGGAAGGTACTGAAGGTGGGGATTTTTGGCCTAAACCAAATCGGTCAGCATGTGCGCGCCCAAAACCTGTCTTTTGTCGCCTATGAGCATGCGCAGCAGCTGGAAGACGAAGCGATGCAACAGCGCTGCCGCTTTGCCATCCTGCATTCCACGCGGATGGCGGGGAACGCAGACATGCGCGTGGAATATCAACGGGAGTACAGACAACTGCTCGCCGGCTCACTGCTGTATCCAGAGACAAACCAGTGCCTGGTGCCCGCCTACGCGGCGATGCACATGATGGACCTGGGCCAAGACGACAAGATGTTGCGCGAACTGCTGCATGCCTCGCGGGAATTCATTTTGGGCGAGCTGTCGTCACTGATTCGGAAAATCGCGTGGACACGATACCTGTACCTGTCGGGGCGACCAAAGTATGCCAAACAGCAACTGCATGAAATAGCGGATGAATTTTGCACTTCCTTGCTCGACGCGCCCAGCAAACAAGCGCTGCAATCTCTGTCAGCTGACCTGGGCACAAGCCTCGATTTTTCACAGCGGCAACCCAGGACTCGGGTGCCAAACAGACTGTGGCAAAAATTCGACCTCGCTTTCAATCAATTCTGCACGGACAGCCAGCAGAACCGCACAGCCATTAACAGCTGATATCCGTTGCACCGAGCGCTCGAAGCTCGCGCCTAGACCCTTGCCACATCAAACCAAGTCGTCATGCCGCTCAGCTGGTGCTCGACCATGTGACAATGCGCCATCCATTTCCCCGGGTTATCGGCGACAAAGGCGAGCCGCAACTGATCACCCGGCTGCATCAAAACGGTGTCGCGCCAAGGGCTGCGCACGGGTGGCTCGCCGTTGTGGCTGAGCACCTGAAAATGGTGACCGTGCAGGTGCATGGCGTGGCTGAATCGTGTGTCGTTGCTCAGCTCTGCAACCACGGTGCGATTTTGAGCAACACTGAACCACGGCTGCTCCGGCATGCCGCCCACCCCGTTGAATTGCCACACCCCGCCTCCGCTGCGCATGCCCTTCATACCGGCCATCGTCATCGCACCGCCAGTCATCTCTAGCGCGACCTGCAGTGGATCATCCTGCAACGCCAAATGGGTAGGCAGCGGATTGGCGGGCAATGGCACCACCTCATGGGCGCTGGCTTTGCTCGGCACCGCCTTAAACTCTGCGGCGAGAAAAGCGTTTTTTCCGCTCACCTCATCCAACTGAACACTCACACCCGCCGCCGGCGCGTGCAGCATCAGGTCGACCCGCTGACCCACCGCAAGCTCGATGGCACTGCGCTCCAGCGCCAGTGGCTCTGCTAGCGGCTGGCCATCTTCGGCGACCAACCAGGCTGCCTGACTCAAACGCAGCGCCAGCGTGCGGCTGTTGCACACATTGATCAGCCGCAGCCGCAGCAGCCCGCCCGCGGGCACATTGATGCGCTGCGGTGTATGGCCGTTGCATGTCAGCGCATTGCCCAAGCGCCCGGCGTGCGCCGCTTCGTGGCTGTCGCCAAAACCCTGCAGTGACAGCTTGCCGTCGGCGTCCAGCAACCAGTCATCGAGCAGCAGCGGCAGGTCCATGTCGACACCCGGGGCTTCGCGCTCTTCGATGATCAGCGCGCCGGAGAGGCCTCGCGCCTGCTCCTGCCAGCTCTTGCCGTGCGGGTGATACCAGTAGGTGCCTGCATCGGGCGGGCTGAAGCGGTAGTCAAAATGCGCGCCGCTGGCCACCAGTGCCTGGGTCAGCCCACCTGCGCCGTCCATTGCGTTGTCGATGCGCAGCCCATGCCAGTGCACCGCACTGGGATCTGGGCAGCCATTGACAAAGCGGATGTGCTGCGGCTCGCTTTGACGCAAACGCAGCTCCGGCCCCGGCAAGCTGTTGTTGTAGAGCCACAGTGCCGAAGCACTGCTCTGACCACCAATGACCATGCTTGCAGGCGCTGCCCGCAGCGTATGGTTGGGGCTCGCGCCGCCGTGGGCACGGCTTGTCGCCAGACCCAAGGGCAGCAGAGCACTTAACTTCAGCAGCTCGCGTCGACGGTCATTGATTGTATTCATGATGTTCTCAGCAGTGTTTGCAGGCGCCTTTTGGCGGCGCGGGATATTCCATGTCGTCAAGCGTGAAGATCTATCCGTTGGTGCTTGCGGCGGATAGACGCACAGGTATATCGCTGGGCTGCTCCGCGCGGCGGAAAAGCAAACACCGTGTGAGCCCACGCCAGCCAGCCGCGGCGAAGCACGCCGGAAAAGCAACGAACATCAGCGCCGCCGTAGCGCCTTAGATCCGTACACATCGACATGGCGGCCCGCTGCTCGGTTGCGGGTAGCCAGCCAAAATGATTGGATCACCGCTTGCCACGATGAGTTCCCCACTCAGCTTATCATCGCCTCAAATCTTAGACGCAAACAACGGCTACGCAACCATGAATGCAGCACCAAACCCTGCAGGCTGGATCGACAGCCGCAGGCGCCAACACGCAGAGGCAGCGGGAAGATGAAAGGGTGTATCCGCCATTTTCACAGGCCTAGCACCCAAAATTAAGATTCGGATTGTACATTTCGTACTTATTGATGTAATCTGCATGCACATTATAGATCGCTACAGAATACCGCAATGAACACGCCAGAAAATACGCACCCATATGCACATCCTGCACCCACTCCTCCCGCAACCACATTCCCAGCCCCTCCCCTAATCGAGTCACACACCCGGTAATCATAGGCCCAGCCTTTTGCGCTTCTGACACGCTGACACAGTCACCCGGACCACAGCCACTCTAGAGACTCTAGAGACTCTTTATCAAGCCTGGTACTTGTGAATATATTCACAAGCAACAACAGAAGGCGCTCTTGAACGCGAAGCGTTTGCCTAGCCACAGACAAAATACAACATTATCATTTCCTTTCTGAAACGGAGAACCCCATGCAAAACACCGTCAATCACTCTGTCGTAAGCGACCAAGTATTGAGCGCACTGGAAAAGGTATTGGTCATTTCCAAAACCGATTTACAAGGCAACATTACTTACGCAAATGACCTCTTTTGCCAACTCACCGGTTACGCACGCGAGGAGCTGATCGGGCAACCGCACAGCCTGGTGCGGCACAAGGACATCCCAAAATCAACCTACAAGAACATGTGGGACACAATCAAAGCAGGCGATGTTTGGACGGGGATCATTCCCAATATAGGCAAAGGTGGCGGCGTATACGTTGTAGACACCACCGTCCAGCCGATCAAAGACGCGGCCGGAGAAACAGTCGAATACATCAGCATACGTCGCGTCATCAACGATCTGATGGAAGACTTTGACAGCGTTGAATTTTCAAAAGAAAAATTCGACGAATACTACAACCAAGCGTAAATAGAACACAGGAGGTCAGGGTGTTTTCTAATGTTGTCATCGGCTTTGCTTCAGAATCAGGAAACTCAGAGCGACTCGCAAGGCAACTCTGCACCTTGCCCTTTTTTGGATGTCAGCCAGCGGCCCCTGTGATGTTGGATGATGTGGATTTAGACTCACTTCGTTCAGATGATCTGCTGCTGATCATCAGTAGCACCTTTGGCGACGGCGAAGCACCGGGTAACGCCGAAGTCTTCCAGCAAAAACTGCAAGACAATACTGAAGTCGCCGATTTCCAGTACGGCGTCTTTGCGCTAGGCGATGTCGCCTACCCCAGTTTCTGCCAATTTGGTCAATGGCTCGACAGCACCCTGCAGGGCAAAGGGGCCAAACGATTGATCAATCGAGTCGATGCCGATATCGACTACCCGTATTTCTTCTCTCAATGGCAAGCCTGTGTAGAACGCATACTCTTCGGTGAGCAAGCCCACGGGCTGGATCTGCACCTGAAAGTGACCGCCTACAGCGAGAGCAACCCGCACCGAGCCAGCCTGATCAACAGCCAGCGGCTCGACAGCGGAGACACCCCTGTGTACCACATCACATTGGACATCTCGGGCAGTGGTATGCACTACCGCGCCGGCGACTTGTTGTACCTCAAAGCGGAAGATGACCGCTCGCTCGCGCAAGAGATCTACGCGTGGTTTGGCGTCGACTGCGAGAATAGCTTGCTGCTAGGGAAAGAGCTGAGAGCCCTCAACAAATCCGTCTTACGCAGCATCGCAACAGCGGCGGGAAACAGCACACTGAAAGAGCGATTAAAAAACAAAAACAAAGCGGCACTCGCGGAATATCTGTACGGACGCGACCTGCTGGATGTCTTGCGCGACTGCGCGACAGCAGACTGCATCAGCCTCGAACGACTGGCCGAGGGATTATCGCAGCGCAGCCCGCGCGCCTACTCCATCGCCTCGTGCGGCGTGGAAGAAGGCGGGTCAGAAGACAAGCTGTCGCTGTGTGTTCGTGATGTCAGCTACGAGCTCTTCGACCGCAACCACCACGGAGCGGCAAGCCATGCACTGTGCCAAGCCAAAGCTGGCGCTCAGTTTTCGGTCTTCGCGCGCAGCAACCCGGATTTTCATCTCGACCTTCAAAGCGGCTCTCCGATCATCATGATCGGCGCCGGCACCGGTATCGCGCCTTACCTCGGTTTTTTAAGCGCCCTAGAAACATCGGCAATCGAACGCGAGACCGTGTTGATTTTTGGTGAGAAAACCCAGCGCGATGACTTTCTGTATGAAGATAAATTGCAACATTGGCTGGACACAGGCACCTTGAACCATCTACTGACGGCCTTCTCCCGCGATCAAGTGCACAAGCACTATGTGCAGCATGCTCTGCTGGCAGCCGGCGAGAAGATCAGCAAGCTCATCGATGCAGGGGCGCATATCTACGTCTGTGGCAGCAAACAAAATCTGAACACCACCATTGATAACGCACTGCTGGCTATCTTGTCAGAGCACGGCAAGCTCTCGGCCGATGAGGCCGCCGCCAAGCTCACACAACTGAGCGATGAAAAGCGCCTGCACAAGGACCTCTACTAAACACCTGCACGGCGCAAAATCTACGCTGATGTAAAGGCAAGGGGGAGTGGCGGCCCTACTCCCTTAATCGATATTGGTAGAAGAGCACGCCATTCTCTGCACTGACTTCAACAAAGCCCAAAGCTGTCAGTAGTTTTTTTGAAGCGAGGTTAGTCATTTCCACACCACCCCTTAGACTGGACAATGACCCCTGCTCTTCACACCATTTGATGAGCCCACGAAGAAACTCTTTGGCGTAGCCTTTGCCCCAGTAATGTTGCCCGAGCAGGTAACCGACATGTGCGGATCGATCACTGCTCTCGTAGAGAAAGATGAAACCGATCGCTGGGCCAAGCTCGGCTCTCTTGATCACCATAATTCGACTTTGAGCACTCAACGTGAGGAACCATTGCTCCGCTAACTCAAGAGATGTGATGCCGTGGAAATCCGGCGGCAGGGATTTCACCACGTCGGCTGAGAGCAGTTCAATGGCCTGGGTCAGCAGCCCTGATTTGCAGGCTTGGTTCAATTCGGAGTACACCTCCTCAATGACAAGCCTGGGGGTAGCGAAAACAGGGACATAATCATCGCTGCGTGGTTTCATTGATAAAGCCCTCACACTCAGTGACCACAAAGGGACAGGCGGCTCAGTAAACACTAGCGTGTTCAATGCTCGCCAATAATGCTAGGACAGCCCTCCCGGCGCGTCAACAGCGCAACTGCCTGTTATGTGTAACCCAGCGAAGCCTTAAACA
>JAWSVD010000208.1:0-2079 GCA_033852095.1 Granulosicoccaceae bacterium | reverse complement strand
GTGGCCCCGTGGATGGCGGTGCTTTTGTTTGGGCATGCCGCAGATGCGCTTAGCGCTTATCGGCCCTACGGTGCTGGTGGGCTTTGTTTCGGAAACGTAATTGCCTAGGCTGATATTGTTGCTTGCCGTTGGGTCGAGTTGGCGGATAATGGCGTCCGGCTGTCATGGCGGTGGGCATTTGCCGATCGTGTGTCTATAAACAGCTGAATATTGGACGGTTTTGTCCGATAGTAATATGTGCATCCACCTTAAAGGACTTCCTGTGCCTCCATCTCCCGTGCCTCAAACTACTGCCAATCGCCGAGCTTTGATCTTGGTGATGGATTCCGTGGGCATCGGTGGCGCGCCCGATGCGGCGGCCTTTGGTGATGAGGGTTCTTGCACCGTTGGCCATATCGCGGAGGCTTGTGCGAAAGGGCTAGCCGATGTGGGGCGCAACGGTCCGTTGCGTCTGCCCAATCTGGCGGCTCTCGGCTTGGGCGCTGCGTGTGAGCAGGCCTGGGGCCAGTCATTGCCCGCCCTGAGCGACAGCGATGTCGTGATATCTGGTGTCTGGGGCTCTGCGGTGGAGGTCAGCAGCGGCAAGGATTCCCCCAGCGGCCACTGGGAGTTGGCGGGCCTGCCCGTCACTGAAGATTGGGGGTTGTTCCCTGACAAGACCGATTCCTTCCCGCCTGAATTGCTCAATGCCTTGTGTGAGCGCGCCGGGTTGCCCGGTGTACTGGGCAATTGCCACTCGGCGGGCACAGATGTGCTGGTTGCTCTGGGTGAGCAATCCTGCGCACAAGGCATGCCGATTGTGTACACCAGTACCGACAGTGTGTTCCAAATTGCCGCGCACGAGAGCTCGTTTGGCTTGGAGCGATTGTACGAGGTGTGTGAGATTACCCGCGAGCTGGTTGACGAATACCGCGTGGGGCGGGTGATTGCCCGGCCCTTCCTTGGCACGTGCGGTGAGGATTTCAAGCGCACTCACAACCGCCGTGACTACGCTGTCTCTCCCCCTGGGCCGATTATGTTTGATCGCGTGCAGGCGGCCGGCGGCACCGTGACGGCTATTGGTAAGATCTCCGATATCTATGCGGGCCAAGGGGTGGCTCACTATGTCAAAGCCAGTGAATTGGCGGCGTTGATGGCGGCGACCGAAATTGCCTTGGATGCAACGCGCGTTGCCGACACGGCGCAGTTGATCATGACCAATCTGGTGGATTTTGATCAAGAGTACGGGCACCGCCGCGACGTGCCCGGATACGCCCGCGAGCTGGAAGCCTTTGATGCCCTGATCCCCTCAGTCATGGCTAAGTTGGGCCCCGATGATCTGCTGGTGATCACCGCAGATCACGGCTGTGACCCCACCTGGTTTGGCACCGATCACACCCGAGAGCAGATCCCCGTGTTGTGTTGGAGCCCCAGCATGCCGAGCCGTGAGATCGGCACCCGCAGCTGCTTTGCCGATGTTGGGCAGAGCGTGGTGTCGTGGTTGGGCGGGGAAGCGTTGCCGCATGGGGTGAGTTTCCTCTAGCCCGGATTTTTTCTTTGGTGGTGACGCGATACTCACGGTTATTCCTTGTCGGTTCGCCTTCAGGCGGAATTCACCGCGCCAAACGGCGTTCCCACCGTCTCGTCTATCGCCATTCCCGTCCGATTGGCAAACACCTAGGCCGTCGCGCTGCACGGTGCAAATTGTGAGGCATGCCGCGGAGGCGCCTGCGGCTTGTCCGCCCTACAATGGAGGCGAGGTGTTGTAGGGCGAATAAGCGAAGCGCATCCGCGGCGTTTTTCGTTAGGCGTTAGCTTGCGGGCGGATTCACAGTCTCTCTCGAGGTGCAGCCCGTCATGGAGGAGCTGCGCTGCATTCGGGGCATTGAGGCACGAGATGCCTTGGTCGTGCGGCTCGAATGAATTTGCTCTCGCGGGCTGTGGATCGCCTCGGTCTAATTGTCTCGATATAGCGGCTTGGGTATTTGGCTTCGATGCCCTCTTTCGCCGGGCGGCGAGTCACTATTTTAGGTGCCCAAAAAGTAACCAAAAAGGCACGCCCGCGTTGACGTTTTGCTGCGCAAAACCGCTGCGTTGCTC
>JAWSVD010000207.1:0-10020 GCA_033852095.1 Granulosicoccaceae bacterium | reverse complement strand
GCACCGCGCCCCAGTAGTAGGCCCCCATCAACCAGGGCACCAGTGCACCGGCGAGCAGGCTGAGCACGGCGGCGGCGGCCAAGCCATTGCCCAGACGACCGAGTTGATCGCGCTTCCAGCGCGCCAGAGAGCCCAGGCCCATGGCAAAGGCGAGCGGCACACCCAGCGGGATCAAAACCGTATTAAAGTACGGCGGGCCCACGGAGATCTTGCCCTGCCCCAGCGCATCCAGTAGCAGCGGATAGAGCGTGCCCAACAGCACCGTGGCGCAGAACACCACCAGCAATACGTTGTTCAATAGCAACCCTGACTCCCGCGAGACAGGCGCAAAACCGCCACTGCGTAGCAGCCGCGGCGCGCGCCAGGCGTAGAGCAACAGCGAGCAGCCAATGGTGACCACCAGAAATCCGAGGATAAACACCCCGCGCTCGGGGTCGCTGGCAAAGGCGTGCACCGAGGTCAGCACGCCGGAGCGCACCAAGAAGGTACCGAGCAAACTGAGCGAAAAGGCAAAGATCGCGAGCAGGATGGTCCAGGCTTTGAACACGCCGCGTTTTTCGCTGGCGGCCAGCGAGTGCATCAGCGCGGTACCGACCAACCAGGGCATAAAAGAGGCGTTCTCGACCGGATCCCAGAACCACCAGCCACCCCAGCCCAGCTCGTAATAGGCCCACCAGCTGCCGAGAGCGATGCCGACAGTGAGAAAGGACCAGGCCAGCGCCGTCCAAGGGCGCATCCAACGGGCCCACGCCATGTCCAGCCGGCCACCTATCAGCGCGGCAATGGCGAAGGCGAAGGCCACGGCGAAACCCACATACCCCATGTACAACATGGGCGGGTGCACGGCGAGACCGAAATCCTGCAGCAGCGGGTTCAAATCGCGGCCCTCAGCGGGCACCGGAAACAAGCGCTCGAAAGGGTTGGAGGTGAGCAGCACGAAGAGTAGAAAACCCACGCTGATCATGGCCATGACCGAGAGCACGCGCGACAGCATCACGCTGGGGATGCCGCGGCTGAAGACGCTCACGGCGAAGGTCCAAGCCGACAAAATCAGGGCCCACAACAACAGCGAGCCCTCGTGAGCGCCCCAGACACCGGAAATGCGGTAGATCAACGGCAGCTCGGTGTTGGAGGTGTTGGCCACGTACAGCACAGAGAAGTCATTGACGATGAAACTGTAGCTGAGGCAGCCGTAGGAGACAGCGACAAACAGCGCCTGCAGCTGGGCAGCGGGCGCGGCGAGCGCGACCCAATTGGCCCGCCCAATGAAACCGCCCCAGAGCGGCACCAGCGCCTGCACTGCGGCGACGCAGAGCGCCATCACCAGCGCGAAATGTCCGATCTCAGGAATCATTGTCCGACCACCGTGTCTGCGCCGTAGGGCATTTTGCCGCTCTTCTTCAGCGCGTCTGCCACCTCGGGCGGCATGTAGTTTTCGTCGTGTTTGGCCAGCACCTCATCGGCCCTGAACACACCGTCATCACCCAGCTCGCCGCGGGCCACTATGCCCTGCCCCTCGCGAAACAGATCCGGCAAAATACCCACGTATTCGACCGGCACGTCGCCGCCGCCGTCGCTGAGGGTGAAAGTCACTTTCAGGGTATCGCCGCGCTGCACCGAGCCCGTGACCACCATGCCGCCGATGCGAAAGGGATGGCCCGTGGGCGCCTCGCCGGCGACGATCTGCGCCGGTGAAAAAAAGAACAACATGTTCTGCTGAAAGGCGTTGAGCAACAAGGCAACCGCCGCGCCTGCCGCGGCAATCATCAGCGCCACCAGCAGCAGGCGTTTTTTACGTTTTGGGTGCACGTTCGGCCTCCAGTGCTTTGATGCGGCGCAGCGCATGCAGGCGCGCGCGACGAAGTGCCGAGCGCGCGAAAAAAACATTCAACAGCAATACAACCGCGGTCAGCCCAAAGGACGACCAGACAAAAAAGGCGTAGCCACCCATGTGCAGGAACTCACTCATCGCTTGCCACCCATCAGCAGCTCACGCACCCACTTGCTGCGGTATTCGTGCTCCAGCACCTTGGCCTGCACACCCCACATCAGCAGAGTGCCGTAATAGGCCTTAAAGGCCAAGGCCATGATCAGCAGCGGCACCAGCATGCTGGCGGGCATGGACGGTTTGCCCAACTTAGTGACAGACGCGCCCTGGTGCAGGGTGTGCCACCACTCCACCGAAAAGTGAATGATGGGGATATTGACCACGCCAACCAAGGCGAGAATAGCGGCTGCCTTGGCACCGGTGCTCGGGTTATCAAAGGCGTCGCTCAAGGCCATATAACCCAGATACAAGAACAGCAGTATCAGCTCAGAGGTCAGGCGCGCATCCCAGACCCACCAGGCACCCCACATGGGTTTGCCCCAGAGGCAGCCGGTGGCCAGCGCCAATAGAGTAAAGGAAGCGCCGATGGGCGCGGAGACCTGCGCCACCCAATCGGCGAGCTTAATGTGCCAGATCAAAGACACGGCGCTGGCCAGCGCCATCACCACGTAGACAAACATGGACATCCAGGCGGCGGGCACGTGCACGTACATGATGCGGTAGCTCTCCCCCTGCTGATAATCCGCGGGCGCAAGCCACAGGCCCTGGTACAGACCCACCGCCATCAAGAGCGCGCACAGCAGCGCCAGCCACGGCGCAACGACCCGAGCAAACGCATAAAAATACCGGGCTGATCCCAGCTTGTGAATCCACAAGTACACCAATCATTCTCCACACCGCTCACACGGTATTTAGGGCCCGACGGCCCAATCAATATTATTCGACGCTTACCCGCAGCGCCGCAGCCGTCGCCACAGGAGCCAGCGCCAACGCCAGAAACAGCGCACCGCCGAGCAGGCTCAGCTGCCCCTCGACCGCCAGCCCCATGGCAGCGCTGGCCACTGCGTTGCTGCCAAACACCAACACGGGTATATACAGTGGCAGCACCAACAGCGACACCAGCAGCCCACCGCGGCGCACGCCGACAGTGAGCGCCGCGCCGATGGCGCCGATCAAACTCAAGGTGGCGCTTCCCATCGCCAGGGTGGACATCAGCACCCACAAGACAGCCGTGTCTTGGTGCATCAACACCGCCAGCAGCGGCGACAACAGCACCAGCGGCAGGCCAGTGATTAACCAATGGGCCAAGACCTTGGCCAGCACCAGCACCGACAGCGGGTGCGGGCTGAGCAACAGCAGCTCCAGCGCCCCGTCCTGGTAATCTGCCCTGAACAATCCGTCCAGCGCCAACAGCGTGGCGAGCAGCGCCGACACCCAAATGACGCCAGGGCCGATGAGTTGCAGTGTTTTTGCACCCGGACCTATGCCCAGCGGGAACAAAGACACCACAATCACAAAAAACACCAAGGGGTTGATCCACTCGTTGCCGCGCCGCGCCGTCAACAGCAGATCGCGCCGCAGCAAACCCCAGAAGGCCGCGCCCAATGATATCTGGGTCATGCCAACCGTACCGACTTGCTCTCACAGCCGTCCAGCTGCAATCGCTGGTGCGTGGTGTACAGCACCATGCCGCCGCCCTGCGCATGTTCGACAATCATGCGCTGCAATTGTTCACGACCCGCCACGTCCAGCGCCGTCATGGGTTCGTCGAGAATCCACAGTTTGCTGTCACTGACGGCCAAGCGCGCGAGCGCCACCCGTCGCCGCTGACCCGCCGACAGACTGCGGCAGACGAGCTCGTCCCTGCCGTGCAAGCCCAAGGCGGCGAGCACGGCCGAGAAATCCACGTCGCGTGTCGTCTCGCTGAGCGATTGCGCGGCGCGCAGGTTTTCCAGGGGGGTCAATTCATCCTTGATGCCGTCGCGGTGGCCAACCCACGAGAGATTGGCGCAGAGCTCCGCGCGGGCGCGTGGCAAGGGCATGCCATTCCACAGCACCCGGCCTTCGTCCGCCACCCCCAGGCCCGCCATGATGCGCAGCAAGGTGGTTTTGCCGCTGCCATTGCCGCCTTCTATCTGCACGACCTCGCCCGCTGCAACGCCAAAGCTCAGCCGCTGGAACAACAGCTGTTCACCACGAAAACAAGCCAGTTCTCGCGCCTCCAAACCTTGACAGCCCTCAGTCTTCACAGCTTTACGTTTACCGGTAGCAACACACCCTATAGTAACGCGATTTGATAACTCAGCTCCACTCGAGCAGCGCTTTGGCGACAGCACAGCCACGCCGGATATCACGGTGGCTGGACCATCAAGCCCAAATCAGCCGCACAGCTACAAACGTGTGCCGTTATGCAACAGCGAAGTACAACTGCGCTACCGCCAAACGAGCTTGTCAGTACACGTTCGGATTTTGGCTACATTCGCATCAATAAAATACCCTTCCGGCCGATCTCGCAGTCATCACAGGAGAAAACCCTCAGCTGGGCCCACGCAATGCCCGCCGATATTGACGACAACAGGGAGAGGACATGCCACAGCTTCAGGTCAAGAGCAGACAATACAGTGTGGGCGATCAAGTGGGCGACGCCGCCAAGCGAAGCCACCAATCGCAGTTGCTGGTCGACGGCACCGACCTGCGCATCATCGACATCAACGATGCCTGCTACGCCCTGCTGGGCTACCCCCAATCCCTGCTCTTGAGCCTCAGGCTGGTCGATCTGGTGGCGGAGAAAGATCAGCACACGGTCAAACAAGCCGTGGACGCGCTCAGCGACGGCAGCGCCTGGCACCAGCGCATGCTGTGCCACATCCGCCGCGGCGACAACGGCGAAGTGCCTGTCTCGCTGTCACTGGAAGTGGATTCAGACCCGGCCAGCAGCCGCACCAAACTGCTGGTCTCGCTGTCGGACATCGCCGAATCGGAGCAGCTCTACCTGAGCATGGAAACAGCCCTGCGCGCGGCCAACATCAGCTTCTTCAATTGGTCACTGAGCAAGCAGTCACTGCCGGCCTGGAGCCTGAGCAGCAGCGAGGAATCATCCTGGCGCGAGTCAAACGCGAGCAGTTTTCTGGAGACACTGGACCCGAGCGACCAACACGAGACGCAGGCGCTGCTGGACGCGGTGTCCACCGGCATCCTCACCAACATCGACACCACCGTGACCACCACCGATGCGGACGGCTCCAAGCGCTGGCTGCGCCTCACCGGTGTGGTGCCACCGCACCGCCCGAGCACCCTGCTGGCACTGCAGAACGACGTCACGGAATCGTACCGCTTGCGCGAAGTCAAAGAAGAGCGCGAGCGCGCGATCGTTCAACTGGACCACCAGCTCAACCGCAGCGAGGCCGAGCAACAAGAGCTGCTGGCGCTGATCCCGGATTTCATCATCCGCATGGACCAACGGGCGCGCATTAAATACGCCAGCCCGAGTTTTGTAGAAGATTGCGGCAGCAGCGCAATCGATGTGGTGGGCGCCAGCTTGATCAGCCTGCTCACTGTCGACACCCGCAGCGTCTTTTCCGAAGCACTGGATTGCCTGCACAAGGCGGCACACAAACACGAATTCATCAGCGAAGACACGCACAACGGCAAAGAGCGCTCCGTGTGGTGGACCTTGCTCAAAGTAGACGACGAGAACGAACGCGGCGTGCTCTGCCTGGGCCGCGACCTCACCGAACGCGTGCAGGCGCGCAAGAAACTGGAACGCCAAGCCGCGCAACTGCGCCGCTCCAACGCCTCACTGGATGACTTCGCCTCGGTGGTGGCCCATGATTTACAAGCCCCGCTCCGCCACATTGCCAGCTTCGCCGAGATATTGCAGCTGGACTTGGGCGATGTGGGTGAATCCGCCACAAAAAATCTGGACATCATTCGCACCGCCACCACGCGGCTGCAAGACATGACCACTAGCCTGCTCAACTACTCACGGCTCGGCCTGCAGAACGACCGGATGGTAGAGCGCGATACCTCGGAAATCGTGGCGGAAGCCATCGACGCACTTTCACAGTTGATGAAAGAGAGCGGCACCAGTGTGACCCTGTCGGCGCTGCCAAAAATCAAGGCTGACCCGCTGCTGATGGCGCGGCTCTTTCAGAACCTGCTGGCGAACAGCATCAAATATTGCGACGCCAGTATCACGCCTGAGATTCACGTCAGCGCCAGCTTTGAAGACGAGGCCTGGACCATCCGCTGGGCGGACAAGGGCATCGGCATCGATCCGGCCCAGAGCGAGCGGATCTTCCAGATCTTCACCCGCCTGCACAGCGATGAATCGGTGTTCGCCGGCTCCGGCGTGGGCCTCGCCACCTGCAAACGCATCGTGGAGAGCCACGGCGGCGAGATCTGGCTGGACACCGATTACAGCGAAGGCGCGTGTTTTTGTATTCGATTGCCCGCCGAGGAAGGTGCTTGAGAAATCGGCATATAGAAATCAAAAGCAAAGCAGGCACCCTGGATTTCGCAGCAACTTTGCTGCGCCCAACCAAATGACATTCCGGCTAAAGCCGATCCTACAGAGGACAGCACTCGTTGTGGATTGGGCGTTAACCGAGCAGCCCCGCGCATCAGTCGGGGCATGCCTAAGGATAAATCCTTAGCCACAAAGGGTCGGCTTTTTTGTGTGCGTTTCGGGCCACGTTGGTCGGGCTGCGTTCGGTCCGGCCACGTTGATCAATCCGCGTGGTCGAGCCACGCTGGTCGAGTCACGTTAGTCACGGCGCGCAATTGGCCTCCGCCGGTCGTCGCACCGCAGGTGTAGGTTCGAATTTATTCGGACAATTCGAAGCCGCCGCTGTCCGAATAAACTGCCCGCAGCTCGGTCGAACCCACAAAAAAACACCCGTTGGTTCGGTCGGGCCACGCTGGTCGGGCCACGCTGGTCGGCCGCGTTCGGGCCGCGTTCGGCTTCAGCTCGGGGCGCGCAGCTCGGGGCGCGCAGTCCGGGCGCGCAGCCGAGCATTCTCCAACACCACCCACACTTGCCTTATTTCGCTAATCCAGCGCCAGCGGACCGCTCAAAAACTGCTCCAGCACGGCCTCGCCGAGCTCCAGGCCCTCGGCCACTTGAGACAACACACTGTGCTCCGCCGCTGATACGTCCTGATCGGCGCGGGCCACCAGGACCAAATCCCGCAGCAATTGCATGCGCTGCCCTGAAGCTGTCAGCTCGCGCACATTCTCCAGCCGCGCGGGCAGTGTTTTGGCGAGCTTGTCGAGGTTCAGTTTTTCACTGAATTTTCCCTCGCCAAAAAACTTCTCAAACACTTCGATCTCGGCCTCGCTCACGCCGCCCTCGGCATTCGCCACCGTCAGGGCCGCGGCGAAGAGCGCGCGGCGCATGGCCTCGGTGGCCGGTGTGCGGCCTTCCAGGTAGTTCGGCTCCATCAGCCCCATCAAGGTCTGCACCCCCAGCTCCAACTGCTCCTGCGAGCCTCCACCCTTTGTGACCAATGAAGACTCGTGGAAGAGCTTCAGCGCATGCACTCGCAGCGGGCTGAAGGGATGGGTCATGAACCAATCCGAGCTGGACGAGCCCTGCCCCGGCTCGGCGTCGGCCACTTGCATGTCGTCGATCTGTGCCATGAAGGCGTCCAAATCGAACTGCACCACATCACTGCTCAGCCCCGAGGAGAGCTTGAACAGGGCGCGCGCCACGCCGGTGAGATCATTGGCGCAATGCGCGCCGGCGCGGTCGGCGCTTATCTCGGCGTAGCGCGACCAGGTGGACAGGCGCAACGCCAGAGAAGGGTCCGTGCCACGATTTTTAAGGAAATAACCCACCGGTACGCTGTGATGGTCGTAGAGGTGGTGGCCCAGCTCGTGGCCCATGACAAAACGAAACTCGCTGCCCTTGAAGCTCTCCAACAGGCTCGAGGAAAACATCACAAACAGCCGGCCGTCCTCGGGCTTGACGCACATGGCGTTGTAGCTCGGGCTGGCGTAGACGTAGAGCTCCACCGGGATATCCACCCCGAGTGCCTCGATGCATTCGTCCGCTGTCTGGTGCACCTGCGGCGCCATGCTGCGACTGAGGCGCACCGAAGTTGCCAGCAGCCGGCGGCGGGTGCCCATCGGGCCCTCTTCTTCGCGCTCGGCAATCATCTCGTTCAATTTCTTAACGTCGGCGTGCTCTTGCAGCTCTGCCGCCATCTGGCGGTCGCGCGGTGAGCGCAGATCATTCGCATTCATGCTTGCTTTCCTTGTGATGAGACGGCGCTTAGAGCGCGCACTACTTCTAAAAACACCTGCAACCGCGGGGACACCGTCGCCCCCTGCGGCCAGACCACTGTGGATTCAAAACAGTATGGCGTACCGTGGATTTTTTGCTCGACCAGACGACCGGCGAGCAGGTCCTCCGCCACCACGCAACGCGGCAGCAGGCCCACACCCATTTTAGCGAGCAGGCAGCGGCGCACCACCTCTACGTTGGAAAAACACTGCCGCGGCACCAGCTGCAGCCCCGCGGCGCGAAAGTGCTCATCGGCAGCGACTCGGTAACTGCAGCCGGGCTCGGTGGTGATCAAGGCGCGCGACAGCAGCCACGCGAGGTCTTGCACCCCACTGCTCGCCAGCGCCGGGTGCGTCACGTAGACGACCTCTTCGCGGGCGATGGGCTGATGGTCACAGCCGGGCTCGGGCTTGTCGATGACCACCACCGCCGCCTCGATGCTGCGATCATTCAGCGACCGCTGATAGTCAAAGGGATCGTGTTGCAGGTGCAGCTCAATACCGGGCGCGCGCCGCTGCAGCTCCTCGATCAGCACCGGCAAGCGGTAGATGCAGATGGAGCTCGGCGCGTAGAGCCGCAGCTGACCGGCGGGCTCACTGGTCAGCGCTTGCGCCTCCGCCGCGATCTCCTGACTCACCGCCACCAAGTGCTGGAACTTGGGCAACAGCTGCCGACCCACCGTGCTCAGCACCAAGCCCCGGCCCACACTCTCGAACAGCACCACCCCCAAGCCGGCGGAGAGCTCGCGCAACTGCGCCGACACACTCGACGGCGCGAGGCACAGCTGCTCGGCGGCACGGTTGACCGTGCCCAGCTCCACCACCGCCAGCAGGCTCTTGGCTTGGCGCAAAGTCATCATTCGCTTATTCCGTATGTTTTGATCGTTATTATTCGCTTTTTATGTTCACACTGAAAGTGCAGGATAGTCACACATTCAAAGAGATCCAAGCCCGTGCACCTATTTATCACCTACAAACGCTACTCCTCTTGGTCACTTAGGCCCTGGCTGCTGCTGAAGACATGCGGCATCAGCTTTGACGAGACCCTGCTTCCCTTTGAGCACGACAACAGCCTGGACGAGCTGGCGAAGCAGCACGGCATCCCCGCCAAAGTGCCCGTGCTCGCGCACCAGGGCCGGATGATCTGGGACAGCTTGGCGATCATGGAATACCTCGCCGAACGCGCCCCCGACAAAAGCATGTGGCCCACCGACCCGGGCCTGCGGGCGCTGGCCCGCAGTGCCAGCAGTGAAATGCACGGCGGCTTCATGGCCCTGCGCGGCGAGCACCCGATGAACTGCCACCGCGTGCACGCCATGCAGCCCAGCGCAGCGGTGCAGCTGGACTTAGACCGCCTGGCAGCGCTGTGGCAGCAGTTCGCCGATCTGGAAAAACCCGACGGTGATTTCCTGTTCGGCGAGTTTGGCATTGTCGACGCCATGTTCGCCCCGGTCGCCTGGCGTGTAAAAGGCTACCAGCTGAGCGTTTCACCGCAGTTTCAGCGCTGGAGCGATGCCCTGATGGCGCTGCCCGCCATGCAGCAATGGGTTGACGAGGGCGCCGCCGAGCAGTGGCGTGTGGAGGAATACGAGCAGATCGGCCTCTAGTCCGAAGCCCTTCAAACACCTGAATCAAAAACACCCCTCAGCGGCGCTGCAAACTGGCGCCGCTGCTCGTCAGCGCCAAAAGGAATGCACATGAAACTCTTCGGACACCCAGACTCAGGCCACGCCCTGAAAGTGAAATTCTTTATGCAGTGGGCTGGTATTGATCACGACTACGAGGCCATCGATATCTTCTCGCCCCGCGAGAGCCGCAGCGCGGAGTTTCGAGCCGCCTCCAAATTTTGCGAAGTGCCCACCCTGATCGATGGCGAGAACAACCTGTGCCAGTCCAACGCCATGCTG
>JAWSVD010000018.1:0-9206 GCA_033852095.1 Granulosicoccaceae bacterium | reverse complement strand
GCAGGGGTTGAAACGATCAGCGCTTTGGGTTTGCAGCTGAAGCTCTAAACCTGAGGCCGCTGTGCGATTGGGCGGTAGCTTGGCTGGGTTTATTGTTCTGGCGATATCAACTAAAAATTACTTTTACAGTGAGGCAATTCAGCGAAGCTCTGCTTGCGGAGCTAGTACCGTCGCCGCGTCCCAGCCGTTGCTTTGATCAATGCAAGCTCTATGGTGAGGGCGCTGCTCGTGGTCAGGTGCTGTTGCTGCTCACTGCTCGGGTGCGATGCAGAGCTGGGTGTCGTGGAGCTTGGCGCTATCGACGAATTCCTGCTCAGGCAATTGGTCGGTGATGAGGTGATCTAGGTCGCTGAAGTCGCAGGCTCTTATCAGTCCCTTGCGGCTGAATTTACTGTTGTCCGCCACCATGATGATTTTTTCCGAGCAGCCAATCGCGGCTTTTGATATTTCCGCCTCCTCCAGGTGGAAGTTAAAAAACTGGCCCTGAGTATTCATCGATCCCGTTGAAAGCAGGCCAAACTTAAGATCAAATTGCGCAATGAAATCGACAACGGGCTTGCCGAAGGATGCGGCGTCGTCACTTCTCAACGCGCCGCCCGCCATGTAAACCGTGTTGTTATTGCGCGTGGCCAGGATTGCCGCGACGCCTATGGAGTTGGTGACAACTGTCAAATTACGAAGGTGCAAAATCGATTCTGCCACGTGGTAGGTGGTGGCGCCGTTGTCGATGAACAGTGAATCCCCGTGTTGAATCAGCTCGGCGGCACGTTTCGCAATCCGTTTTTTTGGTTTGCTGTTTTCTTCCAGTCGGCGCTGAAAAGGTGCCTCTTGTTCGGCCAAAATAATCCCGCCGTGGACCCGGTGAATCAAGCCTTTTTTTACCAGCGGTTGCACGTGTCGACGCACGGTTTCATCAGAAACAGAGAGCACGTTCGCCAGCTCTATAATACTACAAGCACCGCTCAGCCGAACCTCGCGAAGAATTTGCGATTCGTGTTTCGACAGGGGAATGTTCTCGCTCATGACAGTCAGTCTCGCGGTAATAACCATACAAAACAAAAATAACACAGAAATAAAGTGGGAATACTTTGATATATGTGGGAAATGCCCGTAGTTTAGGATTCAGAATTCACAGAACATCATTGCCGCAAAGGCCTGGACAAGGACACACAGATACACGCTCAGCAAGAACGAACACCGTAACTCAACCGGAGATCAGACATGTCACACTCGATAAAGAAAGGCATTCTCGGCGTTGTATTCGCATCTTGTTTCACCGCTGTAAGTGCTCAAGCCGAAATAGAATCCAAAGACCCCATCATCCTCACATTGCACGACTGGACTGGCCAGCTCATCAATACCCATATTATGGGCAGCGTGTTGCAAGACATGGGTTATAACGTCAAATACCAAACAGCCGATTACATTGCACAATTCGCCGGTCTGGAGTCGGGTGATCTACACGTGGCGATGGAAATGTGGGAGACCACCGGTAAACAGGCTCTGCAAACCAGTCTGGATACCGGCAATACGGTCGATCTAGGCGAAACGGGCATGATGGCCATTGAGGAGTGGTGGTATCCGCTCTACATGAAAGAGAAATGCCCAGGGCTTCCTGACTGGCAAGCACTGAATGCATGCGCGGAACTCTTCTCAACTCCCGAGACCGCACCCATGGGCCGATACCTCGGCGGTCCAGTGACCTGGGGCGGATTTGATGATGAGCGCGTAGAAGCACTGGGAATGGATTTTGAAGTGGTTCACGCCGGTACTGATGCTGCATTGTTCGCCGAACTCGAATCGGCCTATCAACGCAAAGCGCCGTGGATTGGCTGGGTATACACACCCCATTGGGCACCCATCAAGTTTGAGGGTGAATTTGTCCAGTTTCCAGCATACTCCGATGAATGTTATAGCGATGCGTCTGTGGGACCGAATGCCGATGAAGCGTATGACTGCGGCAAACCCAGCGGCTGGATCAAAAAGGTTGGTTGGAAAGGCGGCGAGGATCAGTGGCCCTGTGCATTCAAGGCCGTGAGAGCCTTCACCATTGACAACAATCAGGTGGGGACAATGGTGGGCGAGGTGGACCTGGACGGCAAAAAACTGGAAGACGTCGTGGGTGCCTGGCTATCGAATAACGAGTCCACTTGGAAATCCTGGACTCAATGTAGCTAGCGCCTGTCACGTGCCGCCATTTCAATGGAGCTGGACGGCACGGTTCAAATCCTGTCCGTTCGACCTTGAAGGAATGAGTGCAAAGGATGTGCAATTCAAGCGTAAAATTGAGCTGCAAAAATGTCTGGAAACTGTTCGGTGATAAAGCCGAAGACTTCCTGAAAAACAGGGTAGAGTCGCCATCACAGGCGGACATCGCTGCCGCCGGTTTTGTAGGCGCAGTACAAGACGCGTCCTTCGACATCCATGACGGCGAAATCTTCGTCATCATGGGGCTTTCGGGATCCGGGAAATCGACCTTGGTGCGTTGCCTCACGCGGTTGATAGAGCCCAGTGCCGGGCATGTATTGTTCAACGGTGAAGACTTGTTGAGCATGTCCGAGCGAGATTTGATCGCCGTTCGGCGCCACAAGATGGGCATGGTGTTTCAGCACTTCGCGCTGTTGCCTCACTTAACGGTCCTGCAAAATGTTGCTTTCCCGCTGCAAATTCAGGGCGCGAGTCGAATGCAACGTGAGCAGCGCGCTCGTGAGGTCATCGAGCTGGTCGGGCTGCAGGGACGTGAGGCCTACTTTCCTCGCGAACTATCAGGCGGGCAGCAACAGCGTGTCGGTATCGCCAGATCACTGGCGGTGGAGCCTGAAATCTGGTTTCTCGACGAACCCTTTTCAGCGTTGGATCCGCTGATTCGGCGTGAAATGCAGAATGAATTCATGCGTCTGCAAAGCGTATTGCACAAAACCATTGTATTTATTACCCATGATTTTGATGAATCGATTCGCCTCGCTGATCGCATCGCCATCATGCAAGACGGCAAAATCATCCAGATCGGCACGCCAGAACAGCTGGTGATGCACCCCGCGACAGACTACGTGGCGGAGTTCACGCGTGCAGTCCCCCGGGTGAAGGTGCTGTCGGCGCGCTCCATCATGACCGCTACCCTCGATGCCGAGCGATGCCGCATCACTGTCGCCGCTGACATGCGGGTAGAGGCTTTTGCGCATGATGTTGTATTCACGGATCAAGACGTGGGTATTGTTGATGAGAACGACCAGCAAATTGGTATTCTGAGTGCCAGGCGGGTGATGGAGGTGTTGGTGAAAAGTGACAGCTCGCCATGAGTTCTCGCTCCCGCAACGAGAATAATACCGCTGTGCCGCGCGGTGTTTGGCTTGCCTTTTTTGCAGTCGCTGCGCTTCTGTTCATCACAGCCAAGCATCTACCGGATCCCTTGGTGTGGATACTCAAGTACCCCAAAGCTTGGATAGTTCCCCTGAAATTCTGGATCAGCGATTTCATGAAGTGGCTGATTCAAGATTTGGATTTCGGTCTATTTACTTTTAAGGAGATGACGCGGTCTTTCTCGGCGTTGTTGGACTGGCCACTGTCGGCAGCCGCCGGCTTGCTCGCTCATGGTTTCAGTTTCTCCTCTGACCCCTCAGCACCTGTTGTGCTGCAGCGCCTGCCGTGGATAGCCGTTTCAGTGGCCTTTACAGCGACGGCATGGCGAGTGAGCGGCTGGAAATTGGCCTTGTTTGTTGCTTTCACCTTCCTCTATCTCGCTGTTTTTGGGCAGTGGGACAGCGCTATGTTGACGCTCAGCTCAATTGCGATTGCGGTGCCTTTCGGTGTTGTTGGCGGAGCTGCATTTGGCATCGTGGGTTTTAGACACCCGCGCTTTGAATCCCTGATGATGCCGGTGCTGGACGTCATGCAAACGGTTCCCGTTTTTGCCTACTTGGTGCCCATTTTGTTTCTGTTCGGCTTTGGTGCTGTCGCGGCGATGATCGCTACCATGATCTACGCCACGCCTCCAATGATCCGCATCACGCTCTTGGCGCTTAAAAAGGTACCGACTCAAGTGGTTGAATACGGGCTGATGGCCGGCTGCACGCAGCAGCAACTGCTGTGGAGAGTGCAGCTGCCGAGTGCGCTCGGTGGCATGATGGTCGGTGTGAATCAGGTGATCATGCTGTCACTCAATATGGTGATTATCGCCTCCATGATCGGCGCTGGTGGCCTGGGCTATGATGTTCTGACCGCGCTTCGACGGCTGGACATAGGCGGTGGCATCGAGGCCGGCTTTGCCATCACCCTACTGGCGATATCCCTCGACAGGATCAGCCACGCTTTTGCCTACCGTAACGATGCCCGCCAATTCCCTCGGGAAAACCGTTTTTTGCACCGACATGCCGCTCTTCTGTTGCTGCTATTGGGCCTGACTGTTCTCTGGTTTGGCGGGCATTTCATTCCTGAAATAGACACCTATCCAGAATCCCGACAAATCACCACAGGGAACTATTGGTCTGAGCTGATCAAATGGATAAACATCAACTATTTTGATCAGCTTGAAGCGGTAAAAACTTTTCTGTTGCTCAACTTCATGATCCCGATCAAGCGATTTCTGCTGAGTCTGCCCTGGGTCGTGGTCGTGGCTTTTCTGGCCTTGGCGGGCTACCAGTTGGGCGGCAGGCGACTCGCCGTGTTGACGGCGTTGCTGTCACTTTTCATCGTGGTCACAGGGCAATGGCAAAAAGCCATGGTCACGGTGTACCTCTGCGGTGTGTCCGTGATCTTTGCGGTCGGCATCGGCATACCCGTGGGTGTGTTGGCAGCGTCCAATAAGACAGCCCGAGGTGTTGTTCGGACGTTTGTGGATACACTGCAAACGCTGCCGTCTTTCGTCTATTTGATCCCCGTGGTGATGCTGTTCCGCGTCGGGGATTTTTCCGCGATGGTCGCCGTCATTGCCTACTCCATTGCGCCGGCGATCCGTTACAGCATGCACGGCATTATGCAAATACCGCACGATCTCATCGAAGCCTCTAAGGCGATGGGCTGTACCCGCTGGCAGACCTTGCGCCACGTGCAGCTGCCCATGGCCACACCCGAGATTATGCTGGGCGTCAACCAGACCATCATGATGGCCTTGTCCATGTTGGTCATCACCGCCCTGGTCGGCACGCGGGACCTGGGTCAGGAGGTCTATATCGCACTGACCAAAGCAGACACGGGGCGCGGCATGGTGGCAGGCCTGTCGATCGCGTTTATCGCCATCATTGCCGATCGTCTTATTGCGGCCTGGGCACAAGAGAAGAAGAAAAATCTGGGGATACAAGCCTTGTGAGTTTTCAAATTAACAAAATATCATCGCTGGATTTCTGGAAATCAACGGTGGATATAGAGCCTATATCAGGGGGTATCACCAACAAAAATTACCTCGTGACAGATCAGGGTCGCAAATATTTTGTGCGCCTCGGTGAGGATATCCCCGTGCACGGGGTAAAACGCTTTAATGAACTGGCCGCGAGTCGAGCGGCCTTTGAGGCGGGTATATCACCCGCGGTATTGCACGCCGAACCCGGTGTGATGGTATTGGACTACATCGAAGGTCATGCGCTGACAGCGGAGCAGGTGCGAGAAGAAAAGAACATACATTCTATTGTAGCGCTGCTGAAAACTTGCCACCACGATTTACCCCGCTATTTCAGGGGGCCTGCCTTGGTTTTTTGGGTGTTCCAAGTGCTTCGAGACTACGCCCATACTCTGCGTGCATGTGGCAGTGCCTGGGTGGATGAGTTAGACGCATTGCGGGACATAGCTCTTAAGCTGGAGACAGACGTGGGTGACATCAGGCTTGTTTTCGGTCACAACGATCTGCTGTGCGGAAACCTCATCGACGACGGCACACGCTTGTGGTTGATCGATTGGGATTACGCCGGTTTTAACTCCCCGCTGTTTGATCTTGGCGGCATCGCGTCAAACAATGCTTTCAACGCAGAGCAAGAGTTGTATCTGTTGCAGTGCTATTTCTCCGATGCACCCAGTGACAAGTTGTACAGGCAGTACTCGGCGATGAAGTGTGCCTCACTGTTGCGCGAAACAATGTGGAGCATGGTGTCAGAGCATTGTTCAGACATAGATTTCGACTTCCAACAATACACGCAAGATAACCTCAAACTATTTCATCAAGCGTGGCAAACACAGCAATCAAACCACTCTTGATAGAGCGAGTGAAACCATGAAACAGATCCCAAAACACGCGAGAGTTGTCATCGTTGGCGGCGGCATTGTCGGTTGTTCAACGGCCTATCACCTGGCTAAACTCGGTTGGAAAGACATCGTCTTGTTGGAGCGGCACAAGCTCACCAGTGGCAGTACTTTCCATGCGGCAGGTCTGGTCGGGCAGCTGCGCTCACAAGCCGGTATCACCCAATTGCTGGGGCATTCCATTGAGATCTACGACAAGCTAGAAGCAGAGACAGGCCTGGCGACCGGCTGGAAGAAGAACGGCGGACTGCGGCTTGCCTGTAATGAGCAGCGCATGATCGAACTCAAACGGCAGGCGACAACTGCGCACAGTTTTGGCCTGGACATGGAGTTGTTGACCCCCTCTGAGGCAAAAGAGCTGTGGCCCATGATGGACACGACGGATCTCGTCGGAGCGGCGTTTTTGCCCACCGACGGTCAGGTAAACCCCTCTGACATCACCCAGTCGCTGGCCAAGGGGGCGCGGATGGAAGGCGTGCAGATTTTTGAGGACTGCTCTGTCACAGCGGTGGTGATGAAAGAGGGCCGCGTGGTGGGCTTAAAACACGACAGCGGCGAGATGAGCTGTGACATCGTGGTGAACTGCTGTGGGCAGTGGGCGCGAGAGTTTGGCAAGCTGGCGGGGGTGAACATCCCGCTTGTGTCCATGCAGCACCAGTACATTGTCACCGAAAAAATTGAAGGCATCACGTCAGACCTGCCCACCTTGAGAGACCCGGATCGGCTCACCTATTATAAGGAAGAGGTCGGTGGTTTGGCCATGGGCGGTTACGAGCCCAATCCCATCAGTTGGGCCACCGGCGGTTTCCCTGAAAAATTCAATTTCCAATTGCTCACGCCAGACTGGGACCATTTTGAACAAATATTAGAGCTGGCATTGCCGCGGATCCCAAGCTTGCAAACCGTGGGCATCCGAGACCTGATCAATGGCCCAGAGAGCTTCACGCCCGACGGCAATTTTATTCTCGGCGAAGCGCCTGAGGTGCCTGGCTATTTTGTGGCGGCGGGATTCAACGCCTTTGGTATAGCGGCCGGGGGCGGGGCCGGTAAGGCACTGGCAGAATGGATCGTCGGGGGCGAGGCCCCCTATGACTTGTGGGCCGTTGATATCCGGCGCTTCGGCATGCCGCACAAAGACGTCGCCTGGGTGCGCGAACGAACCACCGAGCTGTACGGCAAGCACTACACCATGGCCTGGCCGCACGAGGAGCATGATTCCGCACGTCAGGTGCGTCGCTCACCGCTCTACAGCATGCTGCGGGATCAAGGCGCTGTGTTCGGAGAGAAACTTGGCTGGGAGCGGCCCAACTGGTTTGCACCCGCAGGCGTTGTGGCTAAAGACGAGTATTCCTTCCAGCGACAGAACTGGTTTGAGCAGGTTGGTCTTGAGCACCGCGCGGTGCGCCAGAAGGCCGGGCTCTTTGATCAAACGTCCTTCGCTAAATTTCTAATGAGCGGCGACGACGTGGTCACCGCGTTGAACTGGATCTGCGCCAACGACATCGACAAGCCAGTTGGCTCGCTGATCTATACGCAAATGCTCAACAACCGGGGCGGCATCGAATGTGACCTAACGGTCGCAAGGATCGCCCGCGATCAATACTACATTGTCACCGGCACCGGCTACGCCACCCATGATTTTCATTGGATCAAAAGCAACATTGCCAAGGGTCTCAATGCGGTGCTGACTGATGTCACTTCATCCTATGCGGTGTTATCGCTGATGGGGCCAGAGGCCCGCAACATCCTGCAACAGATCACCACCGATGATGTTAGCAACGAGGCATTCCCCTTTGGCTCGGTGCGAGAGCTCTTTATCGCGGGCTCCGCGGTGCGAGCGCTGCGGGTGACCTACGTCGGTGAGCTGGGCTGGGAGCTGCATATCCCCGTCGAAACCGCAGTACGTGTCTACGAGGCAGTCGCGGCTGCGGGCCTGCCACTGGGCATGGTGAACGCGGGTTACAGGGCCATCGAAAGCCTTCGGCTTGAAAAGGCCTACCGAGCCTGGGCCTCTGATCTCTCCCCCGATACGACACCCTTGGAAGCGGGCATGGGCTGGGCCGTCAAACTCAATGCAGATATCGATTTCCGCGGCCGCTCAGCGCTAGAAAAACAAAAAGCATCAGGGTTGAATAAACGTTTTGCATGTTTCACGGTGGATGACCCCGCGGTGATTTTGATGGGCAGAGAAACCATTTACCGCAACGGCGTGCGCGTGGGGTGGTTGAGCAGCGGTGGCTACGGTTACACGCTCGGCAGCAACATTGGCTACGGCTATATTAGGGGCGATGAAACGATCACGACGGAATTTATACGCACGGGAAGTTATGAGCTGGAAGTCGCGTCGCAGCGCGTTCCCTGCGAGCTACAGACCGCAGCGCTCTACGATCCGAAAATGCACAGGGTGAAATCCTAGCTCCAATACAACAGTGGGTGAGCGTCTGTTATCGCTACTTCAGCGCCTGTGCTTCGACGCGGAAATGTTTTTGTTGAGCTGTGCTGGTTTTAGGAGTGGTGCGGAGTTTGTGCTTTTTTTCGCTGAAACAACAGCGGTAGCTGCGAGACCAGCATGCCGCAGAGCATCAGTGTGCAGCCGATCATGCCGCGTGTGTCCAGCTGCTCGCCGAGTATCAGTGCACCGCCCACCGCGGCAAAGACGGATTCGAGGCTCATGATGATCGCTGCGTGCGAGGCTGGCGCGTCGCGCTGGGCGAATATCTGCAGGGTGTAGGCGATGCCCACCGAGGCGATGCCGGCCCAGGCGATGGGCAGGGCGGCGGCGTGGATGTTGGCGAGGGTGAGGCTGTCGGATTCCAGTGCGATGGCAACCACGGCACTGAGCCCCGCGCACACGGCAAACTGCACAATGGCGAGCCGCAGGTTGTCCAGCTGACGGGCTAAGCGGCCGATGATCAGCACGTGGCCGGCCCAGAACCCTGCACTCAGCAGAACCCAAAGATCACCTTTGTTGATGCTGA
>JAWSVD010000630.1:0-506 GCA_033852095.1 Granulosicoccaceae bacterium | reverse complement strand
TTCAAGGGCGGGCCGGTGCGCTCGTCACAGGTACAGCAAGACGGCGGCGGTGTAACCCTGCGCTACAAGAGCCACAGGCGCGGGCGGCAAGAATACAAGCGCTGCAGTGCCGCGGGCTTCACCCGGCAGTTACTGGTGCACAGCCCACCGACTGGCCTGCACAGTGTGCGGCACTACGGCCTGTACGCGGGCGGCAAGCGCAAGCAGCTGGCGGTGCTGTTGTTGCAAATGGGGGCGAAGCGCGACGAAGGCTGTGAAGTAAGCGCAGAAGAACAGCCCGAAAGACCTGTTTGTTCTATTTGTCAGGCGCCCCTCACCAGCCGCCTACTGGCCGCTGAGCGGGCGCGGTGGTGACGCTGAGTGTGGCAGCCGAGTTGCGTGCACGGCTCAGGAATTGCGCTGTCATGAAAGCGCTGAGAGACAGCACCGCTGGGTGGTGTAAACTATTGAGAGCAGGGAGGAAATTCGTGTGGACTGAAGTGATAAGGGATCGCAGCACGGTGGCA
>JAWSVD010000206.1:0-8563 GCA_033852095.1 Granulosicoccaceae bacterium | reverse complement strand
TCGTGATTGCCCAAGACCGCGCAGAGTGCAAACACGAGATATAGGACGAGAACGGCGATATCGACGGTCTTGTTGTTGCGCAGCTCGACGGACTCGTCGATGCCACGCTCTATAAAGAAGGGGATAACGCGGCGACCCATCAGCAATATCATGCCCACAATTAGGTATAGGCCGCCATTGATACCGATACGGATCCCGTTGTTGAAAAGCTCGAAAACCTCGAGGTAGAAGCTGATGTTGGCCACTGTCATCAGCACGACCAGCAGCACGATGGGGCTGTGGCCCCAGTGTTTTCCCTGAATGATGGGCAGGGCGAGGGCAAGACAAAGGCCTGTTTGAAACGCGATGTCCGCAAAGGCGGCTAGTTGCAGCATGCCGCTGACCAGCGCGACGCGCGCGGTACACCAGCAGAGAAAAAGCACCAACAACGCAGCGCCGTGGGCGGTTTGTCTGCCGGTCCAGTTTTTAGCGGCGGTGAGCACAAAGCCCGCGATGACGGCCATGCTGTAGCCGAAGAGCATTTCATGTGCGTGCCAGTGGACGGTGCTAAGTTCACCCAGTGGCAGCTGCAATCCGATGGCGAAAACCAGAAACCAAAGCACAACAGATGTGACAGCAAAAATGCCTGCGCCCAAAAAGAACGGCCTAAAGCCCAAGTTGAGCCAGGCAGAGTCCGAATGTTGGCGGTGTGTATCAGCTTGATTGGTGGTCATGCTCGCGGTATCTCTAAGAGGGTCGGGCCGTGGTTGTTAGTGCAGTGTCTGTTTATAAATGTAAAACAAATGCATATTAAGTGCAATAGCGGCCAATGCGACTGTTCCGTGCCAATACGTAGGCTTTTATCCGCGTGTGACTTCTTGTGTTCACACCGAGGCCGATAGCAGGGCTCCGTGGCGCGGCCTTTTGGTAACGTCGATGAATGGCTTAGTTGCCAAGTGGTTTATCCTGCCTGGCAGCGAGTCTTTTACATTTGGACAATGAGCAGATGGATGCCGGGGGTCTTAGCTGTGATATTTGGTTTGAGTTATCTGTGTCTTCCTCAGCCACTCTTTTGTGTTGCACCGCTGTCGCTGCGCAACAACCCCAGCATGGCCAGCGCAGGTGCTGACAAGGTGCGCCCCTCGCGCCGCACCACGCCCAGCTCGCGGTGCAGGGTGATGCGCTCGACCGGCAGCGCGCACAGTTGTGGGCTCTGCATGCTCTTGGGCAGCAGAGTCCAGCCCAAGCCCGCCTCGGCCAGCACTTTGTTGGTCTCCAGGTAGTTGGTCTCCATCACTTGGCCCAGCCGCAGCCCCAGCGGTTGCAGCTGCTGCTCCAGCAGGCGGCGTGTCGCGGTGGCGTGGGTGGGCAGCAGGGCAGTGTGCTCGACCAGTGCGGCGGGCGACAGAGAGGCGGCGCTGGCCAGCGGGTGATCGGGCGCGGCGCAGAATACCAGTGGGTCAGGCCAGAGGCACTCGCTGAGTACGCCCGCGGGCAGGCTCAGCGGCAGGGTGATCACCGCCAGCTCCAAGCTGGCGTCGAGCACCCGTGCTAGTGATTCCTCTGATTCATTTAACTGCAGGTCGAGCCTGACGTGTGGGTGGCTGGCGATGTAGTTTCGCAGCAGCGAAGGCAGATAGCGCAGGCCAATGTGGTGGCTGGCGCCAAAGGCCAGCGTGCCCGCCACCTGGCCGTCCATCGAGGACAGCTCGGCCTCGCAGTTGGCCACCTCGGCCAGCACCCGGCGGGCGGCGGGCAGCAGGGCGTGGCCGGCAGGTGCTAGGGACACCTGCTTGCCGAGGCGGTCAAACAAGGTGCGACCCAGCTGGGTCTCCAGGGTCTGGATGCGCTTGCTCACTGCGGGCTGGGTGATAAACAAAGCCTCGGCCGCGAGCGAAAAGCTGCGCTGCTCGGCCACCGCCAGAAAGGCCTGCAATTGGGCGATTTCCATGTCATTCCACTTGGTTATGCATTCAATGAAAAATATGAATTTGAATTATTCTAGCAAGAACCGCAGAATTGGGCGCTGAGACATCATTGAGGACCGAATCGTGGCTGCGAAGACACTCTACGACAAGTTGTTTGAAGCGCACGTGGTGCGCACCGAGGAAGACGGCACCGCGCTGCTCTACATAGACCGGCACTTGGTGCACGAAGTGACATCCCCCCAGGCCTTTGAAGGGCTGAAGCTGGCCAACCGCGAGCTCTGGCGCAAGGACACCATCCTCGCGGTGGTCGATCACAACGTGCCAACCACTGATCGCAGCGGTGGCAGCAAGGGCATTGTGGACAACACCTCGCGCCTGCAGGTCACCACCTTGGACGCCAACGCCGCCGAGTATGGTTTGACCTATTTCGACATCAACGACATGCGGCAGGGCATCGTGCACGTGATTGGGCCGGAGCAGGGTGCCACCTTGCCGGGCATGACGGTTGTCTGTGGTGACTCACACACCTCGACACACGGCGCCTTTGGCGCGCTGGCACACGGTATCGGCACCTCCGAGGTCGAGCACGTGATGGCGACCCAGTGCCTGCTGCAGAAAAAGATGAAGAACATGTTGGTGCGGGTGGACGGGGTCGCTCTTGAGGGCGTTACCGCCAAAGACATCGCCCTGCATATTATTGGTGAGATCGGGACGGCCGGTGGCAACGGCTGCGCGATCGAGTTTGGCGGTGACGCCATTCACGCCTTGAGCATGGAAGGGCGCATGACCCTGTGCAACATGGCCATCGAAGGCGGCGCGCGTGCCGGGCTGGTGGCGGTCGATCAAACCACGATCGACTACGTGCTTGACCGTCCTTATTCGCCGCAGGCAGAGCACCGTGAAGCGGCCATCGCCGCTTGGCGCGAGCTGCACTCTGATGACGATGCGCACTTTGACCAGCTGGTGGTGATAGACGCGGCTGATATTATTCCGCAGGTCAGCTGGGGCACCTCGCCCGAGATGGTCGTCGCCGTGGATGCGCGGGTGCCCGATCCCGCCCAGCAGAGCGATCCGGTCAAAGCTGACGGCATGCGCAAAGCACTCGCTTATATGAATTTACAAGCCGGTACGCCGATTGTTGACATTCCGGTTGATAAGGTTTTTATCGGCTCTTGCACCAATTCACGCATTGAAGACATGCGTGCCGCTGCAGCGGTAATCAAGGGGCGAAAGGTGGCGAAAAACTTGAGCTTGGCGTTGGTGGTGCCAGGATCAGGGTTGGTAAAAAAGCAAGCCGAGGAAGAAGGTTTGCACAAGCTCTTCACCGACGCGGGATTTGAGTGGCGTGAACCGGGCTGTTCCATGTGTCTGGCCATGAACGCTGACCGGCTGGAGCCGGGTGAGCGCTGTGCCAGTACTTCCAACCGCAATTTTGAAGGCCGCCAGGGCGCCGGTGGGCGCACCCATTTGGTCAGTCCCGCCATGGCGGCGGCCGCGGCAATCGCCGGTCATTTTGTCGACGCCAGAGACTTCTGAGGAGAAGACCATGAGAGCATTTACGGTATTAAAAGCACTGGTCGCCCCGATGGATCAATCCAACGTGGACACAGACGCGATCATCCCCAAGCAGTACCTGAAGTCGATTCAGCGTTCGGGTTTTGGGCCGAACCTGTTTGACAACTGGCGTTACCTCGACGAGGGCGGCCCAGAAATCGACAACAGCAAGCGCCGCATAAACCCGGATTTTGTGCTGAACAAAAACCGCTACGGTGGCGCTGAAATCCTCTTGTCACGCGACAACTTCGGCTGCGGCTCCTCGCGCGAACACGCGGTCTGGGCACTGGATCAGCAGGGTTTTCGCTGCGTCATCGCCACAAGCTTTGCGGACATCTTCTACAACAACAGCTTCAAGAGCGGCTTCTTGCCGGTGGCGCTCAGCGCCGAGCAGATGGACGTGCTGTTTGCCGAGTGTGAAGAGCACGGCGGCTACGAGCTGACCGTGGACCTGGAGGCGCAAACCGTCACCACACCCAGCGGCCAAGCGTTTAGCTTCGAAGTCGATGCCTTCCGCAAAACTAACCTACTGGGCGGGCTCGACGACATCGGCCTGACCCTGCAGCATGCGGACGATATCAAAGCCTATGAAGAGCGCAGGGCGGGCGAGGCGCCTTGGTTGTTTAGCTGAGCTTGATGTTGGATCGATAGGACCAGAGGCCGCTGTTTACAGCGGCCTTTTTTTGTCCGCGCATTGGCGAGCGCGGTGCGCGCCGTGCCTTCACGTTTGCTGCGCAAACCCGGATACCGCTTCGCTAATTCCGGGCTACACCCCATCTGACACTGCGGCCGCGGCGAAATCACTGAACCCTCTCGACAGCACCGGACCTGTAGCCCGTCATGGAGCGAAGCGTAATGCGGGGGTCGTGGCTTGAGCTCCAAACACCACAAAGCGATTCTATCCGGCGGGTAGCGGAGGGCGAAGCCGAATCTGGCAGCGGTTCTCGATCTATTTTAGATAGAAGGCCGTAACAGCCCTTCGTGCTCTTCTAGCAGTTTCTCAGCAAACAGCTGATCGAAGTCTCTTTTAGCTGTCTTGGGGTGAAGTTGACGGTAGAGCTCGGCGTACCAAGGAATGTTGCTAAGCTCCTTGCTGCGAATGGGCGTGGCGCTGTGGGCAATCTGCTGAAGTATCGTGTATTGCCGGGTATTGAGTTTTTTGGTCTCGTGCAGCTGCTTCACCTTGTACTCGTACATCAAAACCCGCGTGATCATATTGCAGCGGTCATGCAGCTTGTTCAATGCGCCCAGCATCTCTTCCAAGAAAAATGCGACAAACGCATTGTGGCAGCCCGCATCGCCTCTGGCCGCAGCCTTGCGGCTGTGGTTGAACAGCGCAAAATATTTGTCGATGTTGCGGCGGTAGTGATCCGCCATGGAAAACGGCGCGTAGCTAAAGCCATCGTTGATCAGAATGCTGGCCTCGATCACGCGGCCCACGCGTCCATTGCAGTCGTAAAAGGGGTGGATAAGCTCATAGTACAAGTGCGCCAGCGGCGCCCTTATCAGCGCGGGCACGCCCGCTGCTTTTAGGTCCTGTTGCCACGAAATCAGCGCTTGCAAGAGCTGTTCAATATCGCCGCCGTACTGTGGCGGCTTGTACACGCCGCCGTGGTTCTCGCTGCCAACACGGGTGACTAAATCTTTTGGGTTATCTCTGACAACACCTGGGCGGTCGTGCTCATGCGGCAGCTCATGGGTCACGGCCGCGTGGACGCGTTTAATCCAAGCGACATCCAGCGCCCAGTCTTCATCTGTACCCGCCGCACTGGCCAGTGCGTAAGCTTCTTTGAGGTTGCTGACCCGTTGTTCTTCGACCTCCTTCACCTCGTCGGGCGACAACGCCAGTGCGATCTGCGTTTGCTCGTAATCCAGCGCGCCACCTTCGATGGTGTTGGTGCTGTAGATACTGGTCGCGACCACCTCCGGCTCGAGCTGTTCGGACACCGTGTGCAGAGGAAAGCTGGCGAAACGTTTCTGCGCATCGCTGACTCGGAGGTAGAGGGTCTCAATGGCGTGTGTTTCTATGCCGGTCTGGAATTTAAAGTGGCCTCCACGCGCGAGTTCGATGTTTCTGGACGATCCGCTGAGTTCCAGGGCCAGTTTTTCAGGTTCAATGTCCACAGTAATGTCCGTATAGAAATCGTTATATATGATTGATTTATCACATATATAGTGTGCAATTTTTGTTTTCCTGTCCGCTATTATGTCCATGCATATGTCTAACAATAGCACCGATTCCTAGCTGGCGCTGTGGGCGCTCGGAAGCTCCCTGATCAGCAGCCACGCCTCCGATCGAATCAGATGTATGCTGAGCGCAACACCCGTTGGAAAATCAGTCGCTGCCCAGAATGGCGCCAACGACACCAAAGTCATAGGCACCCACACATTGATCCCCGAGCTGCTGCGGGCAGGGCAGCCCCGCTTCCCCACAGCAGCAGAACGGGTGCTGATGCTGGACGACGACGTGGGCGCAGAAGCTCTGTATCTCATCGCCGCGGAGCCCGAGCAACAGGACGCACTGTGGGGGCTCGAGGTTGTTGGCGGGGGCTGTGGCCCGGCAGAGGTCACAGCGGTAGCGTTGGGGCTGTTGGCGCGAGTGCAGGGGGGAGTCGTGCTGGGTGGTTTTTGTCGGTCGTGCACTATTGAGTGGGGTTGTTGGGGGTAGGGGGATGTGTTGCTTGAGTGTGCGCTGGGAGCCTATACTTTGGCTGGGTCAGTTCGATATGGACCCGTTTGTGCTCACGTCCCCGCCGTCGAAGTTCACGTGAATATCGCGTTTTTTACTTTTCGACGAAGTTTGGTGGATGAGGTACAATTTGTCACAGGCGGAGTTCTCTTGTTTTGGTTGTAAGTCTTTGGTAAGACTACAATTTTACAAGGATCCGCCTTTTTTGTGTGAATTATTCAGGCTAGTTCCCCTAGTTCCCCTAGTTCCTAGTGTTTTCCTTGCCTGTCAGCCTGATATCTAAGGATGTATAACGAAGTATATCTTTTAAAGTTATACATTATTATACTTGGTTAGAGTTGCCTACATTGTGGAGTATTCGAATGGACCCCTACCGTAATCCATTTGCCCCCGGAGCAGGAAGCAGACCTCCTGAATTAGCCGGACGCGATCACATTCTAGAGGCGGCTAAGATCGCATGTGGCCGCGCCTTACTGGGTCGCAATCCCAGATCGATGATGCTCCTCGGATTGCGAGGGACTGGTAAAACCGTCTTACTGAATGAGATTGGTCGCATTGCAGAAGAGCAAGGCTATTTCATTTCCAAGATTGAGGCGCCTGAACATCAAAGTCTCGCGCGACTTCTTTATCCAGAAATGCGTAAGGTTTTGCGTGCACTGTCATCAATAGATGCAGCAAAGCAACTCGCACAACTTGGCCTTAAAGGCCTTCGCGGCTTCGCGTCGATATTCAAGATTGAGGTGGCTGGCGCGGAAATTGGCGTCGCACCCGAACCTGGACTTGCGGATAGTGGCGACATTCAGTTTGATCTCCCAGATATCTTCACCGCCATTGGGAAAGCAGCAAAAGCTGGGGGCAAGGGTTGGGTGCTACTGATCGACGAGGTGCAATATTTATCTGAAACTGACCTATCCGCACTCATCGTATCAATTCACCGAATGTCACAAGAGGGCTTGCCCGTCATTATGGTTGGCGCAGGTCTTCCGCAGATTGCACGCCTCGCTGGTGAGGCTAAATCTTACTCTGAAAGGCTCTTTCTCTATCCAGGTGTCGGCGCGCTTGACCCTGCATCCGCAGGACACGCGGTGGAAAAGCCTGTCATCGAGGAAGACGCTACGATTTCACCTGATGCCCTCGCAGAGATAGTGACCAAGACACAGGGTTATCCGTTTTTTCTGCAGGAATGGTCATCTAAAGCTTGGGACATTGCCGAAGGCTCGGAGATCACAAAACAAGATGTAAACAATGCCTATACTGAGACCCTCGCATCACTCGACGACGGTTTCTTTCGAGTGCGCCTCGATAGATTGACACCAAAGGAAACAGAGTTTGTAACGAGCATGGCCACATTAGGGGATGGCCCTTACGCAATGAACGATATTGCGAAAGCTTTGGATAAAAAACTGTCTTCGCTCGGCCCAGTTCGCGCCAACACTATCTCGAAAGGGATGATTTACAGTACTGATCATGGTTTCCTTGATTTTTCAGTTCCGCTTTTTGCGGAATTCATGCGCCGTCAACCCTAACGTTTTCAGAAAAAGGAAGAAAGCAATTACCAAGACACTCACCGTTTGAAGAAATAACGAGCCATTGGGGCGAGGGTCAGGTCGCACGCCGTCATCGGCGATCAATCTTGCGGGTTAAAGTCCCGTTTGGGGAATTGCTCATTCACCCCAGTAGTACTGCGGAGCAATACGCGAGCAATCGTGTGTTGTAAGTTCCGCGAAGGCAAAGTTTCAGGCCGCAACGAAAGTGAATCTGTTTAGCCTCGTTAACCTATCGAGGATGCTGACCCTCTGATCTGAAGGGGAAAGCTGATATTACCGGCACTGTACAATGAGCTGTACCGGTAGATCCTCCGGGGTTATAGGAGTGGCATGTAGCGGAAGATTGATCGTGCAGGACGGGAGATCCAACACGGTGGTGTTTGCAGCACCAACGGTTTGATATAAGTCTTCATCGACGAAATTCATACGGGCTGTGTTGGAAGTCTGAGAGGCTCATAGTACAGTTTGAGGATGGGCGACAACATAACGACATCCGAGGGAAGGGGCATCCCTTGCGTTAGAGACCGAATTGTTCAAATGGCGGTTAAAATCGTCATTGAACCTGTCTTTGAAGCAGACTTCAGTCCTCACTCCTACGGCTTTCGACCCAGACGATCTGCACATCAAGCGATGGACGGTATCAAAGGCGGCCTGTTGAAGGGCCATGTCCACGTCATTGACGCTGATTTGTCGAAATACTTCGACATGATCCCGCACGACAAGCTGCTCAAAACAGTGGCTCAAGGCGAGGGTGATCAAAGTAGACGGGGGCAAGAGAGTCGATGTGGGTGGTGGAAAGAAAGCTCGAATAGGGACGCCCCAAGGGGGTGTTATCTCTCCTTTGCTGGCCAACATTTATCTCAATA
>JAWSVD010000205.1:0-18171 GCA_033852095.1 Granulosicoccaceae bacterium | reverse complement strand
CCATAAACAATTGGGCCCGGTGAACGCGATATTCGATCGAGCTGCATTGATTGCAATGCCCGTTACTTTGCGCCAACAGTACTGCGAACAGATCAACAAGCTGGCCGCCCCCCTCTGCAAACAGTTACTCATCAGCCTTGAGTACGAGCAGACGAAACGCTCAGGGCCGCCTTTTTCAGTGCGCGCACAGGAGATCGCTTCGCTCTACAGCGGCTGGGATATCGAATGCCTATCACAATCGGATATCCCGCAAAAACAGCCACCTGCGATTGACGCGGCCTACTTGTTGACACACAAGAGGTAAATACCGACTACATCTCGCTGATGGCACGCAAACACCGCGGCCCAGAGACCACAGAGCGATCACTCGCCCACCCCAGAGCAACAGTGCCACTGTCTTTTAAATGACGGGATGGTGCAAAACAGCTAAAGTATCCGTGTGGCCTGGCGAATAGGGCTAAACTTGGGCTTTCAACGACTTACCGACAATGACCACCGTCCTTTCATGAAAACGCCAAAACGAATACTGCCTCTCGTGGAAGACGGCGTTGTAGACGAAGTCATCAGACCGCTGATGAGCGGCAAAGAGGCTGCTGTCTATCTGGTCCGCTGCGACGGTGAGATTCGCTGCGCCAAAGTCTACAAAGAAGCGAGCAAACGCAGCTTCAAACAAGCCGTGTTGTACCAAGAGGGCCGTAAAGTCCGCAACTCTAGGCGCGCCCGTGCCATGGAGAAGAGCTCCAAGTTCGGCAAAAAACAACAGGAAGAGCTCTGGCAGAACGCCGAGGTCGACGCACTTTATAAGCTGGCCAGCGCCGGCGTGCGCGTGCCCGAGCCCTTCGGCTGTTTTGACGGCGTGCTGCTGATGGAGCTGATCGCCGATGAAGACGGCGAACCAGCACCGCGGCTCAATGACGTGCTGATGAGCGCCGATGAGGCCCGTGAGGATCACGCCCTGGTGATGCTCTACGTGATGCGCATGCTGGCTGTGGGCCTAGTGCACGGCGATCTCTCCGAATTTAACGTGCTGGTCGACCCTTACGGCCCGGTGATCATCGATCTGCCGCAGGCCGTCGATGCCGCCGCCAACAACCACGCCCAGTGGATGCTGACGCGCGACGTGGAGAACATGACCAACTACTACGGTCAGTACGCTCCAGAGCTGCTAGAGACAAACTACGACAAAGAGATGTGGGCGCTGTTTGAGCAAGGCGAGCTGCACGCGGACTCTGTGCTGACTGGCCACTATGAGGAAGAGCACGCCGAGGCGGATGTCGACGCCATCATGCAGGAGATCAAAGCCGCCTTCGAAGAAGAGCAAGCCCGTCAGGCGCGCATCAAAGGCGACGACGAAGACTAGGCAAGCCACCGAGCCCATGCCCTAAGCTAAGCAGACCGATTGGGCATTGCCACACAGGCCATCGCACTACGCGGATGCGCTTCGCTTATGCCGCCCAACAACTTCCAACCAGGCATCAACCAGCACCGACCCCGTAGAGGCCCTAAGCCGCGGCCGCATCGGCGGCATGCCTCTCCATCACGCGCCGAGCCACGCGGATGCGCCGCGCTTATTCCGCCCTACAAATTCCAACCGGGCATCAACCATCACCGACCCCGTAGGGCCGCTAAGCCGCAGGCGCATCGGCGGCATGCCCAGCAATCGCGTACGAAGATGCGCTATGTGCCAGTCTCAAAAACAGACGCTCGCTCCTGCAGCGACAGCTCTCGCCACTGCCCAGGTGGCAGCGAAGCATCCAATATCAACCCGCCCATCTGCACGCGCTGCAAGGTCTCTACGTGGTTTTGCACCGCGGCGAACATGCGCTTGACCTGATGGTAGCGCCCCTCGCCAAGCGTGATGTCTACGTTAAGCTCATCGTGACGGTGCAGAGCGCGGGCGCGCAGCGGGCTTTTCTCACCGCCTAACATCACGCCGTCTAACAGCGCAGTGGCCGCCGCATCACCGAGCGGATCCGATAACTGCACCCGATACACTTTGAGACAGTGCTGCGCAGGCGCGGTGATGCGGTGCGACCAATCACCGTCACTGCTGAGCAACATCAGGCCAGTGGTGTCCACGTCCAAGCGCCCCACGATGTGCAAACGACTGCGCAGCGCTGCAGGCAGCAAGGTCATGACGCTGCGGGCGTCGGCGTGTTCCGCGGTGGAGACGGTGCCCGCAGGCTTGTTCAGCATGATGTAGCTCTCCCCTGCCAGCGCCAACGGCTTACCGTCAAGGCTAACACTGGCCCCTTTGGCCACAGCGATACCGGCGTCAGTGACGCGCTGAGCATCAACCCGTACCCGGCGCTGGCGGATCCACAACTTCACCGTTTTGCGGCTTTCACCGCTGGCGTGCGCGAGAAATTTATCCAGACGCATGTTATTGCCCGAGCAGGGCCTGAACGTGGGCAACAGCACTGCGGCCTAGAGCGTCAAGGTTGTATCCCCCTTCAAGCACAGATACCACGCGCCCCTCGGCGCTCTCCTCTGCCACCGCCATGAACTGCTGCGTCGCCCAGTAGAAATCGTCTTCCAACAGGGCCAGCCCACCCAGCGGGTCATCCCGGTGTGCGTCAAAGCCCGCAGAGATAAACACCAATTGCGGTCGCTGCTCGCGCAGTGCGGGCAGCCAGTGCTGCTCCACAGCGGCGCGAAACTCCGCCCCCGTCGCACCGCCCTTCAGCGGGGTGTTGATGCGCATGCCCGGCACGTTCTTGCCAAAATAACCGGGGTAATGCGGGTGCATAAAGCTGGAGCAAAACAGGATGCGCTTATCGCCCTTGACCAGGTCCTCGGTGCCGTTGCCGTGGTGCACATCAAAATCAACAATCGCAACGCGCTGCAGACCGTGGTGCTCCAGCGCGTGTTTGGCCGCAATAGCCACGTTGCCAAACAGGCAAAAACCCATGGCCTGTGACGTCTCAGCGTGGTGCCCTGGGGGCCGGGTCTGGCAAAAGGCATTTTTCACTTCACCCGCCATCACTGCATCCACGGCCGCGACTGCTGCACCGGCGCCGCGGCGCGCCGCCTCCAGCGAGTAGGGATTCATCGAGGTATCTCCGTCGAGAGAGACTCGTCCCTCTGCTGGGGATGCATCGAAGACCTGGCGCACGTAGTCCGCCGGGTGTGCCAGCATCAATGTCTCAGCCTCGGCCTCCGGCGCACTGCGCTGATCAAGTTGCTCGCTCAGCCCCGCTGCCTGCAATGCCGCGGTGATTGAGCTCAAGCGAGCGGGGCACTCCGGGTGGCCACTGCCCATCTCATGTTGTTCACAAACAGGGTGTGTATAAACAGCTGTAGTCACCGCACTTCTCCTTGAGCTCATTTGCAAAGTCTGAATAATTCAGTTCTGGCCCTCTCAGCGTCACGAAAAACGCAGCTGCGGTCTAGGCCGCCGCTAGCGCTTTAACGCGCCCTACCATCGCCCGCAAACCGTTGCCGCGCGTGGGACTGAGGTGAGAGATCAACTCCAGTTTTTCAAAATAGGCGTCCACGTCAAAGGCTGCGATTTCCTCGGCGCTGCGACCGTTCATTGCCGCCAATACAATCGCGGCGAGGCCACGCACGATGTGCGCGTCGGAATCGAGCAAAAAATACTCGCGTTTATTTTCAGTGTCGCGGTAGTGGTCGACCCAGACTTGGCTTTGGCAGCCATGCACCAAGCGCTCTTCGGTGCGCGAGCTTGCCGGCATCGGCGCCAACTGCTTACCCAGATCAATCACGTAGCGGTAGCGGTCTTCCCAATCATCAAAAAAACCGAGCGTATCAACAATTTCATCAGCGGTGATGGAACTGCCCAATTCGCTGTTACAAAACAGTTCGGCGGTGGCCGCGGACATAATAATTCCTCGTGGACGCAGCTCCTGTGGAACTGCATTGAAGCCCGCGAGTGGCGGGCAAAAACGTATTGTACAGCCTCAAAAGAGACGGTGCTGCACAACGGAGGCGGCCCTCAGTAGCGCGAGGCGACTGCTTTGATTTTGCCGATCATGGCCCAGATGCCGTTGCTGCGGGTACTGGCGATGTGCTGCACCAGCCCCACCTCTCGCAGCCAAGGTCGTGCATCGGTGGCAAGGATATCAACCGGGGGGCGGCCATTGTAGAGACAGAGAATACAGGCGAGCAACCCACGCACAATGCGCGAATCGCTGTCACAGAGAAAGTACAGGCGGCCACTGTCGGCGTCGAAGTGGTGTACCACCCAGACGCTGGCCTCGCAGCCGTGCAGTCGGTTGGCGTCGAGCCGATCGGCCGCGTCGAGCACCTGCGGCGCCTCGGCCAGCGCGCTGTCACCCAGCGCAATCACCGCCTGGTAGCGCCGCTCCCAGTCGGGCAAGCCTGCCAATTGCGTCTTCAGCTGTTCGGCAGTAGGGGCCGAGCCCAACAAACCCGAGGTCAAGACCGCAACAGGGGTGTGCAACGGCGTACTCAGTAGAAAACGCCCAGCTCAAGTTTGGCTTCATCAGACATCATGTGGTGCGCCCAGGGCGGGTCAAACAGCAGCTCCACGGTCACGGCCGATACATTCGGCACCTTCAGCAGGCGCAATCGCGCCTCTTCTACCAGCACCGGCCCCATGCCACAGCCGGGGGCCGTCAGCGTCATGTTCACGTGCACCTTGAGGCCGCCTTCGTCCGCGGCCTGCACCTCGACGCCGTAGATCAGCCCTAACGCGACGATGGAGACCGGGATCTCCGGATCGTAAATCGTGTCCAGGGTGCGCCATAAGTCTTCCTCGTTGATGCTGCCGTCAGCGGGAGACTCGTATTTCAGGGTTTCGTTTTCTTTGCCGAGCGCATCTGCGTCATCGCCGTCGATGCGCACCATGTTGCCATTCACAATCACTGTGTAGGCGCCGCCCATGGACTGCACCAGAGTGACAAAGCTGCCTTCAACCAAAGTGACTTCCGTGCCGTAGGGCACCATCAGGCCGGTGACGTCACGCAGCAGGTGGATCAGTTGACTCGTTTGCTCATGCATTAGATGGTGAAACTCTCGCCGCAGCCACAGGTATCTTTGGCCATTGGGTTATTAAATTTAAAGACCCGTGACAGGCCCTCCTGCACGAAATCGATCTCCGTGCCCGCCACCAGCGCGAGGCTGTCCGAATCCACATAAACAGACAGGCCATCCGCTACCGGAAAGACCTTATCAGTGCTGTCGATCTCAGTGACAAACTCGACGTGGTACATAAAACCCGAGCAGCCCGCCTTGCGAGTTGTCAGGCGCACGCCCACAGCGTCCGCTGCGCGGTCAAGCTGACCGCGGGTGTGTTTAATCGCCGCGGTGGTCATGGTGACCGCGACACTCGGGTCGTTTTCGGGGTTGTACGTTTCTACGCTCATGGTATTCTCTCCGCGTGTTTAATCCGCGCTGTTACTCTGCCCGTGCACACTCTGAATCAATCAAAGTTTCAGGTGGCACACGGGTGCGCCCGTCTCAACTGAACAATCTCAAGCAATTAGAGAAAGCTCTTAACCTTCTCGATACCGACAAACAGCGCGTCTACGTCGGCCCGTGTGTTGTACAGAGCAAAGGATGCTCGGACCGTGCCGGGAATGCCCAGACGCTGCATCAACGGCTGCGCACAGTGATGGCCAGTGCGCACGGCAACGCCTTGCCTGTCGAGTAAAGTCCCCACATCGGCCGGGTGGCTGTCGTCGATCAGAAAGGACATCACCCCTGCGCGCTCGGGTGATTCACCCACCAACCGCAGCCCTTCACAGTCTGCGGCCTTGGCCAGCGCGTACTGCAGCAAATCCGCCTCGTGGGCGCGCATACCATCAATGTCCAATCCCTGCATGAAATCAATCGCCGCACCCCAGCCAATCACACCGCTGATATCGGGTGTGCCGGCTTCAAAGCGAAACGGCGGCGCATTGTAAGTGGTGCCCGCAAAAGACACCCGCTCGATCATCTCGCCGCCGCCCTGCCAGGGAGGCATAGCCTCCAGTAGCTCATGACGGCCCCAGAGCGCCCCCATGCCGGTAGGGCCAAACATCTTATGCGAGGAGAAGGCGTAGAAATCACAGCCCAGCGCCTGCACGTCCACATCAAAGTGTGCGACCGCCTGCGCGCCATCGATCACCACTGTCGCGCCCACAGCCTTGGCGTCGGCCGTCATCTGAGAGACCGGGTTAACGGTGCCCAGTGCATTAGACACATGCGCGAACGAGACAATGCGCACGCGCTCATTGAGCAGCGCGCGATAGGCATCTTGATTCAGCACACCGTCATCACCGATGGGAATAACTTTCAGCTCCGCACCCGTCGCTTCGCAGAGCATCTGCCAGGGAACGATATTAGCGTGATGCTCGAGTGTGCTGACCACGATCTGATCGCCGGCTTTGAGCACACTGCGGCCGTAGCTGTTAGCCACTAGATTGATCGACTCGGTGGTGCCGCGGGTCCAGATTATCTCTTCGTGTCTCGCTGCACCCACAAAAGCCGCAACCTTGGCCCGAGACGCCTCAAAAGCCCGCGTCGCCCGGTCAGCCAAGTCATGCGCACCGCGGTGCACATTGCTGTTGAGGTGCCGGTAGTAGCCATCCAAAGCCTGCAACACCACGTCGGGCTTTTGCGTTGTCGCACCGTTGTCCAGGTAAACCAAAGGTTTGCCGTGGGCAGTCTCGCTCAGCAGCGGGAACTGCGCGCGAATCGCTGCAACATCAAACACTGCCTGATCGCTCATGGCTCAGCCGTTATCTTGATTGGTGAAAAACACATCCAATGGCCCGCGCAGAAAATCTGCCAGCGGCTCCAAGGGCATGGACAACAGCACCTCGTTGATAAAGGCATAACTGAGCATCGAGCGCGCTTTGTCTTCAGACAATCCGCGCGATCGCAGATAAAATACCCCGGCTTCGTCAAGCTGACCCACGGTTGCACCGTGCGCACATTTCACGTCGTCCGCGTATATTTCCAGCTCAGGCTTGGCATTCAGCTCGGCCTTGTTGGACAACAATAAGTTGCGACATGACAACTGTGCGTCGGTCTTTTGCGCGTCCTTGTGGATCTGGATACGGCCGTTGAAAACAGCCTTGCCGGATTCCGCCGCGATGCCTCTGTAGGTCTCTTGGCTGTCGCAGTTTGGCACCGCGTGCTCCACACAGAGGTGGATATCCACCTGCTGTTTCGCCCGCGCCAAATAGGCGCCGAACATCTGGGAATTGCTGCCACTGCCCTGCACATCAACAATATGGTCAAGGCGGTTCAGTGCCCCGCCCGTGTTGATCACGTAGGCACGGTAGCGGCTGTCGCGGCCCTGACGGGCGACGGCTGTACCGATGTGCGTGTACTCGGCACTGCCGAGTGCGATGCGGTAGTGGTGCACTTCCGCGTTGTCACCAAGATCTATCTCAGAGACCGCACAATCGAGCGCCTGAACGCCTTCCGCACACTGGTATTGCTCAATAACAGAGGCCCGTGCGCCAGCGCCTATCTGCACCAACAAACGGGGCGCAGCCACACCGGACGTGGTGCGCAAGCTCAACAACTGCACGGGTTTCTGCAGATCAGTACCTGCAGCCACCTGCAACAATACGCCGTCATCGCTCAGGCTATCAGCCAGGGCGACAAAGGGGCGATCACCCACGGGGATGAGCTTGCCCAGCTGCCGTGAAATCAAATCACGCTGCGACTCATCGGCATCTGAAAAGGCGGTGACGCCAATCGCCGGATCGGGCGCGCTGGACATCTCCGCGTTCAACTTGCCGTCCACAAACACCAGACGGTGAGCGTCTAGGCTGGGTATTTCAGCACCCATAGCCTGCGCCAGTGCGTCATCAGAGCCCTGCGGCAAACTGATGGGCTGGGATAAGAGGCTGTTGAAGTTGTTGTATTTAAACTGCTCAATACGGCGGTTGGGCATGGCGGCGAGCGCAAAAGCACTGCTGCCCTGGCGGCGCTGCTCTAACAGCCAACTCTCACCGGTTGCGGGTTCAAAACTCTGGGCCAGCGCCTGCGCTGAGTCTTTAAATAATTCGGCCATCACGCCACCCCTTCAATCCAGCCGTAGCCTTTTTCTTCGAGCTCCAGCGCCAACTCAGGACCACCGGATTTGACGATTTTGCCCCCGGCGAGCACGTGCACGAAATCAGGCTTTATGTAGTCCAGCAAACGCTGGTAATGGGTCACGATCACAATGCCGCGATCCGGCGAGCGCAGGGAGTTCACTCCCTCGGCCACGACTTGCAGCGCATCGATGTCCAGACCGGAATCCGTCTCGTCGAGCAGGCAGAGCTTGGGTTGCAGCAACAGCATTTGCAGTATTTCGTTGCGCTTGCGCTCACCACCGGAAAAACCTTCATTGACGCCACGTTTGAGGAACTCCAAGGGCAGTTCAACCTTGGCACAGGCCTCACGGGCAAGCTTCATGAAAGCAACGGTGCTCGGCACATCCCAACCCCGAGCGGCGTAGACACTTTCCACAGAGGCTTTGAGGAACTCCATGTTGGACACGCCGGGCACTTCGACCGGGTACTGAAAGGCCAAGAACACGCCCGCCTGGGCGCGCTCTTCTGGCTCCATGTCCAGCAGATCAACGCCGTCCAAGGTTGCGGTGCCATCAGTCACTTCGTAGCCGGGACGACCACCCAGAACATAGGAGAAGGTGCTTTTGCCCGCACCGTTGGGGCCCATGATCGCGTGCACTTCCCCGGCGTTAACCGTGAAGTTCAAGCCTTGCAATATGGATTTGTCTTCGATGCCTGCGCAGAGATTTTCAACTTTTAACATGGTATTCGTGATCCGATTCCGGTTAGCCCACTGAGCCTTCGAGGCTGATTTCAAGTAATTTGCCCGCTTCCACAGCAAATTCCATGGGCAGTTCTTTAAACACGTCTTTGCAGAAGCCATTGACGATCATCGACACAGCTTTCTCTGCGTCGATACCGCGCTGCTGACAGAGAAAGAGCTGCTCGTCACTGACCTTGGACGTGGTCGCCTCGTGCTCTATCACAGCGGAGTTCTGCTTGTTTTCAATGTAGGGAAAGGTGTGCGCGCCACAGGTGTCACCGATCAACAGCGAATCACACTGGGTGTAGTTGCGCGCGCCGGCGGCCGTGGGCGCTATACGCACCAAGCCGCGATAGATGTTTTCGCTGTTAACTGCCGAAATACCCTTGGCGATGATGGTCGACTTGGTGTTTTTGCCCAAGTGAATCATCTTGGTGCCGGTATCGGCCTGCTGCCGTCCGCGTGTCAACGCCACCGAGTAGAACTCACCCACGCTGTTGTCACCCTTTAAAATCACGCTGGGGTACTTCCAGGTCACCGCTGATCCGGTTTCCACCTGAGTCCAGCTGATGTGCGAATTAACGCCCTTGCAGATACCGCGTTTGGTCACGAAGTTGTACACCCCGCCTTTGCCGTCGGCGTCTCCGGGATACCAGTTCTGTACTGTGGAGTACTTGATCTTGGCGTCGTCCAGAGCAACCAGTTCCACCACTGCAGCGTGCAATTGGTATTCATCGCGCATGGGCGCGGTACAGCCCTCTAGGTAGGAGACAGATGCCCCCTCCTCAGCAACGATCAGGGTGCGCTCGAACTGCCCTGTGTTGAGGGCGTTGATGCGGAAATAGGTGCTCAATTCCATCGGGCAGGTGACGCCCTTGGGGATAAATACAAAAGAGCCGTCGGAGAACACCGCACTGTTGAGGCAGGCGTAGTAGTTATCACGCGCCGGCACCACAGAGCCCAGGTACTTTTTAATCAGCTCGGGGTGCTCTTTGACCGCTTCGGAGAAGGAGCTGAAAATCACACCCGCCTCAGCGAGATTCGCTTTAAAAGTGGTGTGGATCGAGACACTGTCGAACACCACGTCCACCGCTACCACGCCCGCGAGCATCTTCTGCTCGTGCAGCGGAATACCCAACTTCTCGTAGGTGCGCAGCAACTCGGGATCCACCTCGTCCAGGCTCTTGGGGCCGTCAGCCTGTGATTTCGGCGCGGAGAAATAGGACAGCGCCTGGAAATCGATCTTCTCGTATTTCACGTGCGCCCAATCGGGCTCTTCCATAGTCTGCCAGTGTTTGAACGCTTCCAAGCGCCAATCCAGCAGCCACTCGGGCTCCCCTTTGCGCGCAGAAATGGCGCGCACAGTGCCTTCATCAAGACCGGGCGGCAGGGATTCGGATTCAATATCAGTGATGAAACCTGCTTCGTATTCACTGTTGAGGTTCGCTTCGATGCGATCAGTATGTTCAGACATGGTTAACCTTTGGGCAGCCTTGGGCCAATCTGCGGCATAAAATCAGTACGATTACACACACGACAACGGCTACTGGGACGTTTAAATAATAATAACAGAGTAAATTAGTCGGGAATTTTATGCAACGTTAGAAAACCGTGCGATCTGGTATGGAAAACGAGTCAAAAGCGCATTAAAGCTCAGTTTTCACTGAGTTTTTTGAGCGAGCAAGAGGTAGTTTATCGCGAGCGATGTGGTCAATTTCATGCGCCGGGTGAAGGGGTTTAAGCGGATTCCCACCTGCGCCTGCGGCTTGAAGCCGTGGGTGGCGAGCAGGGCATTTATCGCCGCTGGTTTGCGCAATTTGGCCCAGTGATGCGTGCCTTTGGGCAGCAAGCCCAAAACCCGTTCAGCGACAAACACGGCGGCAAACCACGCCCAGACGTTGCGATTGATCGTCGCCACCACCTGCCGCCCGCCAGGGCGCACCAGCGCACAACAGGCCGCCATGAACACCGGCAGATCCGCCACATGCTCCACCACCTCCATGTTCAGCACCAGATCAAAGGACTGCGGCTGTAGTAGCGCCAGATCTTCCACACTGATCACCTCATAATGCACGGCCAAGTCACTGTCAGCCGCGTGGCGCCGCGCGATCTCGATGTTGCGCGGCACCACGTCCACCCCCATGACTTCAGCACCGCGCTGCGCCATGGCCTCTGCGAGCAGACCGCCACCGCAGCCCACGTCCAGCACCCGCAATCCGGTAAAGGGCCGCGCAGGATCGGCAGGATTTGGCGCCAGCGTGCTCATCAGATATTCAACGCGCACCTTATTAAGCAGGTGCAGAGGCCAAAAAGGTCCCTGTGGCTGCCACCAGGTGGTAGCGAGGGCATCAAAATGCGCCACTTCTTTGGGATCAATACTCGGAGAATTCTTCATGTTGCGCATCATAACGCGCGGCCAAAAAAAAACCGCCCCTAAAGGGCGGCTAAAATGGCGCGTCATCGACTCACTCAACGACGAACCTACTCACTCACAAGTAAAACGGTACAACGGTTGATCAGTGCTTGGGGCCAAAGCTCAGCAAAGTCGCCGACTCACTCGGCTTGCTCAGCTTGGCCACTTCATCTTCGGTCAAGGCTTCTGGCCGTGCCAGTGCGTTGAGATGGGTGCGCATCAAGTCAAATGAATCCCACATCTGACAAGACATCTGCATGCAACTCTCCAGTGGGGAGTCACTCTTACGGCGCTTCATGTCCAGCTCAAATTGAATCCCCTTCAAGCGACGCTGCAAGTGCTCCGGGGAGCTCGCAATCTCTTCGGCCAGCAGCTCTTCGCGCTTGGCTTCAAAAGTGTCTGGGTCCGCCTCATAAAGCTCTTTCCAGTAGTCAAAATCAAAAGCATCGTTGGGGGTGTTTTGAGTTGATGTCATGTTGCTGCTCCGAGGTTTTTCTGGATGGCCCGTGTTCGTTGGGCCGTTTCGATGGGTCTACTGTTACGAAATTGAGTCACCGTGGCAACTCGTAGGCACTAGACTTGCGAAGCAGCTCACACTCTGCCCCGTTTGCAGCTCAGCAAAGAGAACTCGGTCACATTTTTTCGCTACCAAACCGCAATGCACGTAGCACAGGGATAAGTTTGCCGCGCAATAGGCCGCTATAGGGCTCAACTGCTTTGATTACAAGGCGATACAGGTAGCTTCAGTGCAACTACACTTGGGGCGATAAGCCTGTAATGCACATTATTGCGTCAACGGCAGGCTCGGGGTTCGTTGAGAAAATGCCCGGCAAAACAAGCACACAGCCGTGTTTAGCACGTTGCAACAAGATCGGTCGTCGACAGATGGCAATCATTTGCACTAGAACCGCACAAGCCCGTCGGCGAGAACGCATGGGCCGAAGCCTTAAAAGCGAGTAGAGGAATACAGGTGTACAGACCATTTGCCATTTTCATCCCTGCGTATAACGCAGCATTGACGGTGCCCGCGGTACTAGACCGCATACCGAGCGAAATGTGGGAATACTGTGTCGGCTGCTACGTGATCAGCAAAGCCAGCGCCGACAATACGATCGAAGTGGCGGAATCGCTGCGCGAGAAATACCCCAAGGTGCGCGCCATTGGCGGCGATACGAACCTGGGTTACGGCGACTCGGTGCGCACAGGTCTAGAGGCCTGCCTCGAGAACAAAGAGGCGGAGTACATTGTCTGCCTGCACGGGGACGGCCAATACCCCCCCGAAAGCATGCCAGCCATGCTGCAATACATGCAGGAGAACAACACAGATATCCTGCAGGGCTCGCGGCACAAGTTCAACACTGCACGCGCGGGCGGCATGCCCATGTACAAGGTCATCGGTGGCAAGATCCTCACCGGCATGGAAAACACCGTGTTCGGCCTGAAGATGACCGATTATCACTCGGGCTACATGCTCTACAGCCGCCATGCGCTGGAAATGCTGCCGATCGAGCACCTCAGCTATTACTTCGATTTCGACCTCGAAGCTATTGCCGCGGCCAAAGCGCTTGGCCTGACCATCGACGAAGTCGGTATCCCCACCCACTACGGTGAGGAAGAGTCCTATCTCAACCCTTTTTTGTACGGCACTTTCTGCCTGAAAGTCATGGGGCAATTCATCTTGGGTAAGTACCGCAAGCTGGCGAAAGAACAACACGCCAAAGTGAAATTGCAGGATCAAAAAAAAACACCTGAATTAAAGACCGAGGAGGTCAATACATGAGCACCATTTTAGTCACGGGCGGCGCAGGCTACATAGGCAGCCACGTGGTGAAACTGCTCACCAGCCAAAATGAAAACGTCGTTGTCTTAGACGATCTTTCAACCGGCTTTGAAGAGTCTGTATTGGGTGGCGCAACCCTGATCCACGGCAACACCCGCGACCGCAACTTGTTGGACAAGCTCATGGCTGAGCACAAGATCGACACGGTCATGCACTTCGCCGCGCACACCATCGTGCCCGAGTCGGTCGAAGACCCGCTCAAGTACTACGGCAACAACACTGTCGGCACCCACACCCTGCTGCAAGCGTGTCAGGCCGCCGGCGTGAAGAACTTCGTTTTCTCCTCCACTGCTGCCACTTACGGCGATGCGCCCAGCGGTGCCTGCTCCGAGGACATGGCCACTGCCCCGATCAACGCCTACGGCATGTCCAAGCTGATGAGCGAGCGCATGCTGCAGGATCTCGACCCCGTGTGCGACATGAACCACGTCATCCTGCGCTACTTCAACGTCGCGGGCTCTGACCCAGACGGCGAGATTGGCCAATCCACCGAGAAAGCGACCCTGCTGGTGAAAGTGGCCGCAGAGCACGTGGTCGGCAAGCGCGACAAGCTGTATATCTTCGGCACCGATTTTGACACCCCCGACGGCACTGGCATCCGTGATTACATTCACGTCTCAGACTTGGCGGCAGCCCACATCAGCGCCCTCAAGTACCTGCGCGAAGGCGGCAACAGCACCCTGCTGAACTGCGGCTACGGTCACGGCTACAGCGTGCGCGAAGTAATTGAAACCGTGCAGAAGGTCGCCGGCCCCACGGTCAACATGAACGTCGAAGAGAAACCGCGCCGCGCGGGCGACCCGCCCAGCCTTGTCGCCAAAGTCGACAAGATCCACGCCACACTTGACTGGAAGCCGCAGTACGATGATCTCGAGATCATCGCCCGCACCTCCATCGACTGGGAGCGCAAGCTGCTGGAAAAACGCGGAAAATAGGCCACGCCAGCGCAACCGAGGAACCCGTCAATAGGCGGGTTTTTTTTGGTTATTTTTTCGATATCAACGGTTGAATCACACGCACGGTGTGCCGGCAATCCAATCCGCCGCCATTCAAAACAGTGACGCTTGCTTTGGCGGCTCAGACTGAGCATCGCTGTGCCACTGAACGCTCGCCAAATCGAGCCTACCGCGAAAGAAACAAAGCCCTTCAGCCTCCAGTAATGATTGCTGACGCTGGGCCTCAGCGCGACTGCTCACCCTGCCCTGTGCATTGACCACTCGGTGCCAGGGCACGTCCTGTGGGCAGGCGGCCAAAGCACTGCCGACCAGCCTTGAGCCGCTGCTACCGTATTCCTCTGTCGGCATATCCACAGGCCTCGGGATCGCTTGCGCTATTTGCCCGTAAGTCACGATACGCCCCTGCGGCACCGTCCGTACATACGCCCAGACACACGCAAAAAAGATCTGTTGGCTCGGTTCTCTATTTAATGGCATTCGACAGCTCCGTATTAACAGCCCGTTCAAAAACGAATACCTACTGCGAGCGCGCTGGATTTGGCCATATTTTCACCCTGATTTCGTTAAATAGGCAAGTTATTCGCCTCAATCAGCGCGAAAATCTACCTCAAACCAGCACTCTCTCGCGACGGCACCTGTTCTTGAACGGGCTGTTAACTGACGCAAAATGTAGGGCAGCTGTGCATCACAGTGAACTCTGTGCCGACAGCCCGCCGCCACTGCACGCGACTAGCAAGCGACACCTGCTCTGCCAACTTGTAAAAACACGGCATAAAAGCACATGAAAAGGTTGTTTAGAGATACCACGTCCATGGGATTTTGAAAAAATATAGGCGTGCTAATGTTCTTTTCAATTGAACGCGATTTCAGGGTGTTTTCGTGATTATTCGCCTCTTTTTAGTATAACGCGCGTTTATTTTCGGAATATTTCAAATAACATCCGTTAACACCTTGGGCACTTGAACCAGGCCGCCGAACTGAACCAGCTGGCGGTACACAGCAAAAACACTGAGGGCTGCCTTGCGCAAATCCCACGGTGTCTTTCTGGCTTTGGCGCTCTGTTTTGGCCGGAAAAATCAGGTGCGACCAAACAACCGCCCGACTGTGATGATTCGCTGCGACAAAGCGGCAGATCGATCAAATTTTTGTGCACAGGGAGAGCACCATGAGACATCGAAAATCAACACGACTGCTGGCGCTCATTGTGTGCGTAGCACTGAACCACGCCAATGCTGCGAATGACGGGCAGCAACACAAAGACGAATCTCCCCCCAAGGATGTTCCTCACGCGGGCTCTGCACAACTGAACCCGCCTTGCCCCGCGAGCCCGCCCGCCCCTGCCGACGCAGAACTCTCTGCTGCTGCAGGCATCGAGAGACAGGGCAGCAGGCCCATGCTGTATCGCATCAGCCTCAGCGGCAATACAAGCTATCTCTTTGGCAGCATTCACCTCGGCCCGCCTTTGCTCCGCCGCCCGGCGCCGACCGTGTCACTGGCTCTGGTGCGCAGCAAGTTACTGCTGATCGAAGCCGTCCCAAGCACTGCCCAACAGCAACAGTGGCAGCTGCTGAGCACCGCGGAAGATCACAATGAACTCCGCCACAGCCTTGGGCCCTCTCACTACCAGCGTTATTTAGATCTGGCAAAGCGCGCCGGTGTGACGACCGATCGCGCATCACATCTGCGGCCCTGGGCTGCCATGCTGGCGGTTGGCAGCCCGCCGAACCGCGGCGCGGGTCTGGATCAGTCAATTTTAATGCAGGCACGTACTTCTGGCTTAGCAATCGTTGGCATGCAAAAGCTATCCGAAATTGCAAAAACACTGAACACCCTGTCCGTCACGGATCAATTGACCCTGTTGCGCGACACCCTGTGTCAGGCGCACAAACTCCCAGCTTATTACCGGCAGCTGGCGCGGCTCTATGTACAGGGAAACCCCGAGCTTCTGCGTATTTTCAACCACTGGGGCCGCGAGCAAGACGCCACTTTGCAACGTTTTGATCAGTTTTTGGTGCAGCGGCGAAACCGAATTTTTTTGCGGAAAATGATCGAACCTTTGAAGACCGGTGGCGTCTTTGTATCGATTGGTGCCGCGCACCTCGCTGGCGCAACGGGATTGCTGCAGCTGTTACGAGAACAGGGCTTTAAGGTGCAACCGCAGCGGTGAATATCGCTGCGAATGAACTGAAGCGCTTTAACCCCGACCGAAGCCACAGTGCGTGTACACGCCGCATACACCACTGGGAACAAGGATTGCTGCTTTTTGCACATGAAAACTGGGCAACAGGGATTGTTGCTGGAGCAAAAATAATGAAACGACACAGCTACCGTGCACTGTGTGCACTGTGTGCACTGCTCTACGCCCTGGGCGCCCACACGGTCGGCCACACGGGCTCAATGGTGGACGTAGGCAAACACTCGCTGTACTTGCATTGTACCGGCGTGGGCGCGCCCACCGTCATCTTAGATGCGGGGCTGGGCGGCACACACTTGGACTGGAGCCTGGTGCAGCCGGAGCTGGCCACCACCACGCGCGTGTGCAGCTACGACCGTGCCGGTTACGGCCAGAGCGAACGCGGCCCCAGCCCCCGCGACGCGAACACGCTGGCGAATGAACTGGAGCGCCTGCTCGACCACCCCGCCACGGCCAAGCCGGTGGTATTGGTCGCCCACTCCCTCGCCGGATTCCACCACCGCCTGGTGGCCCAGCGCAGCCCACACAAAGTCGTGGCCCTCGCGTTGCTGGAATCCGCGCACGAAGATCAATTCGATGAATTCTTGCGGCGGGCAAAACTGCGCCTAGCCCCGTCCAAAGGCGACCGCATCCGCCTCTCCTCGCCCGCCGTGCCCAAACAACTGCCAGCCGATATCCAAGCGCGCGCACAGAGCTTGGCATACGAGCAAAAATCACTGCTCACGCTGCGCGCCGAATTGCTCAACTTTAAAAGCAGCGCAGCACTACTCCAGAGCATACCTGATGCCATAGAACAGCCGCTGTTAGTGTTGAGCCGAGGCCGCGCCCAATGGAGCAACAGCCATGATTCCGCGCTGCGGGAGCGTATATGGCAGGAGCTGCAGCAGAAGCTCAGTCAGCTCAGCCCGCGGGCCACGCAAATAATCGCCAGCGACAGCGGGCACTTTGTGCACCTGGAACAACCGCAACTGGTGATCGCGCTGCTCAGGGGTCTTGTAGCGGGCCTGCGCCGACAGGAGAACACCCCGCAGATGAGCGCGCTGACAGGGCCAGACACATCCTGCCGAACACTAGTCAGATCACAATGGCAATGCAGCAGCACCAAGCGACGGAAAATCGCATCGGCTAAAAACCCCTAGGCCCAATCAAAGGCTAAAGACAAGGTTGACCCAAAGCAAGACCACACACAGCAGCGACAAGAAAAAGGACAGCATTCGATGGCTAACATTGTTGTAGCTGATATGGACATACGCCTGAGTGCACCTCAGCAGAAAAAAGGCCCACGCTAGCACCAGCGCTACTGAGCTGCTAACACCCGAGACCAGGTACAGAGTGCACACCACATAAAACAACACCGGCACTTCAAATAGATTATTGAAACAACGCGTTGTTTTTATGACCTCAGCGGGAACCACACCCCCCTGCATCAAGCTGAAATACGCCGGTGAAAGCTGCCCACTTTTTATACTTTCTACTCGCGCCTTAACAGCGAAAACCCCAACAAGAACCGTGAGCATCGACACAGCGAACATGGCGAAAATCATATTATTTCCATAATAAATCTAGAGGAAGCTTGATCTTAGCGACTGCCTATATATGATCAAGGTCATATATAAACCTCAGAAATCACCATGCCCTATTCACTGAAGCACAAAAAACAAACAAGAGCGCGCATCCTAAAAAGTGCCTCCGTCCTGTTTGCGCAGAGCGGCTTCAGCGCCGTCACCGTCAATGATGTGATGAAAAACTGCGGGCTCACACGGGGGGCCTTCTACGCCCACTTCAAAAGTAAATCAGCGCTGTACAGCGAAGCCCTCAGTTACGCGACCACAAGCAGCGAACTCAGCAAAATAAAACCTGAAGAGACAAGCGACAGAGAATGGCTGGGGCTCTTACTCGACGCCTACCTGAGCATTGAACACGTCAACGGTCACAAGCCATGCCCACTGGCATTCCTCGCCACTGATATCATACTCAGAGACAGCACGGCCAAACAAGCTTACGCCCGCGCCTTTGAGAACATGAACAA
>JAWSVD010000204.1:11573-42896 GCA_033852095.1 Granulosicoccaceae bacterium | reverse complement strand
ATACTTTACCGCTAGGGCTTGACGAAGGCTTGGTTGAGCGGTAATATTGTCGGCTTAGATTTGGGGGCCATAGCTCAGCTGGGAGAGCGCTACACTGGCAGTGTAGAGGTCGGCGGTTCGATCCCGCCTGGCTCCACCAATCTATTTAAATCAGGGCGCACATCAGTGGCGCCCTTTTTTGTGCCTGTAATTCAGCTCGTGGGGCCAAGTGGCTGTCGGGGCTCAGCTGCGGAGAGTCTGTTGATGACCGCTCTCAGAGAGGGTCTCTCTTCCCAGATCCCTGTTGGTTGCGCTGTCTGTTATCGGCGCGTTAAGCCATGCATGTGCAGGGTGATCTAGTGGGGTCTTCGAAGGGTCTTGCTAATATGCCGTGTGTGGCACAGTGCTGCCTTATTCGCAGGGCACCTGAAGGCTGCTCCTGCTGTGCTGTTTGTTACAACTCAGGCCTTGGCAAATACACGCCCGTTGCTCGCATCAGCGTGGGAGCCATGGCTGTCATAGCTGTGGTTTTCAGTGTCGGTGAGTGCGCCCAGTAGTTGACGGTTGATGGCTTGCATTTTATTCACAACTTGTGCCTGTTGGGTCAAATTCAACTGGCCAGCTCGGAGCCTGAGCTCGATCTCTTCGAGCTGGGGGAGAAGTGCCGTGGCATCTGGGTGCGTGCTCAGCAGCGCCTGCAAGGTGCTATCTGTAGCACCGCCGACGTTGCCCTCAAGGCTGACTATGAGTTGCTTTTTGAGCGACAGCGTTTGATTGGCCGCCTTGTTTTGCGCTGCGATCGCAGCTGACAGCTCCTCCGCGGAGGTGGCTTGCAGTGCTTTGTCCGTTGCGTCTATGGCGGCTTCCAATGCGCCAATTGCTACTGCCAGTATGGCCAGTCGCTCGCTGATCGTTTCCGTACGTACAGCTTCATTTGTCATTGTGTGTCTGTTGCTAGACCTTGCCTAACAACTGCTCCGTTTCCATAAACTTCTCAGCCACACGCTCGGAATCAACAGCGTATTGCCCTTCGGCTATGGATTGTTTGATAGCGTCCACGCGGCCCTGGTCAAAATAACCGTCCTGCGTGTTGGCGCTCTTGCCCAGTTGCTGCAGGCTCTTTGCCTCGGCTGTCAGAGCGACTGTGTCGGTCTTTGCTGCGGGGCTGCCTACTGCTGATTTTTCCGCGGATTTCTCAGCGTTTGGCTTGAGATTGCTCTCTATGGCAACGCCGCGATTGCCCGCGAGGCCATCGATACTACTTGCCATCAGTTTCTCTCCAACTTAGATTTGTCTTGATGCATTTGGCGACCGCAAAAATATAAACTTTACACATTGTCATTAAAGTCACAGTGGAATCTCTACTTTCCCGGGGTCGACTGCTATTCCCTCAACAATACGACCTGAATCTTTGTTTTGCACGCGTACAAGTTCGCCGCGTTTTGCGTGATTCAGTGCTTTTCCGCGCGTCGAAATGTCGATGCCAGCTGCACGCGCAATCACCATCACGCTCTGGCCTTTGCTCACGACATCGGCAACACTGACCAGCCTTCCGCTCAGCAGTTGCTCTGCGCGCACAGGCATAGTGGTGACCAAACCAATAACATCGCTCTTCTTACTATAGAAGTCCGAGAAGATTTTTGAGCGTGGAAGCTTCTTTAGTAATAAATCTTCTGCCGCGACAACTATCCCCCTGCGCATGGCGTGCTTGGAGAGAACCGTGTCGTGGAATACGTTTAACTCTACGCCTATGTTTATTCGCCATTTTTTGCCGCTAGGGCATTGTAGGCGCAAGTGAGTCTTACCGTAGCGTTTGGCGTTGGGGCTGAAATCTATCTCCAGCGCCTCCTTGCAATAAGACAGTCTCAACCGGTTTGAAATTCGATTGACCTTGAAATCGACGGGATAGACTGTTTCGAAGGGGTAGTTCTGCAGGAATTCTTCTACCGATGCGGCGATGGCATCGGGTGAGTGGATTCGTTTGGCCGCGACTGCAAACGTCTGTTGGGAGAGTGTCCAGGCCACGCAAAGGATGGCGAGCTTTCGCTTTAACATGATGTCGTCCATGACTATGTATTGTTATTGTTCAAGCAAAGGTTGTTCCGTGAGGCTATTAGCTGTTGGCATACGGACGGTTTTCATGGCGAAGGTGGTGATTTTTTTCCTGTTTGCCCTCAAGAACCGGCAACTTCTGACGCCTGTCGGCAACAACGTCATGCTGTAGCGGCTCGCTTAGCGAATGCTGCCGCGCGTTCCTACATTCGCCAAAGCGCTGTGTGGCAGCTGCGAGGCGTGTATTTGCGCAGTAAAGGCGTCGATATTGTGAAGTGCAGGAACCTGTCTGGCATGTCATCTGCACTGAAGCTCGTACCCACACAGCGAGCAGATGCATGGACGCAGCACTCGATAAAGCACTTGGAATCCACGATGACGCGCTCAAATTGCGCAGTCAGCGATCCAGTGTCATCGCCTCAAACATCGCCAACGCGGACACGCCTAACTATAAGGCTCGCGATCTGGACTTTCAAAAAATGCTCTCCGTAGCCGCGAGCCAGCAGCAACCCGCTGTGCAGCTCAAAACCTCCCACGCCGGGCATCTCGGCGGGAGCGAGGGCAGCGGGCAGCCTGTCAGTGGCGAGATGCTCTACCGCACCCCCACGCAGCCCTCCCTGGATGGCAACACGGTCGATACGCAAGCCGAGCACACGCGCTTTGCGGAAAACACTTTTATGTATCAAGCGAGTTTGAGCTTTTTGAGCAGTAAGTTCAAAGGCATCAGCTACGCCATCAAAGGTCAATAACCATGGCACTTTTTGATAATTTCGATTTGGCGGGTTCCGCTATGTCTGCGCAGTCCCTGCGCTTGAACATCACGGCCTCAAACATGGCGAATGCCAATACCATCGCCGGCTCTAAAGACGAGGTATTCAAGGCGCGGCACCCGGTGTTCAAGGCTGTTATGCAGGATGCGCAGGAACACACCACGGGCGTGCAGATGGCCGGCGTGCTGGAAGACAACACAGAGCCTCTGGCGCAATTTTCCCCGGGTCACCCACTTGCTGATCCTGACGGCTACGTCTACTCGCCGAACATCAGTGTGGTTGAAGAAATGGTGAACATGATGTCGGCCTCGCGCAGTTTCCAGGCGAACGTGGAAGTTCTTAATACAACCAAACAAATGCTGCAACGCACCCTGTCTCTGGGTGAGTAAGGCAGTTGAAAAAGGAGAGTCGTAATGGCTGATGTAGCTGCGACGGGTACATCGAACGTGCTGAGTGATTACAGCATCACGAACAAAACCCAAGACGAAGCAAAGGATAACCAAGCGTTGGGGCAGGACGAATTTTTGTCCCTGATGACGACACAGTTGCAAAACCAAGACCCGCTGGCGCCCATGGAGAACGGTGATTTTATTGCGCAGCTCGCGCAGTTTGGCACGGTCTCGGGCATCGGCGAGCTGCAACAGAGCTTTGATGCGCTGACGGCGTCCATGACGGCAACGGATGCAACTGACGCGGCGTCGCTGGTCGGAAAAACGGTGTTGACAGAGAGCAGCAGCGCTGTGCTCGTGGAAGAGGGCGCGCTCGGCGGGGCTATCGAGATACCCGAAGGGGTGTCCAATGTGCAGATCCGCATAGAAAGTGGCGGTGGTGCTCTAGTCGATACCATCGAACTAGCCAACCAAGCGCAAGGTCTCGCGTCTTTTGAGTGGGACGGGGAAACCCTTACGGGAGAGCGTGCTGAAGCTGGGAATTACGTGTTCAAAGCAACGGGCGCTGGACAACAGGGGCCTGAGACATTGACCACATTGATGGGCAATCGGGTGGACAGCGTCTCGATGGGAGGCAGTACAGGGATTGTATTGAACCTATCAGGGGCCGGTTCGAAACCATTGTCTGAAGTGACACAGATTGGGCTGTAAAGCGCGATATTCAGTAATTGTAGGGAAATAGAGGAAATAATATGTCTTTTGGATTGGGACTGAGTGGGCTCAATGCGGCGTCGTCTGAACTGAACGTGACGGCGAACAACATTGCAAACGTGGGCACGACTGGATTTAAATATTCGCGGGGCGAATTTTACGATGTGTATGCCATCAGCGTAACAGCGTCGGCGAGCACCACAGTGGGTGATGGAGCCCTGTTGGGTAATGTGCGGCAGATACAGTCACAAGGTAGCTTGGAATACACAGACAACGCACTGGATCTGGCGATCAACGGCCAGGGTTTTTTCATGACCTCGAGTGATCCAGATACTTTGATACCAACCTATACGCGGAACGGTGCTTTTGGTACCGATGCAGAGGGGTATCTGGTGGACGGTGTGGGGAAGTTCTTGCAGGTGTTCCCCACAGACCCGATATCTGGTGATGTGATCGCTACAAGTAAGAACTCTGCAACATCTGTTCAGGTGACTGAAACATTCGGCACAGCGAACCCGACCACTACTGTGGGCATCGCGGCCAATCTGCCCTCGGCCTCAGATGCGATAGATCCTGCCTTGTTCGACCCGACCAATGTGGACACTTACACGGCGTCTACCAACTCCACGGTCTATGACTCCCTGGGTCAGACACACACCATGGAGACCTTTTTTATCCACACGGATGTAGCGACCAATACGTGGGAGACGCGTTCTTATTTCAATGGCAATGCACTGACGCCGGCGGTAGGTAGCACCACAGCGCTAACATTCGATGGCAGTGGGACCTTGATCGCACCTGCCGGCGGGGAAATACAATACAGCCCTGAGCTCATTGGAAACGGATCGGATCCCATTGAACTAAAACTCGACTTAACACCGCCAAATTCGACTACCACCACGACGCAACAGGCCACGGGGTTTTTCGTCCCCTTTGTGGAACAGGACGGTACAGCGGTCGGAAAACTGAGTGGATTGGCGGTGAAATCTGATGGGAACTTAGAGGCAAAATACAGCAATGGGCGCACAATATCGTTGGGAAGAGTCATTGCCGCTGATTTTGAAAATACAACGGGTCTCCGCCAGGCGGGTAATACCTCTTGGCAAGAAACCTTTGAATCGGGCACAGCACTGATTGGCGCTTTTGGTACTGAGCGGTTTGGTAACGTTCAAGGCGGAGCGCTGGAGTCTTCAAATGTCGACTTGACCGCCCAGTTGGTCAAGTTGATCACTGCGCAACGTAATTTCCAGGCCAATGCCAAAACGATTGAAACAGCCAATACCCTGACGCAGACAATCGTCAACATCTAAAGACTGAGAACGAGACACTAACATGGACAGAGCGCTCTATTTATCAATGACCGGTGCCAAGAGCTCACTGGCGGCACAGGCGACCAACGCCAACAACCTCGCCAACGCATCCACATCAGGTTTTAGGGCCGATATAGAGCGCTTCTCCTCCATGCCCGTGTACGGTCCAGGCCACGCAACTCGGGTGTATTCCCAGGATGACGCGGTGGGCTTCAACAGTGAGGCGGGGTCACTAATGCAAACCGGCCGCGCCATGGATGTAGGCATTAACGGCGAGGGCTGGATTGCCGTCGGCACAGCCGACGGCGGCGAGGCCTACACCCGGCGGGGTGATTTGCGTATCGATGACAGTGGTCTGCTGATGAACGGGGCCGGTCAGCCAGTAATAGGCAACTCCGGCCCCATCAGTTTGCCTCCCTTTGAAGAGCTGATGATCGGCAGCGATGGCACGGTGACCATCAAGCCGGTAGGGGCAGGGGAGGGCGAGCTGGCCGTGATAGATCAGATAAAACTGGTACTCGGAGAGGCCTCCGAGATGAAAAAAGGAAAAGATGCTCTGTTTAGGTCAATAGATGGCGAAGACCTTGCATCAGATGGAAGTGTGCGTGTGAGCGGAGGTTCGCTGGAGTCGAGCAACGTGAACGGCATTGAGTCAATGGTCAGCATGATCGAGTACTCGCGGAATTTTGAAAGTATGGTCAAGTTCTTTGAAGAACTTGAGAAAATGGATAGCGCATCGACGCGCTTGATGAGCGTGACCTAGACGTGTCGCGACACGATATAAGGACATATCATGAATCCGGCTCTATGGATTTCTAAAACGGGCTTAGACGCGCAACAGATGCGCATGTCCGTCGTGGCCAATAACCTGGCCAACGTCGGCACCACAGGCTTTAAGCGCGATCGCGCCAATTTCGAAGATCTTTTCTACCAGACCTATAGGGCGGCGGGAGGTCTCTCCTCGCAGAACACCGAACTGCCCACTGGCCTGAATCGAGGCACGGGTGTCAGGGTTGTCTCCACGGACAAGCTGCACACCCAGGGCAATATGTCGCAGACAGAATCCCCCCTGGACATGGCGATCAACGGCCGCGGGTTCTTCTCCGTGGTGACGCCCTCGGGAGAATCCGCCTATACCCGCGACGGCAGCTTCAAGCTGGACAGCTCGGGCTCTCTGGTGACATCCAGCGGCTACCCAGTGCAACCCGCGATCACTATCCCGCCCACGGCGCAGCAGATCGTGATCGGCAATGACGGCACTGTATCCGTGCAGTTGCAGGGCACCACTAACATGACCACGGTGGGGCAAGTATCGATCACCGATTTTGCCAACCCCATGGGCTTGCAGCCTGCCGGTGAAAATCTGTACAAAGAAACCAGTGCCAGCGGAGCGGCAACGGTCGGTGTGGGTGGTCAGAGTGGCATGGGCCAGGTACGCCAGGGTTTCCTCGAGACGTCCAACGTCAACATCGTGGAAGAGATGGTGGCCATGATTGAGACACAGCGCGCCTACGAAATGAATTCAAAGGCCATCTCGACCACCGATGAGATGTTGCAATACCTCAATCAAAACTTGTAGGTGATTTTGTGATGATTCTTTTCCAATTTTTTCGCCCACTTGTTTTCAGCGCATGCGCTGTCTTGACGGTGGGCTGCGCTCCGGTGCCAATGCAGCAACCTGCTTCGCCTGAGTACGAGCCTGTGCCCGTGCCGCCGATGCCGCAAGTTGATAGCACTCCCACGGGATCGATATACAACTCCGCGACAGCTTATGAGCTGTTCCGGGACATCAAAGCCTACCGTGTAGGGGATGTGTTGACCGTGTCCCTAGAGGAGAATACAAACGCAGAGATGAGCTCGGCAACCTCTACGTCTAAGGACGACACCAATTCCATGGGTACAGCCAACCTCTTCGGCAAGATCATTGCGCCGGGGACTGGGAAGCTGCAAATAAATACCAACAACAACCGCTCCTTTGCGGGCAGCGGCAACAGCGCCCAGAGCAATCGTCTGTCCGGTGATCTGTCGGTGACTGTGCATCAAGTATTGGCCAATGGCAATCTGGTGATCCGCGGTGAAAAACGCACCACGATCAACCAGGGCATGGAGTTTTTGCGGCTCTCCGGCATCGTTCGGCCCGAAGACGTGAGTGACAGCAACGAAGTGAGTTCGACGCGTATTGCCGATGCGCACTTGAGTTACGGTGGCCGAGGCGTGATTCGCAATAGCAACCGGGCAGGTTGGGCTTCACGATTCTTTAGCAGCGAGTGGTGGCCCTTTTGAAACATTTTGTCGCAATATTGCTTCTGTTTTCCCTAGTAACTGCGGCTTCAGCTGAAGACGCTGGTACGCGGATCAAAGATTTGGCGGGTGTGGCTGGGGTGCGGGACAACCACCTCTTGGGTTATGGCTTGGTCGTTGGCTTGAGTGGCAGCGGCGATAAGCTCAACAAAACCCAATTCACCTCACACAGTCTGTCGGCCCTGTTGAGCAAATACGGTATCACTTTGCCTGCGGGCGTGAAGCCAAATTCAAACAACATCGCGGCTGTGATGGTCTCGACCAATCTGCCAGCGTTTTCCAAACCAGGGCAAAAGCTGGATGTCACCGTCTCTTCATTGGGTGACGCTTCCAATCTGCGCGGTGGCACCTTGTTGATCACGCCGCTGAAGGGCATTGATGGCGATATCTACGCCATGGCACAGGGAAACCTGACAGTCAGTGGATTTGGGGCGCAGGGGGCCGACGGCTCGCGCTTGACGGTCAATGTACCGAGCAGTGCGCGTATCCCCGGCGGTGCGATGGTAGAGCGGGGCGTCGCCTCGCCTTTCGGCACGGCCGACGCCATCTACCTGAACCTTCACACCCCCGACTTCACCACAGCCAAGCACATGCAGGATGTCTTGAATGCCGCGCTGGGTGCTGGCAGCGCGACGGCGGAGGACGCGGTGACTATCCGGGTGCAGGCGCCGCAGGATTATTCTCAGCGTGTCGGATTTTTGTCCTACCTAGAGAACATTCGCGTTCAGCCCGGTGAAGCCGCGGCCAAGATCATTATCAATTCACGCACAGGCACCATCGTGATTGGCTCTCATGTGCAAGTGCGGCCCGCGGCTGTCACCCATGGCAGCATGACCGTTGCGGTGCGCGAGAGTCCGTCTGTCTCTCAGCCCAATCAATTGGCCGAGGGGGAGACGGCACAGGTGGAGAGTTCGCAGATCAGCATCGACGAGGAAAACAACCGCATGTTTCTGTTTGATGCGGGTGCGACACTCGCGCAGATTGTGCGAGCGGTAAATCAGGTCGGCGCGGCACCGAGTGATCTCGTTGCCATTCTGGAGGCCCTCAAACAAGCGGGTGCTCTCCAGGCAGAGCTGATCGTCATCTGATGGAGTACAGCTAGTGGACATCACGGCCAAGGGCGCAGCGTATGCAGACATGCATGGCCTCGCGGAGCTCAAAGCCAAAGCCGGGCAAAACCCTGATGATGAGGCGGTACTGCGTCAGGTGGCCGCCCAGTTTGAGGGCATGTTCACGCAGATGCTGCTGAAAGCGCAGCGGGATGCGGGCTTTGGTGATCCTTTGTTTGACAGCAATGCGATGGGTTTTTACAAGGACATGCACGACAAACAACTGTCGGTGCACATGGCCGAGAACGGCGGCGTGGGCCTGGCCGACATGATTGTCGCGCAGTTGTCCCGGGGCAAGCAGAGTAGCAAGAGCGATGGTCTGCAAGGACTGGAAAGTTATTTTCAGTCACCGGTGACACGTGCAGCTGTCTCCACGGAACAAGCTGTCACAGAGCTGGGCGCCACCTGGGGCGAGCCCCGTGAATTTGCGCAGCAGCTGTGGCCCCACGCGCAGCGCGGCGGTGAGGAGCTGGGCGTTGATCCGCGGCTGTTGATGGCGCAGGCGGCGCTGGAGACTGGTTGGGGTGAGCACGTGCCCAGCGATGCCCGCGGCAGCAGTTTTAATGTGTTCGGTATCAAAGCGCAGTCCGATTGGTCGGGAGAGCGGCTTTGGAAGCAGACACTGGAATTCCAAGACGGTCAATTTGACAGTGTTAAGGAACCCTTCAGGCGTTACCAGAGCTTGGGCGAATCGGTCGATGATTACGTTCAATTTTTGCAGCAAAATCCGCGTTACCAAACTGCTCTGGATGCAGCGGGGCAAGGGCCTGAGGCCTTCGCAACGGAGCTCGGAGCAGCGGGTTACGCCACCGATCCAGAATACGCGCAGAAGATCATTCGCGTCATCAACAGTGAGGCGATGCAATGGTTACACGAATAAAGCAATGGCTGCCCGCAGTCGATAGCTGCTTAGAACGTGCGCCTACGGATTTTTGTTTGCGCGCGAAGTGCTCCGGCACCTTAGAGCGCGCCCCCTTGTTGGCGGCTTTGACCCTGCAAAAGGTGCAGCTACGCGTTGGTCGCACAGCTGCAACTGAGGGGAACTCTTTGTTAGAGCTGGGGGCCTGTCGTGGCTGATTTAATGGGGATCGCGCTGACTGGAATCAACGCGGCGAATGCAGGCCTTAAGACGACTGGCCACAACATCGCGAACGCCAATAATGAGGGTTACCACAAGCAACGGCTTGAGCTGACGGCGATGGGGCCAGCGCGATTCGGCGCCAACCGATTTGGCCTGGGCGTGAATATCAGCGATGTCACGCGCATGCAAGATGAGATTGTCCTGCGCCAGCGCCGGGATGTCGCTTCGGAGATGTCTTCGCTCAATCAGTTTGAAAGCATTGGCACCCAGATATCGGAGATGTTCGGCGAGTCCGGTTATCACCTCGATGAGGCGATGGGCGAGTACTTCAACGCAGTGCGCGAATCTGCCGACAACCCCGGATCCATACCGTTGCGAACTGTCGTATTGCAGCGCGCAGAGGAGATGGCGCAGCGCTTTAACAGCATCGATGACCGTCTTGCGCGCATGGAAACCGACATGGCGCCGCAGATTGCGCTGGAAGTCGAAGAGCTGAATGCCATCGGCGAGCAGCTTGTTGATATCAACCGACAGCTCAGTAACGGCTACAGTAACGACAACGATCTGCTGGACCGAAGAGACGCACTGCTCGACGACCTTGCTGGCAAGGTGAGTATCGACACCCGCTACAGCGAAAACGGTGTTGTCAGTGTCGGCATTGCCAAGGGCCAAACCATTGTCGATGGTATCAACCAGAACAAACTGAACACAGTCCCCGACCCGGAGAACGCGCAGCTGCTGCTGGTGGAATTCGATAACCAGGGACAGGGCGTCGATATCACCGGTGCGATCAAGGGCGGCGCCCTGGGCGGTATTCTTCACGATTCGCGCAACTTGTTGCGCGATACCCGCGAGGGGCTCGGCCAGCTGGCAGCGAGTATCTCGACCGAAGTGAATGACATCCACCGGCAGTCCATCGATCTCGATGGTGAGCAGGGCGGGGACTTCTTTGCCCCCATATCACCCAATACCATCGCTGCCTACACCAACACCGGCACGGCGAAGATCGACACCACCATCGTCGACGGCACGGCCTTGCAGTCCACCACCTACAGCCTGGAGTATGACGGCGCCAACTGGAACGTGAGTGACGGCGCCGGTAATGCGCTGGTCACAGCCGGCACGCTGCCCATCTCAATTGATGGCGTGGAGATATCACTGACATCGGGCACATTGAATGCCGGAGACACCTTTCACGTGTCGCCCTCGCTCGGTGCGGCAAGTCGCATGGCGGTGGTGGTTAAAGAGCCCCGCGAAATAGCTTTTGCCGAACCGGTGCGGGCGGTTGAACAGGCGGACAACAGCGGCAGCGCTTTGGTGCAGTCAGTCGCCGTGGCAGACGGCACGGACCCCGCCTTGCAGACCCCGGTGCTGGTCGAGTTCGCCGACCCGCCGACCCAGTACAGCATCATAGACCCGGACAGTGGCACGGTGCTGGCCCCGCCGGCGGCCTATACCAGCGGCGACGTGATCACACACAACGGCTGGGAGATCACGGTCACCGGTGATCCCGCGGCAGGTGATCGTATCTCGGTCGAGGGTAACGCCGACGGGCTGGCGGGCCAAAACATCGGCCGCATCGCCGATTTGCAGACAGACAAAATCATGGCGGGCGGCAACGCCTCGGTGGAGGAAATGTACTCCGCCCTGGTCGGCGACGTGGGCACCCGCGTAAGCTCCGCCGTGAACAACGCAGAGGCTCAGACAAAAGTGCACCAGATCCTGACCAACCGCTTGGAGAACACGGTGGGTGTTAGCTTGGATGAAGAGGCCGCTAAAATGATGCAATACCAGCAGATGTTTCAGGCTTCCGCGCGCGTTATTCAGGTCGTGCAAACCACCTTTGACACCATCATCAAGTCGCTCTGACGGAGGTATAAATTATGCGTGTTGCCACCACTCTTATGTATGACCAAGCGATCTCGTCGTTTGCGACGCAGCAACGCCGAATCTACGAAGCTCAGCAGCAGATCTCCACAGGTATTCGTGTCTCGGATCCACACCAGGATCCCATCGCCGCGGTGAACATCGACCGGCTGCAAGGTCTGGACAGCCGCTTGGATTCGTTTCAGCGCAACATCGGCACGCTGAATGAGCGCTTTGCCATCGAAGACACTTCGATGTCAGATATTTCAACCGTGTATCAGCGCATGCGCGAACTCACCGTGCAAGCCGGTAACACAGCAATCCCCAAAGAGAGCCGGCTGGCTCTGGCCGCGGAACTGCGCGAGGGCTTGAAGAGCATCGCCTCCCTGGCGAACACGGTGAACTCCCAGGGTTTGTATTCCTTTGCCGGTGCTGAAGGCGACCATCAGCCGGTGGAGATATTTGATGCAAACGGTATGGTAGCAGCGTCTCTGAGCGGCGATGATACCGCGCGGCAGCTCGACATTGCCGAGGGTCGCACCATGGCCCTTGGCACCAACACGGCGGCCAAATTCTTGCGTGTCGACAGTGACAACGCGCTGCGAACACGCGCCGAGCTGAGCAACACGGGAAGCGCGCAAGCGATGTCTGCGTTTGTCAGTGATCCGGCGGTGTTTACGGGCCAGGAATTGAACATCGTATTTGATTCAGCGAACACCTTTGACATCCTGGCCGATGACGGCTCAATTTTGTTGGCCGACCAAGATTACAGGCCCGGTGAGACAATCGAGTACGCAGGGGTGACCACTGTCATCGACGGCACGCCTGCGGTGGGTGACGCCTTCTCGGTGGAGGCGGGCAGCTCCAAAGATGCATTTACTGCTCTCAATCAGTTGATCGGCGTGCTGCGCAGTGGCACCTCAGAACAGCTGACAGCGATGGTCGATATCACCTTGGTGGATATCAATGCCTTACAGGAAAAGCTCTCGGTGGCCCAGGTTGAAGGGGGCGCCAAGATGAACACGCTCGAGCGTCAGGAGAGTAACAATCTCGACATGGGACTCTCTCTGAAGAAATCTCTGTCGGCTATTCGTGACACGGATTTCGTCACCGCTGTGTCGCAGTTGCAGCAGGAAATGACGATCTACGAGGCCGCACAGGCGACCTTTGCAAAAATCCAACAAAGCACGCTGTTCGATCATATTTAAGTAACTTGGCGTGTATTTCGCGTTACTTAAGGTTCGCACGGATGCGAACGTACAGCGTGCACAGTCAAAACAAGGATGTTTTAGATGGCGAAGAAAGACAACAAATCAACCGTTCTCAACAGCAGCCGCACACTGCGGGCTGTCGAAGCATTTGAGTGCATCGGTGGGGATTGCGAAGACACCTGCTGTCAGAGTTGGAAAGTTTCACTGACAAAAACAGACTACGTGACCTGGAAAAACCTGGCGAGACGGCAGCCAGAAGAATTCAAGCTGTTTGAAAAGCACGTGCCAAAGGGCGGTGGTTTTTTCGCCACACTGGAATTCGATAAGGATACAGGTGGCTGTCCCTTTCAGGACAAAACCGGTCTATGCCGTGTGCAGTCGAAGCTAGGGGCGAGTGCCTTGCCTGGAACTTGTCGCACCTTTCCCAGGGTGTATACGCTGGACGCGAGCTCGCTGCAAGCCAGTGCATCTTTGGGCTGTCCCGAATACACACGCCACGTGCTTGCCAGTGATGAGGCCACCGATGTGGTCGACGGCCGTGTGCCAGACCCCTCTGCCACTATCATGAAGCTCAACTCATCCGGCGATGCCTGGCATTGGCAGCGCAATCTGCCTGAACTCGGTGAGCTGGGCCTGTCCATCGTCAAAAGCAAAAGCCCCCACGCGACCTTGTCGGAACGGATTTTTGTGTTGCTGATGATGATGCGCCAGCTCGACGGCAAAGGGGACAGCCCGGAGAATCCCTTGCCGTTGCCGCAGATGTCACAGCTTGTATTGCCCTACTTGGATGACAAGCACCGCGCGGAGGTGGTCACTCAATACCAGCAGACAGTTGTTCCCCCATCCAATCTCGCGCTGTCGATGGTGTATGCGCTGTTCGCCTACCGTTTGACCATGGAGTGGGAGTATATGTCCACCCTGTGGGATGACATACACGCGAGTTATGCGCACGTGGTGCCCGCTGAGTTAACTGTTGTGCCGGGAAAGAGTCTGCAAGTCGAAGTGGGCTCCATTGCACCGGTGTTTGAAAAGCGCCGAAGACAATTGCACGCGCGGGCCGGAAAGCAGTTGATGCAATGGTACGAGCGCGCCTTTTGCAACCAGTTCTACAACGGTGGCGGCGCTGCAGAAGAATCGCCCAGCGCGTATTTGGGTCGCCATGTGGCCACAATATTGATGTTTGATTTTGCTATTTGTAGTCACCGCGCGGTGGACGAGCTGATTGCGGGTGAGGGGCCTTTAAGCGCAGAGGAATACAGCCTCCTTGCGAAGCACGTGGTGGACGTGATACACCGTGTGGGCCGGACCATACTGCACGTGGGCAAACTGACCACCGCGATGGCGTCGATCATGGAAGAGCAGCAGGTCGACAGCTTCGCGCTGGTAACGGCGTTGCTCAAGGATTTAGGCTCGGTTCAGTCGGTGGGCAGTATTCGTTTGAGCCCGCTGGCCGCGGCCATGTCGCGATGAGCCATGCGCTCCACGCTGAGCAGGCGGTAGTTTCCTTTGCTGAGCTCGGCGATCAAATAGCCGACCTATACCCCACCATGCAGGTGATAGACACAGTCGCATTGGGTTGGACCGATTCACAGCTGTTTGACGGCAAGTTCATCAACCACAAGTTAAAGCAGCGGGCACCCAAACGACGTGCGCAGATGGAGGCCATTGGTGGCGAGCCGCTGGGCGATCGCGGCGCCGGGGAAATCCTGCAGGCTTGGCTGGGCGACCCAGATGCGGTTCAGCGCGAGGTCGATCAACTGCATCTTATGCCGGAGCGCGCCTTGCGGCTGGATGATTTCGAGGGTTTGTCTGCTGAGGGTTTCGCCGCTGCGCTGAATGCGGTGTTTGCCGCGCCGTGTTTCAGTGTGGTCATTGTCGGTGCGGGCCCCGTGGGGGCCTTGCTCGCCTCGGCCATAAAGCGCCAGTTGGGCGATGCTATCTCGGTGTTGTTAATCGAAAACCGCGTCAGCGCGGAGCACTTGAAAAAACCCTACGAGCGGCGCTGGATGACGAACATTCCCGTCGCCTTAGTTCAGTCTTTGTTGCACCCCGCTGCTGTTGATATCTGCGAGCGATCGGGGGAGGGGGGCTACACGGGAGTAGACCTGTGCACCCTTGAAACGCTGGCCTTGTTGAGCGCCAGAGAGGCGGGGGTCCGCTGCCTGTTTACCGGGAGCTCCGACACGAGTTGGCTGCCTGCAGACAAGCTGCACCTGGTGATTGACGCCAGCGGCGGGCGCTGGCGGCAGTTTGCCGATAAGGGTGAAGAGGTGTTCCCAGGACTGCACCTCAAACACTGCCAGGCACGGGCGCGTGGCTTTGGCCGTTTTGGTCTGACCCACGCGGATGCCGTACCGGGCGAGTGCATAGATGTGTTAAAAAAAGGCGCATGGCTGCACCCTCTGTATAAAGGCAAGGTGTGTAAGCAGTCGATGCTGAAAGTCAGCGACATCCCCGTTGAGCTCTATTCCGATCTCCTGGCCCAACTGGCGAAGAACAACAGGGACAACAAATTCTACCTCTGGCCGGGGCACCAGTCCGGTGGGCGAAAACGCATGTTATTGATCGTCAACCTGAGCAGCGCTGAACACGAGGCGCTGCAAAAGTACATCGACGGAGAGTTGTCCTTGGGCAGCCTTATCCAGTGGCCGAGCTTTCGGTCGGTTCTGGACGCGCGACTGCAGGCTCTGCTGAAGTTGATAAAAAAGCGCGGGAAAAACGCAGAGATGGTGCGAATCAGCCGGCCATTTGTATTAGAACCCAGGATGTTAGACCCTGATCAGACGGCGGAATCCTTCAATGGGGTGCCTGTGTTGTCAATCGGCGACAGTTTTTTCAACGGCAATCCAAAGTCCGGCAACGGGCTCGGCGTTCATTTAGGACACATTGCCACTGTAGCAGAACAAATCACCACTGCCCTGCAGTCGTAAATCAATAGCGCTTTAGCCCAAATACAGCAGTTTTCGCCTGGTTTTCTCCAGGCGTTCGAAATTTCTCTCTCCATTCAAGCCGTTCGTGTCCACTTAGGCCAACTGGTCTAAGTGCGCGGTATTTTGCGCTTCAGAAGACACGTACACGGTTGTTAAAGAACGAACGTTCGTTGCCGTTGAGAAAGGTGCCGGCAATGTAATGAAGTTACTTGCTGGCGACTCAATACAAGTAAAGAACCGCTCATGTTCAAAGACACGATGACAACGTTAGCTCACAAATATTCGTTGTCTCGTACCGGCCTTGTAGACAAGGTCAGCGCGCATAGAGCGGTATAAAAAGATGGGCAAAATGCCCACAAATTCTGGAGAGAGAATATGACGACCATCAATACAAATGTGCTTTCGCTTAGCGCTCAGCAAAGTGTGTCCAAGGCCGGCGGCGCGCTGGCTACATCCATGGAGCGCCTGTCCTCGGGACTGCGCATCAACAGTGCAAAGGATGATGCGGCAGGTCTGGCAATATCCGATCGCATGACTTCGCAAGTGCGCGGTCTGTCACAGGCGATTCGAAATTCCAATGACGGCATCTCAATGTCACAAACGGCTGAGGGCGCACTGCAGGAATCCACTAACATCATGCAGCGTATGCGTGAATTGGCCGTGCAGTCTGCGAACGACACTAACTCCTCGGCTGACCGATCCAACCTGCAAAAAGAAGTCACGCAGTTGCAATCTGAACTCAATAGAATTGCAAACACCACCACCTTCAACGGCAAAAATTTGCTTGATGGTTCTTTGAGTAACGCCAAGTTTCAAGTGGGGCACGAGGCCGATCAGACGATCAATGTATCGATCGGTGATTCGCGTGCGACCAACATGGGATCCAACCGTGTTTCACTGGGCGAGAGCGGCGGTACGTATTTGGGCGCCGTAAAGACTGAAACTAACTCAATCACAAAAGCGGCCACTAATTTGACCGTTGCTGGGTCTCTGGGTACGTCGACAGTGGTTGCCAATAAGGCGGACTCTGCGCGCGATATCGCAAACTCCGTCAACCAGACGTCTGACTCCACCGGTGTCTCTGCTTCAGCGCACACCGTGGCGATTCTAGACAATGTGTCAGCGGCAGGTGCTGTTACCTTTGATATCTCCGGTCAGAACGAAGATGACCCGGTACGGGTTTCTGCGCAGATAGCGGACAAGACGGATTTGACCAATCTGGCTAAGAGCATCAATGACGTCGCAGGTAAGACCGGTGTGCGCGCGGTGATCAGTGGTGATAAGTCGCAAATCATGCTGGAGAACAGTGAAGGTTACGACATCACGATAGAGAACCAGGGCACAGCGACGGTTGATCTGGCCATGGCTGAGGTGCCAGGGGATATCGCTGACGGTGAAGACGTGTTCGATGCGGCCTCTCTGCACGGTGCTGCAGTGACAGTGGCGGCCACCGGTGGTTTTGGTACAGTGACGGGCACAGTGGCCTTTGATTCCAGTAAGTCTTTCACAGTTGAATCCGATGACACCGGCTTGGCGACTGCAAACGCCAAGGCCTCAACGCTTGAGGATATTGCCTCGGTGGACATCAGCACACAAGCGGGCTCGAATGCTGCTCTTGATGTTATCGACGGTGCACTGGCCTTTGTCGCCGATCAGCGTGCGGATCTCGGTGCGGTGATGAACCGCTTTGAGAATACCATCAGCAATCTAAGCAACGTGGTTGAGAACACTGAAGCGGCTCGTTCTAGAATCACCGACGCGGATTTCGCTAAGGAGACGGCGGCACTGTCCAAGGCGCAAGTGCTGCAGCAGGCGAGTATGGCGATGCTGGCCCAGGCCAACCAGGCGCCGCAAAGCGTGCTGTCACTGCTTCGTTAAGTCTTAACGAGGTTGTTTAATCAGGGTCGGTGACTACTTCACCGGCCGTTTATCACCAGGGAAAATGGCTCAGAAGACCGCTAACTAACTGTATACAAATAAGTTATTTTCATTGTCCGTAGTAATTCTTCTAAAGAATGCTGCTGTCCATGCCGTAACCCAGTTTGTAGGGAGTGTTGCTGATCTGTCACGTGAGTGGCGTCGGGCTCTTCTGAAAGTATGTCAGTAGTTTTGCGGACTTCGAATAAAGCAGCGCGTGTTGCTGAGTCTGTGGATCGAACATGGACGTGATGTGTGAGCAGCTGTTCACACCTACCATTTTTTGATGGAGATATAACATGACTGTTATCAACACCAATATGTTGTCGCTTTCTGCGCAACGTAGCGTCGGACATGCCGACTCTAGCCTCTCGACCTCAATGGAACGCCTGTCTTCAGGTCTCCGTATCAACAGTGCCAAGGATGACGCTGCGGGTCTCGCGATCTCCGATCGCATGACATCGCAAATTCGCGGTCTGTCCCAGGCAATTAGAAATTCCAACGACGGCATCTCGATGACGCAAACTGCAGAGGGCGCGTTGCAGGAGTCAACTAACATCATGCAGCGTATGCGTGAGCTTGCGGTGCAGTCCGCGAACGACACTAACTCCTCGGCGGACAGGGCGAACCTGCAAAAAGAAGTATCGCAGTTGCAATCTGAGTTGAACCGTATTGCAAACACCACAACCTTTAACGGGCACGTGTTGCTGGACGGCACGCTCAGCAACGCGAAATTCCAGGTGGGCTATGAAGCCAACCAAACAATCAACGTCTCAGTGGGTGACGCTCGCGCCACCAACATGGGCGCCAACCGGGTATCACTGGGTGCCAATGGCGGTACTTACCTCACTGCTGTGAAGACTGATGTCAACTCAATCACCAAAGCAGTCACCACACTTGAAGTGGCGGGTTCTCTGGGAACCGCTAATGTGATCATCGATAAAGGTGATTCTGCACGCGACATCGCGGCCTCGGTGAACTTGAGCTCCGACATCACAGGTGTTGATGCTTCGGCGCACACGGTTGCGATATTGGACAATATCTCTGCCAATGGCGCGGTTACCTTTGACCTCTTTGGTCAGAACGAGACTGACGGCGTGCGGGTGTCTGCACAGTTGGCTGATAAAGGTGACTTGACCAACTTGGCCAAAAGCATCAACGACGTGGCCGGTAAGACGGGTGTACGTGCTGTGCTGAGCGGTGATAGATCACAGATCATGCTCGAGAACAGTGAAGGTTATGACATCACACTGGAAAACCAAGGCACGGCAACCGTCGATATCGCGATGGCGGAGGTTCCTGGGGACATTGCAGACGGTGAAGACGTGTTCTCCGCAGGCTCTGTGTTGGGGGCCGCGGTGACAGTAGCGGCAACCGGTGGTTTCGGTACCGTAGCGGGCACGGTGGAGTTTGACTCCAGCAAGTCTTTCACCATTGATTCTGATGATGTTGGCATCGCTACAGCGAATGCTAAGGCTTCCAACTTGGATGACATCGGTGCGGTAGACATCAGCACACAGGCTGGCTCTAACGCGGCCCTGAACGTGATCGACGGCGCTCTTGCTTTCGTCACCGATCAGCGCGCTGATATGGGTGCTCTGATGAACCGCTTTGAGAACACCATCAGCAACCTGACCAACGTTGTTGAGAAGACTCAGGCGGCGCGATCGCGTATCACTGATGCTGACTTTGCGGCGGAGACGGCGCAGCTGTCTAAAGCGCAAGTACTGCAACAGGCAAGTATGGCGATGTTGGCACAAGCCAACCAAGCGCCACAGAGTGTGTTGTCACTGTTGCGATAAGACGCAGCTTAACAACGCTGAGAAAAAAGAAAGCCGGGCGAAAGCCCGGCTTTTTTTATGTGCGTTTCAGAGCCTTAAGCACATAGGGTGACATAGGTTTCCACAGCCACAGGGCTGATATCACCAGGCAAGTGCTGCCCACTGCAGCGGCGTAGCCGATCAAGACCCACCAGCTGTCCGTCTCCAGCATGACCCAGTCGCGAAAGTAATAAAAGACGCCAGCGATCAGCAGTGGGTACCAAGTGACCTGCGCCACCAGTGAAAAAGGATTGAAATTAAACTTGAAGCGATTGGTCAGGAAATAAGCATAAACCGGGGTTGAGAAGATGGCGATACCGATGGCGCCTCCGGCGAACATGGCGGCTATGCCCCATTTGATGCCCATGTAGATGGACAGCGCGATGATCAGAGCCCCCTCGGCAAATGAGCACAGGCCACGCAGTCGCATTTCGTGCCGCACGTAGAGCAGATTTTTGAGCCCTGCGGACCAGACCCACAGAGCGAGCATGCCGGTCAGTGCTTGATTGGCTGCATCGCCTGCATAATACTCCGCACCCACCCACAGGGTGATAAACGATTTGTTCAGCGCGGTACAGGAGATGAAAATAACGGTCGCCAGCATGGCGGTTACTTGTAGGTACAGCTTGGCGGTGGGCCACATGTCATCGCCGAAATGCCCAGCGTGGTACATCTGTTTCATCGCGGGCCGGACCAGATCGCCGGCAAAAGCGAGCATCTGAGCGGCGAGCAAGGGCAATACAAATAAGATGGCCACGAGGTTGGCTTCGGTCAATCCCATGTTGGGCAGCACGGCGGCCAGCAGGCGGTAGCTCTGCAGGCCCATGGCGTCGCCAATCGTCGCCAGCAACATCCAGCCGCTGGTGCCGAGCATCATGACGATGTCCGTGCGGCTGTGGTTGAACTTGGAGCGCGCTACGATCAGCCCAGTCTTGTTGGCGTAGTAGGCCCTGAGCAGGTAAAAAACCACCGCACCAAAGGCCACTGCCAGGCCCATGCCCCACAGGCGTTGCCCAAGCCAAACCAACAGAATGGTCAGTGCGGCCTGACAGATCTTCATCAGCAAAAAAGCGAGTTCGAGCTCTTTGTGGTATTGCTGACCGGTGAGTATGGCCGAGTGATGGGAGCCCCAGAGTGTGATAAAGAGGATGAAGCCCATGCACAGCACAAAAAAGATGGAGCCATTGAAGTCGGTCTCTGGCAGCTCTTCGGTGATAAAGTCCATGTTGAACGCGAGAGCGGTGACCGCCAGTATCGAGACAACGGCCAAGACGTTCTGAATCACCACACCCAGTGACAACAGCTCCTTGGTTTTGGCGATCTCCGCTGCCTCTGCATCGGGTCGAATTTCGCGCTCGATCATGGCCTGCATGGTTTGCGATGTGCCGGGGTTTATTTTTTGGAAATAACCGATCAGTTCTAAAACAGCCGCGCGGAAGCCCATCACTTGTGGGCCCAGCCAAGTCAAAAGCAGCGGCATGGTCAGGAGTCGGATGGCGCCGTCGATGAACATGTGTATATATCCGAACAACACGCCATCGATAAACCGTTTGGTGGCACTTCCGCGACTCATGAACTTTCCTTAAATATCTGGGGTGGAGCAGGGCCGAGCGGCGACGCTTGCGTGCCGACTGGCCTGAAAATTGGGTGTAGTTTAACGAACCAGAGCAACTGCTATGCCACGTACTACAAGAGCTAGGCTCTTGCGTTCAGATGCCTGCGGTGTGCACACCGCCCATGCCTTTCTGTCACAAGGCACTAAACTTTAGACCCAAAGCTGCCACTTGGTAGTCTTTGCGCTCAATTTGACGTCATTGCCCAGAGAAATTTGAATCATGCCTAAAGCCCCCGCCAAGCACGGCGAAGCTTCCTCACTCGCTTCTTGGATGCTCGGTCTCACGATCGTCTCGATCATGTTGCTCGCCTCCATGCCCTACGGCAACTACGCGAACTACGCCGTCACCGCCGGTTTCCTGGGGGCGGTGATCATGGCCGCCACCTTGGGCGGGCGCAGTATCTGGTTGAGCAAAGAGTGGATGCTGCTGCTGGTCTGGGTCTTCTATTCGATTTTGCCCAGCCTGTTGGCGATAGACGTCGAGCAAGCGATGTGGAAGATCATCACCATGCTGCAGATAGCTGTTTTGGTTTTTGCCATTCAGCAAACCATGGTGTGGCAGCGCCGGGTGCCCGTGCTGCTGATCGCCTTTGGTATTTCGGTCAGTATGGCGTATTTGCTGACCTTCACGGGCCTTAACTTGGGTGAAGTGACCGGTTCAGAGCAGAACGGTGATGACGTGGTGCGCGTCGCCAGTACCTTGGCCGACGCCAACGCCTTCGGTGCGGCGACGGTGATGGGCCTGGGGCTGTGTTTTATCTGCGGTGCCTTCAGCCGCAGCGGCAGCATGAAAATCCTTTGTTGGGTGGTCGGGATGGTGCTGGTCGCCGCCTTGATCAACAGCGGTTCGCGAACAGCCGTGATTGGCTTGACCATTTTGTTGTTTGGGGCTTCTTGGGCATTTCGTATTTGGCGCGGTGAGTATTTTGTCAAACTGATGGCGGGATTGCTGACAATCGCGCTGGTTGGCGGCGCCATCTTTTACGCGGTCAAAGACATGCCCGCCGTGCAGCAGCGGGTGGAAGCGGTGTTCACCGCCAATGATTCAGTGGTGGTGCGCATGACGGATTTCATCGCTGTGCTCTCCTCGGGTCTGGACACCAGTGAAGAATCATCCGGTGAGTCCATCGACGAGCGATTGGCGCTGCTCACGGCCGGTGTTGACCTCCTTATAGAGAGTCACTTCCTCGGCGTGGGTCTGGATAACTTCGCGGCTAATGTGGGGGTGTTCGCTCACTCCAACGTCATGGAAGTTGGGGTCAACACGGGCGTCATCGGCTTTTTACTGTACTACGGCATCTACTTGATGATCGCCTGGAAAGCTTTTCAGCTGATGATGCAAAGCAATGGGCACCCAGTGCCGAGAACCATACTGGTTGGACTGATGGCTTATTCCGTGATGGACATGACCCATGTGAGTTATTACGCCAAGTCGAGTTGGTTGTATTTGGCCATGGTCACAGCCTGTTTGGAGGTGTTTGCGCGTGACCTGAGCAGTCACCGAGCGGCCAAGAGAAAGCTGCCTAAAAAAGTTGAGCCAGTGGGTGATGAGGATACTGAAGATGAAACTTCGGTACCTCAGTTCAAGCCTGTACGTTATTAAGGGATATTAGACAGCATGCACATAGTGATCGTTTCGCCTTTTCCTGCGGATAAACCCAAAGGTGGGGTGGAGTCCGCTGCCTTGAACTTGGTTCGGCAGCTGGTGCGTTCTGGGGGCTACCGCATAACGGTGTTGGCGCCTCATTACCAGGGGCTGGACACGGCGGAGCAGCGCGACGGCTACGTCTTGCAATGGGTGCCGCAACCGCCCTTGGGCTTTCTCAGTTATTGGAGCGTGCTGCGCAGTCGTGTGCACCGTCACCTCAAGGAGCTCAAACCCGATATCTGCCATTTCCAAGCGCTGTTGGCGCTGAGTTATGGCTACAGTGGCCCGCACGTTGCCACCGTGCACGGCATCGGTGAGTCCGATATCCGCACCCGCGGTGGGCGTTTCTCCGAGGCGCGTGCGCGCATAGTGGGCTGGGCAGAGCAACGTGCTCGCCGCCGGGTAGCGGACTGTATTGTGATCAACCCCTACGTTGCAGAGCTGCTCGGTGAGCAACTGGCAAGTGCTACTTTGCACCACATCGGCAATCCGCTCGATGCGTCATTTTTTGAACAGCAAAGCGACATCGCGCGCGGGCAGGATGTTCTGTTCGTCGCAAAAATGGATCGCAACAAAAATCTACTGGCGGCGCTGGAGGCTTTTTCTGCTGCCGCAGACAGGCTCCCGGCGGACGCCAAGTTGGTGGTCTACGGCCCCGTGGCTGATCAGCGTTATCACGACGAATGCCTGGCGCAGGTTTCGGCCCTCAATTTGGATGAGCGCGTGGAGTTCATGGGCGCGCAGCCTGCCGCTGTGATCGCGGCACACATGCGCAGGGCCAGAGCGCTCATCCTGACCTCGCACCACGAAGTGGCGCCGATGGTCATCAGTGAAGCGCTCAGCTGCGGCCTGCCCACGGTTACCTTTCGCAAGTGCGGCATGCAATACATGCTTGAAGACGGGGTAACGGGGGTCTTGGCCGACGACGGCGACGTTCAGGCCCTGGCCGACGGGCTGGTGCAGATCTCAGCTGCGGACATGCAGCAGCAGTGCAGTGAGGCCGGTCTGGGTTATTCTCCGCAGCACGTAATGGATAAAACCACGCAGCTGTACCAGCAGGTTATTGCGAGCGAAAAAGCGGCCTAGTGATAAGCAGGGGGCACGGACTGTGTCCCCATCCCAGCGTCTATCGACCGCGAATACGGGGGTCCAGCGCATCGCGCAGGCCGTCGCCCATGTAGTTCACGCTGAGCACCGTCAGCGAAATCGCCAAGCCGGGCCAGAGCACCCTTGAGGGTGACAGCGTCATGAAGTTGGTGCCATCGTACAGCAGCCTGCCCCAGGTGGGGAAGTCCGAGGGGAAGCCCAGTCCCAAAAAGCTCAAGGCACTCTCGGTGATGATCGCCGAGGCTATGCCCAGCGTGGCTGAGACCATGATCGGGCTCATCACATTGGGCAGCACATGGCGGCGCACGATACGCCGGTCGGGTGTGCCGATGCTGCGTGCCGCCAAGACAAACTCGCGTTCCTTCAAGCTCAGCACATCACCGCGCACAATGCGCGCCGTCTGCATCCAGCTGGTGATGCCAATGACAAAGACAATCAGAAGGAATATCCCCATCTCCGGACCAAACATGCCGCGCAGGGTGTCGCGAAACAGCATGATCACCACCAGCAGCAGCGGCAGTAGTGGCAAGGCTAAAAACAAATCAGTGAGCCGCATCAGCAAGCCGTCGAGTCGCTTGAAATAACCGGCCAGCACACCTACCGCCGTGCCCACCAGCATGGACAGCAGCATTGCCGTGACACCCACCGCCAGCGACACCCTGCCGCCCGCCATGACCTGAGCGAGGGTGTCTCGCCCCAGTTGGTCGGTGCCCATGGGGTGCAAGAAGCTGGGGCCCTGATTCTTGGCGCGGATGTCGAGCAGCGTCGGGTCGATGGTGTGGATAAAAGGCCCCAGCGCGACGGCCAGGACGATGCTGCTGAAGACCACGGTACCGATCAGCGCGCCCTTGTGCGTGCGGTACTGCGCCCAGACATCGCTCCACAGGGAACGGTGTTTCTGGCTTGCTGTGGAGGATTTAGTCATAACGGATCCTCGGGTCGAGAATGCCGTATAAGATGTCGGCGATCAGGTTGAAGAAAACTATAAGCACGGCAAAGATAAAGGTCAGCGTTTGCACCAGCGGTATGTCCGCGCCCTGTATGCCGATGATCAGCAGCTGCCCCAGGCCGTTCACGCGGAATATTTGCTCGGTGATGATGGCGCCGCTGAAGACCTGCGGGATGCTCAGCGCTATCACCGTCACCACGGGGATCAGCGAGTTGCGCAAGACGTGCACCAGCAGCACGATTTTTTCAGACATGCCCTTGGCGCGGGCGGTGCGCACATAATCCTGACCGAGATTGTCCAGCATCGAAGCGCGCATAAAACGTGTCAGTTGCGCAGCGTTATACAGGGCGAGCACCAACACAGGTAAAAACATCTGCTTGATCTGGAAGCCAAGACTGGCCCAGTCGGTGACGCGGTGATTGGTGTCGTAGATCGAGGGGAACCATTGCAGCTTGACCGAGAAAACAATGATCAGCAGCACCCCGGTAAAAAAAGTGGGCACTGAAAAGCCGATCATGGAGACGAAAGTCCCTATTTGATCAAACCACGAGTATTGTTTGTAGGCGGAGATTACGCCGATGGGCACCGCGATCAGGATGCCGAGTACATAGGACATGCCCACCACCCAGAGTGTCTGTGGCATGCGCTCGACAATCAGGTCAACAACGGGGCTGCGGGTAGACCAGGACTGCACGCGCAGGCGGTTCTCGCTGTCGCCGATGGTGGTGCCGAACCACTGTTCAATGATATTGAGCGGTTCGTTGATGAAAAATTGTTTGAGCCAGAGCACATAGCGCACGTGCATGGGCTCGCCCAGGCCCAGTGAAATGCGGATCTTCTCGCGCACTTCGGGCGGAATGGTCATGGGCAGATTGCCCGTGGGGTCATTGGGCGCCAAATCCAGCAGCGCGAAAATAATAAAACTGATCGCAAGCAGCGTCGGTATGGCTATGAGGGTTCGCCGCAGCGTGTAGGTGAACATGGGATGCCCTTTGTCGAGGAGAGGAGGGAGGAGCCAGAGGGGCCCCTCCCTGCAAGCGCTACTAGCAGCGCTCTATTTGGCGCGAGTCCAGTCTGCTGCGTTCCAAATCTCGCTGTCCCAGGCGTTGTGCTTGATGCCCATCAAGGAGTTCGCGTGCGCAGAGACGCGTCCACGGTGCACCAGAGGAATGATGGCCCCGTCTCGCATCAGGAAGTCGTTGAGCTGTTTGGCAATTTCGCCGCGCTCTTCGATCGCCGATGTTTTGGCCATTTTAGCCAGCAGTGCATCGTACTCAGGGTTGCAGTAACGTGGCATGTTACCACCGAGCCAGTTGTTGGCTGGGCTGGGGATTTTATCGCAAGCCCAGTTGCCCATGTAGGTCTCGGGGTCGGTGCCGTTGAAATTGTTGGTGTACATTTCGATGTCGGCAAAGAACTTCTGGAAGGTATCGGGACTGGATTGATCGCCGCCAAAGAACACAGCGCCGTCGATGTTGCGAAGCTCGGTTTCCACGCCGATATCTTTCCACCACTGTTTGATCAAAGCCTGAGTATCTTGGCGCACAGCGTTGGTGGATGTTTGAAACAAGATGCTGATGCGCACGCCGTCTTTGGCGCGTACACCGTCACTGCCGACGACCCAACCGGCCTCGTCGAGCAAGGCTTTGGCTTGGGCGACGTCCTGTACTAGGCAGTCGTCGTTGGCAGTGGAGGCATAGACAGTAGGCGCTGGCAGTACGTTGCAGGTGGCTTGGCCACCGCTGCCGTACCCGATCTCGACGATGGTCGCACGATCAATGGCGAGTGACAGTGCTTTGCGCACGGCGGGGTCGCTCAGGTAAGGGTGAGGGCCGCCTTCTACTGTGCCGCGCAGCTCGCCCAATGCTGGGTCCGGGTTGGTTGCGTTGACCATCAGGCGCTCAACACTGGTGCCGTAGGATGAAACCACCTTGCCTTTGCCCGCCGATTCCATCTGGCTGAGTACGGTTGGGTCAATCTGCAAGTTCCAGGCGTAGTCAAATTCGCCGGTTTCGAGCACAGCGCGTGCTGCGGATGCCGCGTCGCCGCCGCCCTTGAAGGTCAGGCTTGCGAAGGCGGGTTTGTTCTCATCGCGGTAGTGTGTGTTCGCTTCCATGGTGACCACGTCATTGGCGCGGAAAGAGCTCACTGTGAAGGGGCCTGTGCCGTGTGGGCCGAAGTTCTGCTCGGTACAGCCTGGAGCTTTTGCACCCATGCAATCTGCAAATTGTGCCTTTTGCAACACGGGGCTTTCACCGCCGGTGAAAGGGCCGTAGGGCGAGGGCTTGGCCACTGTAAAAGTGATCTTCACCGTGAGTGCATCGATGGCTTCGATCGATTCAATGTCGGAGAACTTTTCCAGCTGCTGGCAGCCGCCGGTGGGGTCCATGCAGTAGTTGGCGGTAAAGACCACGTCGTCGGCTGTGAAATCAGTGCCGTCCGACCACTTGATGCCTTCGGTTATCTTCCAAGTGATGCTTTTGAAATCTTCGCTGACGCCACCATTGGCCACGGTGGGGATCTCGTCCACCAGCCAGGGTTGTAGGTTTCCCTCTTCGTCATAGCGACCGAGGGGTTCGACGATCAAGGAGGATGCCTCGATGTCTTTGGTGCCACCGGACAGGTAGGGGTTCAGTATGGAGACCGCCTGCCAGTAGATGATGTTCAAGTGGCCGTCTGCACCACGCTCTGCAAATGCTGCAGGCGAGAAGGCAGAGGCCGCGAGTGTCGCGGCGCTGAGCGCGGAATAGAGATACGTTTTTTTCATGGTTAATCCTTCTTTTTTATAGTATCTGACCTGCAGTGCAGGGCCTGGGGTCAATCGGCCAAATGGCAGGCGATTGATCGTCCATCGGGTAGTGCACGCCAAGGGGGGCGCTCTTGTTTACATCTGTCTTGGGCAACCGGGCAGCGGGTGACGAAGCGGCAGCCGGGCGGCGGGTTGGCCGGACTGGGCACGTCGCCGGTGAGCAGGGTGCGTTGCCGCGTTTTTTCAAGCTCCGGGTCCGCCACGGGCACCGCAGAGAGCAGCGCCTGGGTGTAGGGGTGTTTGGGGTCGCGGTACAATTGCTCCGCCGGGCCCAGCTCCACCAGGGTGCCGAGATACATCACCGCAACCCGATTGGCAATGTGGCGCACCATCGACAGGTCGTGACTGATGAACAGGTAGGTCAGTCCCTTTTTCTGTTGCAAGGCCTTGAGCAGGTTGACCACCTGGGCCTGGATCGACACATCCAGGGCTGCAATGGGCTCGTCACAGACAATAAACTCGGGTTCCAATGCGAGCGCGCGGGCGATGCCAATGCGCTGCCGTTGGCCGCCGGAAAACTCATGCGGGTAGCGATTGGCAAAACCCGCGTTCAGCCCCACATCATCCAGCAGTTGCATTATTTTCGCGCGCTTTTCCGCTTTGGATAGCTTGCTGTGTTCATCCAGCGGTTCGCCGATGATGGAGGCAACCGTCATGCGGGGGTTGAGGCAGGCTTGCGGGTCCTGAAAGATCATTTGCATCTGCGGGCGCAGCGCACGCAGTGGGCCTGGCGCCAGGGTAGTGATGTCGACGCCGTCACTGTCATCGCGCTGTGCGGCTGCGCCGGTGCGTATCTTGATGCTGCCCGAAGTGGCCTCCAGCAGTCGCAGCAGCGCGCGGCCGGTGGTCGACTTGCCGCAACCGCTCTCGCCGACGAGGCCCAAGGTCTCGCCGCGCTGTATATCAAAGCTGAGTTGATCCACTGCTTCGACGGCGCCTACTTGTTTGCGCATCAGGCCCTTGTAGATGGGAAAGTGCACACAGAGATTGTCGACCTCAACCAGGGGCCGGCTCATGCGGCACCTTGATTTTGGGTGTTTAGGTGGCGCCAGCACACCACCCGGTGGCCGCCGCCGAGTTCGAGCGCGGGCGGCAGCTCCTGGCTGCATTGTTCGAAGGCGTGCTCGCAGCGATCCACAAAAGCGCAGGAGCTCGGCGCCTGCTCTAGGCTGGGGGGTTGGCCTTCAATAGTCTGCAGTGCTTTGTCGCTGTCGCCGCTGTTGGGCAGGGTCTTCAGCAGCGCTTGTGTGTAGGGGTGCTGGGGGTTGGCAAACAGTTCTTTGACAGGGGCCAGCTCAACCACCTGCCCGCCGTACATCACCATCACCCGGTCGGCGATACCGGCGACCACGCCCAAATCGTGGGTTATCCAGATAATCCCCATGCCGAGCTTTTGCCGCAGCTCGCGGATCAGCTCCAAAATTTGCGCCTGAATGGTGACATCCAGCGCCGTGGTGGGTTCGTCGGCGATCAAGAGTTTGGGGTCGCAGGCCAAGCCGATGGCGATCATCACCCGCTGGCGCATGCCGCCGGAAAACTGGTGCGGGTAATCCCGCAGGCGATCTTCAGGGGAGGGGATGCCGACCAGCGCCAGCAGTTCGGCGGCGCGTTTTTTAGCGGCTGATTTGGACAGTCCCATGTGCTTGCGCAGCGGCTCCATCAGTTGGTAGCCCACCGTGAACACGGGATTTAATGAGGTCATGGGGTCTTGGAAGACAAAGCCAATCTCGCGCCCGCGAATGCGCTGGATCTCGGCGTTGCTCATGGACAGCAGGTCTTGGCCCTGAAACATCGCTGTGCCGCGCACCAGCCGTGAAGGAGGGCTAGGCACCAGTTGCAGCAATGACATCATGGTCACGCTTTTGCCCGACCCACTCTCGCCGACCACGCCCAGCAACTCCCCGTTTTCGAGCTTGAAGCTGACGCCATTGACCGCGTGGACCTGCCCATCGCTCGTGTCGAATACCGTGGTGAGATCATCGACTTGCAACACGTGTGTGGGGTTTCCGGTCATGTGCTTCCTGATCTGATTGCTTCAGTGGGGAGTAGTAGTGAAGTACACACTAGATCGAGCAGTGGTGCAATATAATTCGTGCTAAGGATAATACTGCTTTTTGCAGACTAAATGTTAAGCGCTTGCAGTGTGGGTGTTTGGGCTTTAGCGTAGCAGACTTGCTTCCTGTATGGTGAGGCGCCAGCGACACGTGGAACACCCCGGTGTCAGTGAAAAAATGCACGGAGATAACATGGGCATTATTGAGCGATTTAATGAATTACACGCCGAAATAGCGTCTTGGCGACAAGACATTCACTGCAACCCGGAATTGATGTTTGACGTGCACCGCACCGCAGCATTGGTGGCCGAGAAACTGCGTGAATTCGGCGTGGACGAGGTGGTGGAGGGCATAGGCCGAACCGGCGTAGTCGGCCTGATAAAAGGCCGCGGGGAAGGCAGGACCATTGGCCTGCGTGCCGACATGGACGCGCTGCCCATTGAAGAAACAACCAACCTGCCCTACAGCTCAAAAGTGAGCGGGAAAATGCACGCCTGTGGCCACGACGGCCACACAGCGATGTTATTGGGGGCGGCTAAATACCTCGCCGAGACGCGCAATTTCTCCGGTCATGTCGCGGTGATCTTCCAGCCTGCCGAAGAGGGCGGCGGCGGTGGCCGTGAGATGGTGGAGGACGGCATGATGGAGCGCTTCAACATCGAGCAGGTGTTCGGCATGCACAACATGCCCGGCACGCCCATGGGTAACTTCGGCGTGCGGCCCGGGGCAATGATGGCTGCCACCGATACCTTCGACATCGAGGTGGAGGGCAGGGGTGGCCACGCGGCGATGCCGCACGAGGCGATCGACACCACCGTGGCTGCCGCCAGTATCGTGATGGCGCTGCAGTCCATTGTCTCGCGCAATGTCGACCCACTCAAATCCGCCGTGGTGTCAGTCACCACCTTCCACACCGAGAGTCAGGCCTATAACGTGCTGCCGCAGACAGCGGAGCTGAAAGGCACTGTGCGCACGCTTATGCCCGATGTGCGGGAGCTGGTGGAGGCGCGCCTCAAAGACGTGGTGCAGCACGCGGCGCAAGTCTACGGTGCGCGCGCCACAGTGCGCTACACACGCGGTTATCCGGTGACGGTTAACGCGGTGGCAGAGACGGCTTTTGCGGTCGGCGTGGCCAGTGGGGTGGTGGGCAGTGAACAGGTCAGCAGCGATGCGCCACCGGTGATGGGCGGGGAGGATTTCTCCTACATGTTGGAGGCGCGGCCAGGGGCTTTTGTCTTTATCGGCAACGGGGACAGTGCCGCATTGCATAACCCGGCGTATAACTTCAACGACGAGATTATTCCGATCGGTTGCAGTTATTGGGTGCAGTTGGCAGAGCAGAGCTTGCCACTGTCTTAATGTGAATATCTTCCGCCGCTAGAGTAGCGGCGGAAGAGCAGCAAATCAGTGCCTAGCTTAGGACTGGCTGAAGGAGCGGCTACGCCCGCCGCCGCCCTGACTGCGTCCGCCACCTTGGCCGCCGCGCCCGCCGCTTTGGTTGCGGCCGCCTCCCTGATTGGCGCGTGGCTTATTGCCACCGGGGCGGTGGTTGTTGTTGCGGCGAGGCGTATCGGCGAACAAATCGCTGGTGGGTCTGTTACCCACTGACGCGGTGTAATTCACGCTGTTGCCATCAACATCACTTTTCACCGGCTCGCGATTGCCGTTAGCTTCGCTGTTGCTGTTGCTGTTGCT
>JAWSVD010000204.1:0-11538 GCA_033852095.1 Granulosicoccaceae bacterium | reverse complement strand
CGCTTGCGCTGGTGTTGCTACTGCTACTGCTGCTGCGGCCCGAGCTTGTGGAGCGACCACGGCTCGGGGTGTTTTGGCGTGAGCTGGCGTTGCGTCCGCCGCTGTTGCGCTGGCCGCGCGGGCGTTCTGCCTGCTCTTGCTTGGGCGGTGCTTCGCTGGCTTCAAAGCCCTCGAGCTTGCCCACCGGGATCTCGGTTTTGATCACCCGTTGCACTGAGCGCAAGAGCCCTTGCTCTTCACGGCTCACCAGAGACACCGCGAGACCCGCCTTGCCGGCACGGCCGGTACGGCCGATGCGGTGCACATAGTCTTCGGAGACCTTGGGCAGCTCGTAGTTGACCACGTAGGGCAGCTCGTTGATGTCGATACCGCGCGCGGCGACATCCGTCGCCACCAACACCTGAAGCTCGCCGCTCTTGAAGCCGTCGAGTGCTTTGGTGCGGGCGTTCTGGCTCTTATTGCCGTGGATCGCCGCGCTGTTGTAGCCCATTTTGCAGAGCCGCTCGGTGAGGCGGTTGGCAAAATGTTTGGTGGTGGTGAACACCAGCACTTGGTTCCACTTGCCCTCGTCGATCAAACCGCCCAACAGGCGAATTTTGTCGTGTTTCTCGGCGAAATAGACTTTCTGGTCAATGCGCTCCGCGGTGGTATTGCGCGGTGCAACCTCGATGGACACGGGGTTGTTCAACAGCCCCTGCGCCAGGCCGCGAATATCCTTGGAGAAGGTCGCGGAAAACAACAGGTTCTGGCGCTTGCTGGGCAGCAACTTCAAGACTTTCTTGATGTCGTGGATAAATCCCATGTCCAGCATGCGGTCGGCCTCGTCGAGCACCAATATCTCGACCTCGCCCAGCGAAATCACTTTCTGCTGGCAGAGGTCGAGCAGGCGGCCCGGGGTCGCCACAAGCACGTCCACACCGCGTCTGAGTCGAGCTATCTGTGGGTTTATTTTCACCCCACCAAAAACAATCTGCGTAGTCAGCGCTGGGCTGAGCTCGCTGCCGTAACCCTGCAGTGATGCACCCACCTGAGCGGCGAGCTCACGTGTGGGCGTCAGCACCAGGGCTCGCGGGGAAGTCGCATTCTTGCGTGTGTCACGGCTGGCGAGCAGCTGTAACAATGGCAGGGCAAAGCCCGCTGTTTTTCCAGTACCCGTCTGCGCCGCAGCGAGGATGTCGTTTCCGGCGAGCACCGCCGGTATGGCCTGTGCCTGGATAGGCGAGGGCGTAGTGTAGCCGGCGCTCTCAATAGCGCGCAGCAATGCCGGGTCGAGGCCCAGAGAATCAAATGACATTGATAGACCGATTAGTCAGAGGAGGAGATTGTGTGGTGGCAACTATGGCGTCGGCACCAAACCACCAATAATAGCACCTCGATACCAAGTTGCGCCACGTGAAAGCTGCGATAGCTTTGGCAGAGTCTGCCTATATCCATTAACATACTGACTCTTATGCGAATATTGCACACCGCCGATTGGCACTTGGGCCGCTTACTGCACCAAGTTTCCCTGCTCGAAGACCAGCGCCACGCGCTGGATCAAATCTGCGCCCTGATTGTGCGTCACCGTGTGGACGTTTTGATTGTCGCAGGCGATGTCTACGACAGGGCCGTGCCACCCGCCGCAGCCGTTGACCTGCTCGACGACTTTCTCGACAGGGTCAGCCGCGAGCTCGGCGTTCCCGTTGTCATGATTGCCGGCAACCACGACAGCCTCTCGCGGCTGGGATTTGGCGCGCGGCAGTTGGCCAGAGCAGGTATACATATCTGTACAGCCACTGCAGAGCCGCAGCCTGTGCTGTTGTCGGATGAGCACGGCGAAGTCGCTTTTTATGGTTTTCCCTACCTAGAACCCGTACAGGTACGAGAACTCTGTGATCAAGCTGTTCGCAGCCACGACGAGGCGGCGCAACTGCTGACGCGGCTGGCGCTGGAGCACAACGGTGGCTCCCGCCGCTGTGTCGCCGTGGCGCACTGTTTTGTCAGTGGCGGCGAGGTCAGTGATTCGGAGCGCCCGCTCTCAGTGGGCGGCACGGATCAGGTCAGCGCGGATCATTTCAAGCCCTTCAGCTACACCGCACTGGGCCATTTGCACCAGCCACAGCAGCAGGGCGCCGCGCATGTGCGCTACAGCGGTTCGCTCTGCAAATACTCCTTTTCCGAGGCCGCGCACCGCAAATCCGTCGCCCTGGTCGATATGGACGCAGACGGTGTTTGCGAGATCGAGCTGCTGCCGCTGGAGCCACTGCGCGATCTGCGCATTATTCAAGGCCACTTGCAGGCGCTGCTGGAGGCGGGCGTGGGCCAGCCCGGCAGTGAAGATTACCTGCTGGTGCGGCTGGACGACGGCCAGGCGCTGCTGGATGTGATGAGTCGGCTGCGACAGGTCTATCCCAATGTCCTGCAAATCGAGCGAACAGGCCTACAAAAAAGAGCGGCAGAAAATATTGAACACGGTGCCTCGCTGAAACGCGAAGAGTTGCCACTGTTTGCCGACTTTTTTGAACAGATGCGCGGCGAGCCCCTGGACGAGGCGCAGCGCCAAGTCTTGACCGCAGCGCTCGATAAACTGCGGCGAGAGCATAACTGATGCGGCCTCTGACACTCAAAATGACCGCCTTTGGTCCCTTCCCCGCAGAGGAGCTGATCGATTTCAGCCGCTTTGGCGAATACCCGCTCTTTCTCATAGAGGGCAACACCGGCGCGGGCAAGACCTCCATCTTGGACGCGATTTGCTTTGCACTCTACGGCGAGACCACCGGTGATGAACGGCAGGCGACGCAGATGCGCTGTGACATGGCAGACCCGCAGCAGCTGACTGAGGTTGAGCTGGTTTTCAGTTTGCGCAGTGAGCAATACCGCATCAGGCGTGTGCCGCAGCAGAGCCGTCCACGGGTGCGCGGTGAGGGTTTTACCGAACAGGCCCCAGAAGCGCAATTGTGGCACTGCTTGCCCGACGGCGAAGAGCGTGTCTTGGTGGCGAAAAAAATCGGCGAAGCAACGCAAGCGGTGCGTGAGCTGACGGGGCTGGAAGCGGAGCAGTTCCGCCAGGTAATGGTCTTACCGCAAGGGCAGTTCCGGCAGCTGCTGCTGGCGGAATCCAAGGACCGAGAGAAAATATTTGGCAAGCTGTTTCAAACACAGATCTACGTGCGCCTTGAAGCGCAGCTCAAAGAGCAGGCGCGGCAACTGCGCCAAGACCGCCAGCTGGGCAGTCAAAAACAAGCCGCGGCACTGGAAAACGTCGACAGTGAAAGCCGCGAAGCGCTGGGCCAGTGCATCGAAGGGCTGTCTTTAAAACTGGAAGTAGAGCGCGCGGAACTGGGCAAAGCGCAAGCCGCACACGAGACTGCTGCTCAAGTGCAGCAGCAGTCACTGCAGCTGTTTGATGCCATCAAACAGGCTGAGCAGGCGCAACAGAGTCTGTTGTTATTACTGCAGCAAACCCAGCAGATTGAGCGGCGGCAGCAACAGATTTCCAGCGCGCAGGCTGCGCAGCAGTTGGCCACACCGCTGCAGGCGTCGCAGAGCGCGCAGCGCCAGTTGGCCGCTGCAAATAACGACTTACAAAAATTCGAGGCTGCGCACAAAAAGGCGCAGACCGAGCGGCAAGACGCCGATCAGCGCTGCACAAAAGCCGAAGAGTATGTGCCGGTTTTGGCCCAGCAGAAAGCCGAACTCACGGAGCTTCAGGGTTTTGAGCAGCGTGTGCAGCACTTGCAGGACGCGGTGCAACTGCACGCAGAGGGCGTTGCGCTCGAACAGACCTTGAGCAGCAAATTGCTGGTGCTGGAGAAGCAGCTGCCGCAGTTGCAGCAGGCTGTTGCCGGCGCTGAAGACGCACTGAAAGACAGTGAGCAGGCGATTGGACAGCTCGCCACTCTCGACGCGCAGCTCAAGTTGGCAGAGCTGGCGCAGCAGAAGCTGCAGCAACGCCAGCGCCTGCTGCAAGAGCAGGGCAATGCCAACACGCAATTGCTCGAGCGTCGGAAGCAGCAAACGCTGCTGGATGCGCGCTTTAATAGAGCGCAGATAGCTCGCCAGCAGCTGGAGCTGTCTTGGCGCGCCTCGCAGGGTGCCGTGCTGGCGGCGGATCTGCAGCGCGGCAAGGCGTGCCCGGTCTGTGGCAGCAAAGATCACCCCAGCCCTGCGCACGCGCAGTTGGATCTGGAAGGGGACTTGGACCGTCAGCTCGAACTGGCACAACAGGCAGAGCAAGAGGCGCAGCAGGCGCATGCCGAGGCGCGCACCGCACTGGCTCTGACTCAGAGCAATCTGGCGGTGGCAACAGAGGCACTTGAGCAGTTGCCCGAGCCGGAGGCTGGGGCAAGCACCTCAGTGTCGGAGCTGCGGTTGCAGATGACTGAGCTGCAGTTGAGGGCTAAGCACTGCGAACAGCTGAATGCAAAACTGCAGCAGCAGCGGGCAGCGCTGAGCGCGACTGAGCAAGCCCTGGAGCCGCTGCGGTTGCAGCAGGCGAGTGCTGCGCGTGACTTGGCAGTGGCGCAGCAACGCCGGGAGCAGTGTGAGACTGAACTGCCAGAGCAGATGCGCGACGCGGGCGCGTTGCAGGAGCAGCTGCAGCTCAAGCGCAAAAAGTCAGAGGCACTGGAAGCGCGCATCGAGGCGGTGCGGCTGCAGCAGCGGCGTGCGAGTGAAGCCCTCGCCGCCTCTCTCGGAGCGCTAGAAAGTGCGCAGCAGCAACAAATCGCGGCTGACAGTGCGGCCCAAGTCGAGCAGGCCAGTTGGCTGCACCTGCTGGAGGCCAGTGAATTTGAAAGCAACGGCGCGGTCACAGCGGCAAGCTTGAGCGCGGCCGAGCTGCGGCAACTACAGCTGGCAGTGAGCGACTACGCCGAGCAACTCGCCGCAGCGAAGGCCACGCTGCAGGAGCGGCAGCTCCGGGTTGCGGGGAAAACAGCCCCTGATCTGGCCGCTGTGGCTGCGGCGGAACAACAGGCGAGCGAGAAATTTCAGGCCTTCAGTGCCCAGTTGCAGCAGAGTATCGCCGAGTTGAAATATTTGCAGCAAGCCGCTAAAACCTGGGATGCCATCGCTGAGAAGCAGCTCGGCCTGGACAAGCAGTACGCGGTGATCGGCACTTTAGCCGATGTCGCCAACGGCCAGAACGATCACAATCTCAGCCTGCACCGCTACGTGCTGTCTGTGCTGCTGGACGACGTATTGATACAAGCCGGGCTCCGGCTGCAGCGCATGAGCCGCGGGCGCTACCAGTTGCAGCGCCGCCGCACCGTGACGCACGCCGGGCGCAAGGCGGGTTTGGATCTCGACGTAGAAGACGCTTTCACCGGCCACTCCAGACCGGTGGCCACCCTGTCCGGCGGTGAGAGCTTCATGGCGGCACTTGCGCTGGCACTGGGTCTGTCGGACGTGGTGCAGAGCTACGCCGGAGGGGTGCAGCTGGATGCGCTGTTTATCGACGAAGGCTTTGGCAGCTTAGACACTGAATCACTGGACTTGGCAATCCGCACCCTGGTCGATCTGCAGAGCAGCGGCCGCATGATCGGCATCATTTCGCACGTCAGTGAGCTGCGCGAGCAGATCGACCAGCGCCTGCAGGTGATCGCCAGCCGCGACGGCAGCCACACCCGCATTGTCTCCAACCGCGACTGATCACTGGCCCGCGCAATCCGGTGAGCGTCACCGCTGTGGGGCGTGCGTTGCCGTGGCACCAAGCGGCGTGACCCGTTGGCCAGCATTAAGCCCACGGGGGTGTCACAGGGCAAGGTACCCTTGACGCTCAGTAGGCCGTGTTCTTGCGGGCGAAAGCTTGCATCACGTACACGGCGCACAGGTTTTCCGAGCCCGCAGGGCGCAGGGCGAACACAAGGGCGGTACACCCGTGAGCGATAAAGCAGACACAGAAACGAGCCTTGACCCCGAAGACTGGCCCGCTTTCAGGGCCTTGGCGCACCGCATGCTGGACCATGCGCTGGACCACCTACAAGCTGTGCGTGACCGGCCCGTATGGCAAGCCGTGCCCGGTCACATAAAATCGGCACTCAGCGCTGAGGTGCCTCAGCAAGCGCAGGGCATAGAGGCGACGTGCGATGATTTTCTGCAGCAGGTGATGCCCTACAGCACCGGCAATACGCACCCGCGGTTTTGGGGCTGGGTGCACGGCACAGGCACCGCGGGTGGGGTGATCGCAGAGATGCTGGCTGCCAGCATGAACTCGAATGTCGGCGGCAGAGACCACGGCGCGGTGTACGTCGAACAACAAGTGATCAACTGGTGTAAATCCCTGTTTGGCTTTCCTGCGAGCGCCAGTGGTTTGATGGTGAGCGGCACCTCGATGGCCACGGTCATTGCCTTGGCAACCGCGCGCTACAGAGCGCTGCCCTATGCCGTGCGCAGCGAAGGCTTACACAACGAGCAAAGCCGCTTGGTCGGCTACACATCGACTGAGGGACACAGCTGTATATCAAGAGCCTTCGATGTGCTGGGCCTGGGCTCAGACGCGCTGCGGAAAATCCCAGTGAATGATAGCTACCAGATGGAAATGGCTGCATTGCTTGAGGCGGTTCAGCGCGACAGAGCGGCGGGCCTGACACCCTTCTTGGTGGTGGGCGCTGCAGCCACGGTGAACACCGCGGCGGTTGACCCGCTGTTTGATATCGCGGAACTGTGTGCTGCCGAGGGTTTATGGTTTCACGTCGACGGCGCTTTTGGCGCGGTGGCGGCGCTCAGCGAAAAACACAGCGACTTATACAAAGGCATGGACCGGGCTGACTCGCTGGCCTTCGATTTCCACAAGTGGATGCACGTGGGCTATGACGCCGGCTGTGTGTTGATTCGCGACGCGCAGGCGCACCGCGCGGCGTTTAGCGCGCGTCCCGAATACTTGGCGGAAGCTGCTCGTGGGCTCGCCGGAGGGGATCAGTGGTATTGCGATTATGGCCCGGAGCTGTCGCGCGGTTTTCGCGCTTTGAAAGTATGGTTTGCGCTGAAGGAGCACGGCGTGGCACGCATCAGCCAGAAGATGGAAGACAACTGCGCGCAAGCGCGTCGTCTGGCACAGCGGGTGACGGCTGCGCCTGAGCTTGAGCTGATGGCCCCGGTGTCGCTCAACATTGTTTGTTTCCGTTACCTGCTCGAAGACGCGCAGGCTGCGGATCGGCTCAACAGCGAGCTGGTGATGCGTTTGCAGGAGCAGGGCATAGCAGCGCCTTCGCTCACCACGTTGCGTGGGCACAAGGCGATTCGGGTGTGCATCACTAACCACCGCACCGTGTGGGCCGATCTCGAGCTACTGCTGCAAAAAACACAGCAAATGGCTGCAATTTTAGCGCATGAGTGAGCGTGGGTCGGTGTGAGCCGTTGCTCAATTCGTTGCTCAAGTCGCTGCTCAAGTCGCTGCTCAAAGGGTGCTGATTGAGGGGAGGCCAGACTCGGCGCAATCGGCCGCTACCCTGTGTATCCCTTGCATTTCTGTGCTGCGTTGCTCCAAGCAATGTGTGGCCGAGGCGTGTTTTTTGAAAATCCGTGGGCAATTTTGCATGATCAAAGCTGTGTTGGTATTTTTTCTGTTGCTGACTGCGCCGATGGCGCATGCGAGCCTGTTTCAGTGTTTTTATGAAGACGGCACCAGTACCTACAGCGACAACAACTGCCCCGAAGCTGTCGCGCAAGTGGATCTCTCCCTGAAAGGTTCGTGGATGATGCGCAAGCCCAAAGGGACGCGCTGTCAGGTGCGCTGCAATGCCAACCGCTGTGCTTGCAGTGGCGTCAGTATTAGCCTGTCTAGCAGAAAAGACGCCGTGCTCAAGGCCATGGACAAGCTGCCCAAGGCGCACATGCGCCAGCGCTCGGCTCTCAGTAACTGCCGAAAATGCCCCCGCAGCCGGCGGCGCAGCGTGGCGGTCAACGCCTGCGATGTGGTGCTCTACCAATCGGTAATTAAGAAGTTTTATCGCGGTGTTTCCGAGCGGATAGTTGCGCAGTCCAAAAGCAGCAAAATCGCCTTAGAAAAAGCGCAGCGCAGTTGCGACGGGCCCGGTGCCGCAGCGCCCAAAAGTGAGACGCCCTACGGTGAGAAGCTGAGCTGCAAGCAGCAATCTGCCTATCGCACCGCCGTCACTTTCGCGCGCTTAACGCACCAGCGCGCGCAACGCGAGATCGCTCAGCTCACCGCCGGCGCAACGGTGCTCGAGCTGAGCCAGCCCAAGCTTTAGCCAGCGACCTGCGGCTTAAGTACTAGGCCAAGAACATCTGCGGAAGGTTGTTTTTGGCTGAATTTTCGATTTAAATTCGTCAGATTGCTGGCGCCACTCAACTCGATTTTCGCCTCAATCGACGCAACAACTCACTTCAAAACGGGCTCTCCCTCGTGACCGGCTCGGTCCCCGCCCAAACTCGTGAATGCAACGCAGCGAAACCCGGGCCGATTGAACGGCCAGCAGAGCGGCACAGCGCTGTTTAGAACGCAGCAGTTGTGCGGCGGTGTGTCGGGAGTCGGCTGAGCGCTGTCGATTGCTGCACTATAATGCTTGACAAAATCGTGCTCTAAACGTAGAAATATCCAACGTTTTTAAAAATTGGGTAGAAAATGCTGTTCGCCAAATCCGCCAAAGAAGACGCCACGGTGGTTGCGATGCTTGCCTCGGCCCTGCGCCGTGACATTTCCTTTGGCACGCTGCTGCCCGATCAAAAGCTAAAAATAGACGAGCTTCGCCGGCGTTACGGCGGCTCCAATCATTCCATGCGTGAGTCGTTGCGATTGCTGAGTGCTGAGGGCTTGGTGGAGGCCATGGCGCAGCGCGGTTTCCGCGTCACGTCCGCGACCGAAGCGGATTTGCAGGACATCCTGCTGGTGCGCTGCGAGATCGAGCGCCTCGGTCTTTCCTTGGCGCTGGCCCATGGTGACGTGGCATGGGAGGGTCGAGTGATGGCGGCGCAGCACGCATTGCGCCGTGCTGAAGAAGCCGTAAGCCTCAACCCCGACGACATGACCGCACTGGTGTGGGATGACGCAGGCCGCGCTTTTTACGCCAGCCTGATCGAGGCATCTGGCTCGCCGCGCCTCATCTCCTTACAGCAGAAATTTTTTGATCAGTCCCGCCGCTTCCGCCTGAGGTTGCTACGCGAAGGTCGCCTGGATTTCATCAAGCGGGCGCAGCGGCAACATCAGTTGTTGCAAGCGGTGATAGAGCGAGACAGTGAGCTCGCGCTGCACACTTTGAGCAAAGAAATCGAGTCGGAATTGCAAGCAGAAACCTCGGTTTAGGTGCTTTAGTTTTCCCTGTTCAGCGGCGTCGAAACAATGCTTTTTTTGTGCGTCGGTCGAATGTCAGCCCTTAGTCATCCGTATTAGGAGAATGAAATGCACGCAATGAATCGTCGAAAAGCACTGTTAGTGATGGGCGGAGCGGTGGCTGCAGTGTCTGCGCCTGCGATGTCCTCAAGCAAAAAAATAGTCGTGGGCGCACTGCGTTTCACCAGCCATTCCGGCAGCTTTATCGCGTTGGAAAAAGGCTATTTCAAGGCTGCTGGGCTGGACGTGGAGTTCAAATTTTTTCAGTCCGCGTCCACCATGGCCGTGGCGATAGCGTCGGGAGATGTCGATTACGCTGTCACCGCCATGTCGGGTGGCTTGGTGTCTTTGGCGGACAAGGGGGCGATCAAAGTGATCGGTGGTGCGCTGTCCGAAGAACCCGGCATTGATGGTCAGAAAATCCTCGTCTCCGACGCTGCTTTCCAGGCGGGTGTTACCAGCCCCGCAGCGCTGGACGGAAAAACGTTTGGCATCACTGGCGCGGGTTCTTCGTTTCACTACATGGGCTCAAAAATAGCGGCCAAAGAAGGTGCCACGCTACACTTCAAACCCTTGCAAAAGGTCGGCGCTATCATCGGCGCGCTCAAGTCGGGGCAAATAGATGCGTGGTCCATCGTGCCGCACATTGCCAAACCACTGGCGGGCAGCGGCAAGGTGCACATCATCGGTTCGGTGTCTGATTACCTGCCGCACTACCAGGTGACCACGGTGTTCACTTCGGCCAAAAACGCTGCCAAGGAGCGCGACATGACAGGTGCTTTTCTGCAGGGCTTCAGTGCGGGCGTCAAAGACTACAACGCCACCATGATTGACAAGGCGGAAGGTGATGAGGGTGTGCAGGCCATGGTCGATTTGATCCACAAATACGTCTACGCGGACCGCGCCCGGAAAAAAGCGGCGGCATCGATCATCAACGGCACGATGCGCCTCAACGAGGGCGCTGCGCTGAACATGGCTTCGTTGCAAGACCAGCTCTCTTGGTTTCAATACGAAGACCTGGTGGGTCAAGACATCACACTCGATACCGTGGTTGACGCCAGCTACGTGAAGACGCTGTCTTAGTGTCGCCCCCACGGCGCGTTGGCTCAGGGGCTTTGCCCTTGGGCGGGCATCGATGAACATTCGTCTCGAGGGCATCGGCCACTCTTACGGTGGCAGCGAGGTGCTGCGCGGTATCAGCTTGGACATCCCCGCAGGGAAAATCGTCTGTGTGGTCGGCCCGTCAGGGTGCGGCAAATCAACATTGCTGCGCATCATCGGCGGCTTAGAGCGGGCGACATGCGGCCAAGTGCTGCAGCTGGGGCAGGTGCCGGAGGCTTGCCTCAATGCACTGACCTATATCTTTCAGGATTTCGCGCTGCTGCCCTGGCGGTCAGTGCAGGGCAATGTCTCCTTGGTCTTGGAGGATCACGGCATCCGCGGCGAACGGGCGCGCGCCATTGTCGCCGATGTCTTGGCGCGCACCAAGCTGAGTGAATTTGCCAAAGCGCTGCCCAAGCAGTTGTCTGGTGGCATGAAGCAGCGGGTTGCAATAGCGCGTGCCTTGGCAGTCAATCCGGCGGTCATGTTGATGGACGAACCGCTCTCCGCGCTCGACAGCCAGACGCGCGAGTTGCTGATGGACGATCTGGTTGCGCTGTGGACGCGCACGCCTTTTACCGCGGTCTACGTCACCCACAATTTGGCGGAAGCGGTTCGCTTGGGGCACCGCGTGGTGGTCTTGTCGCGCCGTCCCGGAGAGATCCGCGAAATCATCGAGATCGACAAGCCCTTGGCCGAGCGTGGTTATGCAGATCCCGATCTGGAGCTGGCGCAAAAAAACCTGTGGGCACTGATGCGTGAAGAAGCGCGGGCTGCTGATGCGGAGTTAATACATGCCTGACTCCAAAAGGGCGCGGCCCGTCGAATTCCGCGGCGGTGGGTTTTCCCCGCGCCCCTACCCTGGGGTGGGTCTGGTGGTGTTTGTGCTGCTGATTGGCTTTGCCGAGTGGGGCACGCGCAGTGGCTTTATCAGTGCCTTGACCCTGCCCAGGCCCAGCGACGTTCTCGCCACCTTCCAGCAGTTGTACAGCAGCGGTCTGCTGTGGAAACACCTGCTGCCCTCATTGAGCCGGTTGGCCGTCGGCGCGACACTGGGGGCTTGTACGGGCATTGGCGTTGGTATTCTGATCGGGCTGTTTTCCCTGATTCGCGCAGGTCTGGTGCCGGTCGTGGCGGCCATTTTTCCGGTGCCAAAAATAGCGCTG
>JAWSVD010000203.1:0-512 GCA_033852095.1 Granulosicoccaceae bacterium | reverse complement strand
CGCTACGTCACCGTGAAATTGTCGTCCGGCTCAGGCGGCTTTTGATTCTTGATATATTCCATCCACACTTCGTCCGTTACATTTCCGCTCGAGGCGACCCAGTACCCTCTGGCCCAAAGATGCTGCCCCCAATAACGACGTCGCAAGCTCTTGTACTCGTTCAACAACTTGTGAGAACTTTTCCCTTTCAAAAACTGCACCGCCCTCGAAACCGATGTGCTCGGCGGTATCCCTACCAGTAAATGCACGTGATCTCTGTTTACCGCCCCGCTGTATATGTGAAGGTCGTGAGCCCTCGCTATCTCCCGAATCAACTCACGGCACCGCAGCCCCACATCACCGGCAAGGACTTCGTAACGATATTTCGTGCTCCAGACTAAGTGGTACTTGCAATCCCAAACAGTGTGGCTGCTACGTTGATAATCTTCCATGGCTCAACGATACCTGATAGATCGTAGCTCCGCCGCCTAAAGGCGGGGGGTTTGCAGATCCCTGAGGGATCTGACTCTAAA
>JAWSVD010000629.1:0-427 GCA_033852095.1 Granulosicoccaceae bacterium | reverse complement strand
AGCCTAGGCCTCAACCCACTCAGCACAGACACAGACAACAACGGCACAGCCGACGGCGATGAAGACAGCGACGCGGATGGTTTGAGCAACGCCCTGGAGCTGGCGCACAACTTTGACCCGGCCAACCCAGCCGACGCCGAAGAAGACGCGGACAACGACGGCCTCAGCAACCGAGACGAGCTGCTCAGCCACAACAGTGACCCCAACAACGCCGACAGTGACGGCGACCAGCTGACAGACGGCCTAGAAGTGAGCCTGGGGCTCGCGCCTAATGCCATCGACAGTGACAACAACGGCGTCACCGACGCCGATGAAGACCACGACGGCGACGGCCTGAGCAACGTCACCGAAGTGCAGGGCGGCACCGACCCAGCAAAAGCCGACAGCGATGACGACGGCCTGACCGATGGTCTGGAGATAAGCCTAG
>JAWSVD010000202.1:0-42506 GCA_033852095.1 Granulosicoccaceae bacterium | reverse complement strand
AGGGCATCCCGCTGCAAGCAATATAGCCAGATGCTGCCTCGGTGCTGACTGCTCAGTCTCGCGAGGCAGCTCAAATGCCGAGCTCTTAGGATATGCCCGTCCCAGCATCTGTGCACTGGGAAGCAATCCAGCTGGAATATTTTCAGGAGCGGTATCCGCCCTTTGCTCCTTCCTTCATCCCCTCCCGCGATTCTTGCCAGCGCCACGACGGTGCGATGAGGTAGAGTGGCAGTCACCTTGAATTATTCCCCTGGAGTGGCGCCGTGTGCCGAAATATCCGACCGCTGTTTAATTTTGATCCCCCTGCAACAGAGCAAGAATGCCGCGCAGCCGCCGATCAGTTTGTCGCCAAGGTGGGTGGCGGCAGCAAGCCCTCTCAGGTGAACAGACAGGCCTATGACACGGCTGCAGAAAAGATATCGGTGATTGTTGCCACGCTGTTGCAGGACATGGTGACCAAGGCGCCGAGCAAGAACCGGCAGCTCGAAAGAGAGAAGTTGGCGAGACGCTTTGATCGCGTAGCGCGCTAGAACGATCGAGGGGAACCGTGTCATATGAATGAGTTGGTGGCTGCAGGCCTCGGGTTGGCGTCGCAGCGGTTGTCTGTGATCAGTCAGCTGGTTGAAAACGGGTATGAGCATATCTGGGATTGCTGTTGTGATCACGGCTTGCTCGGCCTTGCTTTGATGCGCCAGCACAGCGCCAAGGTGCATTTTGTGGACATTGAATCCCACTTGATTGCTGCGTTGAAGTGCAAGCTAGAGGCGGGATCAGCGCCTGCTGAGCGCTGGCAGACACACGCTCAAGATGTCTTTGAGCTGGAGCTCGGCAGTGGCCCGCGGCAGCTGCTGATCATCTCGGGTGTGGGCGGTGATAGCTGTGTTGCGATGGTCAAATCCCTGTTGCAGCGGTATCCGCAGCAGGCCTTCGATTTCTTGCTGTGCCCTGTTCGTCAAAATGAATTTGTACGGGCCAGCTTGGCGCCGTATCTGGGCCTGGTCGCGGAGCGATTGGTCGAAGAGCGCGGGCGCTTTTATGAGGTGTTGCTGCTGCGTCCAGGCGCTGCTGAGCCCCTGAGCGCAACCGCTCAGCATTTCTGGGATTTTGACAGCGCGGCTCACTGGCAGTATTTGCAAGCTCGCATGGAATACCTGAGCAAAAAACAGCGATCCACGAACTGCACCACGGCGCTGGCACTACGCGCCTATGAATCGATCAATCTGCGATTCCGTTCGACATCTGACAGTTTTTATTGACCGTAGGCCAGCATTAATCAATCTGAGCCGATGGTTTTCTTCAAGTTAAAAATCCGTGTCCCGATAGCTAAAACATCTGGCGATTTTTGGTTGTGTTCCATGAGGCAGGCTTCTTCATCGAAGGCCTTATTCAGCGACAAGTTCAGCGGGCCAGAGGTTACTGTTATATCGAACGGAGATACACATCGATGGACTTGCAAGCGTTCCTCGCGCGTACCGCACATGACCTGGCGGCACCGTGCCGACAAATGAATTCAATGGCTCAGCTGCTCGCGGATGATCCCGATCTCACCGACGCTCAGAAGGGTCTGGTGAATATGCTCAGCGACATTGGTAATAAGGGCGTGAGCCGAGTCGATTGCCTGCGCTCCTTTGCGAACGGTATCGATGTGGGCGACATTGAAAAACAGTTCGTCTTGAGTGATGTGCTGCAAGATATGCTCAAAGAGCACGAAGGCCTGACGCTCAGTGGTGCTGATGGCGTTCAGCTGGACTTGATGGCCAACCGTGAAGCGGTTGCCAAAATCCTCTCGGTGATCGCCGACAATGCAGTGAAGTTCACCCCTGAAGGTGAGTCAACCGAGCTGACAGTGAGCATGGAGCAAGCTGAGGCCACGGTGCTGCGCTTCAGCTCTGGCAGCATCGGCGTGAGCCTTGATGATTTGGACAAGCTCATTGCGCCTTTCACCAAGGACCCCGTTGCAGAGAGCTATGAGGGTTTCGGCATGGGGTTGACCATTGCCTCCTATCTGGCAGATCAAGCCAAGGGCAAGTTGTCTGTCGAATGTGGCGAGGACAAGGTCTTCACCGTTGTCTGGCAGCTGGCGAATGCCCAGCTGCTCGGGGCGCAGTCAGAGGCGGCCTAAACCAGAGGCCACCTAAACAAGGCTGGGCGCGTAGTGGCCCCTGTTGCTTTGGCGGTCTTCTGCACCGCCTGGATTGAACATCTGACTTTCAAGCCAAATTCCTTAACCAAGCACCTTAAAAATGCGCGCCGTCGTTCCTGTCCAGCTCGGTGGTGGGCACGGGGCTTGGCTTGCCGTCGTCGTCGAGCGCCACAAATTTGAAGTTCGCCTCCGTCACCTTCTCGCGCACCCCTATTCTGTTTCGTCTGGCCCAGGCTTGAATGTGAATCTGCATTGAGGTGGTGCCAATGTGCGTCACCTCCGCGTAGATGCCCAAGACATCGCCCACGTGCACGGGGCGCAAAAAAATGATGCTGTCGACCGCGACCGTGACGACGCGCGCGTTGGCGCGTTGGCCGGCGCAGATGCCCGCCGCTATGTCCATCTGCGACATGACCCAACCACCAAATATATCGCCCGATGGATTGGTGTCAGCCGGCATGGCAAGCGTGCGCAGGGTGAGCCTGCCGCGGGTTTCAGTTGAATTTTCTGTGTCCATGTGTCGCTCATACTTGCTGTGGTTAAGGCGGATTCACGCACTCGCCATGCCAAAATTGGCCCGATTGCCTACAACGGCACTTGAAGTGGACGTTGCCAGCGAAATACACCCAGTTTAAGGGGGGTGGCGATCGTGTTGAGGCTGTTTTTGGCTGGCCTGTGACGAGGCAAAACTCAAGTGAACTAATGATAGTTGCTGCGGGCGGGGGCGCGAGCAGAAGTTCGAAACGGACGATATGCTGCAGCTTGCATGTGTCCATTGGGTTGTCATGTGCTCTATTTCCGCCGGGTGCAGAGCGTTTGTCTGCTCGCTGTTCGCTATCGCCGTTGGTGAGCGGGTGGCCAAGCGATTGCAGAGGGCGTTTCACTGCTTCTAATTGTGCAAGTATCGCAATGGGATCGCCGGTATTGTGTGTTTCTTTGCTTGTGACTTCACCTGCGCGCCACGGTCGCTTTAATCACAGGCTGATATGCGTGGTGGCGCTTCAAATTGCCAACTGATCGAGGTTTTTCAAGGCACCTTCGGACGATGATGGTTTGATCTTCTCACCGGTGCTTGGGCATGGTCGCAGGTCTAGCAAAACGCGTATTGCTGTGGTGTTCGGCGGTGTTGTGCTTAGTCGCGGGCGAGGTCTCGGCTGAGCCCGCTCGATCACTGCAATTAGACAACGGCCTGCGTGTGTTTTTGAAGGCAGTTGAATCTGGTGCTCCCAAGCTGGACATGCGCCTCATCGTGCACATGGGGGCCGAGCATGAACGCCAGGGTGAGCAGGGCTGGGCGCACCTGGTGGAGCACATGGCCTTCAGCGGCAGTGACCGCCTCTCGCAGGCGGAGCTGCGCGACTTGTTTGCGCAATCCAATCTTGGCATCGGCCCCGACATCAATGCCGTCACCGGCGATCAGTTCACCGCCTATAAACTGTCCGTCGCGGCTGCTGAGCTGCAGCTGGTGCAGCAGAACCTGCGATTGCTTGCGGACTGGCTTTCGGCGATGCGGTTTTCCGCTGATGATTTGGCCCGTGAAAAACGGGTGATAGCGGCAGAGGCTCTCGATGGGCCCGACACGCTTGAGCAATTGCAGGATCGGCGGGCGGCTGGCACGCCAGTGGCGGCACCGGTCTCGGTAATGGGGGTGATGGCTGATGTGCGCGCCGCTGAGCCCGAAGCCCTTGCGGCGTTTTGGCGGCGGGGCTACCGGCCCGACAACGCCGCGCTGTTGATCACCGGCGACATGGATCCAGTGCAGATGGAACAGCGGGTGCGGGCTGTCTTTTCTGCGCTGGCAGTCGAGGGCGCTGGCCCAGCTGCAGTACTTCCCCGGCCCAACACACGCCCTGTGGAGGAGGCGACGGCAGTGGTGCTCGATCAGGGCGGACCGCACAAGGTGGCGGTCAGTCATTGGAGCGAGTCGGCTCGCCACAGCGAGGACGTGCTGTTGGCCCTGACGGCGGTGCAGTGGCGTCTTGGCCAATCCGGTGACTCCTCCCTGTGCAGCGCTGCGCAGCACCACGCAGTGGTGTTTTCGGCCACACAGGAGTTGCATTATCTGGCACGAGTGGCCGTGCGCTCGCGTGAGTTGCAGTGCTTGTCGGCCATGACGGCAGCGATTATTCAGCTGAGCGAAGACGGCATCGATGCGGCCGAAGCCCTGAGTTTCATTGATTTTATCCGTGGCCAGCATCAGCGCGCCCTGGTGGAAGAGATCAACATCTCTTCTTCAGCGGTTGCCGACGTGTTGCAGCGCCATGTGATCAAAGGCGCTGATCCACTGAGTCGAGCCGACCGCTTGCAGTCGCTGCTTGGCTGGGTGTCGACACTTAATCTGCCTGATATGAACGCGGTGTTTGATCGCGAGCTCAGCCCTGAGGCGATCAGCCTAGTGGTGCAGGGCCGTGGGAAAGCGGTGCCTAATGCCGAGCAACTGCAGAGCGTTTGGCGCAGTGCGTCTCTTCCGTTGGCGGGATCGAGCGTCCCTGAGCACTACCGCTTGGCTGAGACCGAGCGCCAGCCAGCTGTAGAGACGCAGTGGAATTCTGACAGACAGCTGAGTTTGAAATATGCCAACGGTGCGCGGGTGCAGCTGCTAAAAACTAAGAACGTGAAGAACCATTTTGATGTGATGCTGGTGCGAGAGGGCGGCTTGTCCGCCTTGCCTGTGGGTTTGCAGGCGGCCGCAGAGCAGCTGCCGCAGCTGTTGCCAAGCCGTGGTTTGAGCGCTGCGTCTGCGCTGTCGGTGGCATCGGGGCTTCGCCAGCACAAGCTCGGACTGAGCTGGTTTGTGGAGCGCTATCGGCACGGCATGCGCGGCAGTGCTCGGGGCGCTGGAGCTGAAGCCTTGTTTAGCATGCTCCATCAGGCTCAGCAACCACTGCAGAGCGCCGCCTGGGCGGAGGTCGTTGGCGAGACCGATGATGTGTTTTTGGTGGGTCAGCGCCAGTTGCAGAGCGCCATACAGCGGGCGCTCTACGGCGGTGCTGAGGGGGGGGGGGTGAATGCGGGCGTGGAACTGCAGTCCTTTGCCGGTGCTCAGCGTGCGCTGTATCAGGGCGGTGGTGGACTGGTGCTCTACGTGGGGGGGGATTTTGATTGGCGCAAGATGCGCGAGCTGGCGGATAAATACATCGGCAGTTTGCCTGCGGGCGCGCCTGCTGCAGTGCCTGCAGTGAGCGCGACGCCGAAACGGCAGCGCTTGGTGCACCACGGCAACCGAGCCAATCGGGCTGATCTCTATTTCTATTATGTGCAAAGCACGGACAACGGCATTGAGCGAGAAGACGCTAAGTTTCTGTTGCTGCGAGAGGTGTTGGCGCAGCGCTTGTGGCGGGTCTTGCGCGAGCAAGAGGGCTTGGCTTATGGCTTTGAACTGCAGCTGCAGCGCCGCCTGTTTGCACGCGGTGGCAGTAGCTTGCGGGTCAACACCGTGTGTGAGCCGCAGCACATCGAGCGCGTTCAGGCGGGCGTGGACGCCGTCTTGCTCAGTGTGTTGACGAGCGAAGTGGCGGCGGCTGAATTGGACCAGGCACGCAGGCGGGTTGCGCCTGCGTATCGAGAGAAGTTGGCCGACAATGGCTCGCTGTTAGACGAGTGGGCCAGTCTGCAGCAGCGGGGCTTGGGCGCGGCCGAGTTGGCTCTGGTTGCCTCGCAGGTAGAACAGCTCACGGCCAGTGAGCTGCAGCACTTTGCGCAGTGGTTTTTCAAGAGCAGCGGTTTTCTGCAGATCTCGGTTGTTCCAGGCTTGCAACAATTGGATTCGGCGAAAAAGCTGGGTGCATTTGCCCGCTAGCGATCGTCTTTGTTCGCTCTATCTGAGGCCTTGTCTTTGCGCACCAGCCGCCAGACTAAGGCAAAGGGGGAGAGCGCCATCAACAGACCAATACCCAGCCAGAGTCGCGGGTCACTGGCGTGCAGTGTGAACCAGATCAGTGCAAGCAGTGCAGCGGTTGCCAGTACAGCCAGCAGGGCGGCGAGGCTGTTCCATCCTTGTGGTCTCTGCACGGCTATTGCGGCGCCTGCAGCCGCAGCAGCGCCGCTTCCAGCTGCGCGATGGTGTAGATGCCGCTGCTCTGCAATCGCTTCAGTTGGCGGTTGTACACCTGCGCAATGAGCTTGGCCTGGTCGCTGGTCTCGGCCAGTGTGGTGTCCAGACCCAGCTGTGTAGCGACCTGATACAGGCTGTAGCTTTGCAGTGTCGGGAATAACAGGCGGGCGATCTCTGCGGTGTCGAGCAGGCCGGCTCGTTCGATGAGCTGGCGGTCGGCGGCGCTGACTCTGCCCAGTAGTTCAGCGCTGTGATGGCTGACGAAAATCCCTTTGCGGCTGAATTCATCCAGCGCCTGTGAATCTTCAGATTGATCTCGCTGTTCAAGGGTGGTGTTGCGCAATTGTTTTTGCGCCAAAGTCTGCGGTTTTCCCCCCGCCAGCAACAGCGCCACCAGGGTGCTTTCGCCACGGACTAGGTCCGCCGCTGAATTGCGTTCGGTCCCTACAGCGAGCACGGTTGCGTACTGGGATTTCAGCGTGGGGCTGTGATCGACCGCTGCGGTGCTGTCGGCGCTGGCCCGAAAATCGGCTTCGCTCGGGGGCATCTCCAGCGGTGCGCCCGGCGGTGCGGCGTACAGCGGCAGGGCAATGCATATGCGTTGGCCGCTCTGGTGTTGCTCTTCCAACCAAGCCCGTCCGCTGTGGCGTTCGATCAGTTCAATCAGTGCGCGCCCGCCGACGGCAATGCGTTGCCGCGTGGTGGTGGCCAGTGCGCGGAAATCCTCCTGGCGCAACTCCCCGGTGCGCCAGCTGATCTCAATCATCAGCAGTTCGTGTTGTGGGTGGGTGTCCGTGCCGAGCTGGATGTCGTCGATGTCCCATTCCACGTGGAGTGCGGCAATGCAGTTGGCCAAGCCCTGCACCAATGAAAAACTGTCGGCTTTGAGCCAGCTGGTTGCAGGGGCTTTGAGCTGCTGCGGACAGCGCATGTCGTGGTGGCGCTGCAGCTGCTGGTCCACGGCGCTGATTAAATCGATGGCCAGTATCAGCTCGAGTGGCCAGACGTGGGTGAGCTGGTCCGCCTGCTGGAAGCTCATGCGCTCGAGGTGTTCGCTGTGCCGTACCGTGTCGCGCCCGAGGGCGGCGAGCAGGGTGCGCTGCTGGCGCTGCACGCTGCTGTCGCGCTGCAGGCTCTCTAGCCCAGTGCGCAGCCTGGACAGCAGGTTGCGGGTCTCACGGGTCAGGCCGTGCAGCAGTTTGTCGCGCTCGTACTCTTGGCTGTGCTGTGTCTGGATATCTTCGAGGGTGATGACAAAACCCTGCACCGCGGCTGTGCTGGTGGCCTGGTTGTCTGCGACTTGGCTGTCTGCGGCCAAGGAGTCGGTGGCGGCTGCGAGCTGGAAACGCACCAGATTGCCGCTGCGCGTGACCGTGCTGAGCGTTGTGCTGGGGGCCTGGGCGCCGTGCTCCAGGCGTTCGCGCACAATGGTCAGCGCGTGCGCCACGAGCTCGGCGTTGAGCAGGGCGAAAATCGACTCGGCCATGATGTCGTCTTCGCTGTCGCTGCGCAGAATCACGCGTGCCCGGCTGTTGGCAAGCAAGATCGCCCCTTCCAAATTGCAGACCAAAACGCCTTGTGAGAGCTGGTTCAGCAGGGCGCTGAGGCGTGTTTTTTCGCGTGCCGAGGTGTCGCGGCTCTCGCCCAGTTCTCTGTCTAGGCTGTCGCGTTGTTGCTGCACAGCGGCCATCAGGGCATTTGTGTTGTTGAGTAGCGCGCTTTCTTCGGGCGGCATGTCACCGTCGATGACGAGGGGCTTGGCGTGTGAATTCAGGCTCGCTTTGAGCCGTTGGTTGACGCGGCTGAGGCTGTGCAAATGGCTGTGGTAGAAGCGCCCAAAGAACAAGACTGGTACTACCAGACCCACCGCAGCCAACACCATCAGCAGTGGCAGGCGAGGCGTGATGATGTGCTTGAGCTGCTCCCGCTCAAAGGCGTTCAGATCCAGCCACAACATGAGGCTGGGCAGCAGCCCCACCAGCGCGATGGACAGCAGTGCGCCGAACAGCAGTTGGATGAGGCGGTAGTTCAGCATGGGGTGGCTTCCAGGAGTGCTTGTAGTCGGTCGAGCAGTTTTTGCGGGGCGAAAGGCTTGTTCAAAACTTGGTCCACGCCGTGTGCCTGCAGTTGCGCTGCGAGACTGGGCTGCCAGTTGCTGCTGAGGTAGAGCAGTTTAGAGTGCGGCGCTCGTCTGCGCAGGGTCAGACAGAGCGAACAGGGGTCACTGTCGAGGCTGTCATCGAGCAGGATGATCGCGGGTTGTAGATCTTCTGCGGCCCGCACCAGTGAGCCACTGCGTTGGGGGAGCTGCAAATCGTGGTGCGGCGCCAGCAGTGCAGTGATGCAGGCGGCGAGCAGTTCATCGCCGACTGCCAGCAAAATGCTTGCTGTCAACACAGCGGCCAGCTCGGGCGTGCGGTATCAGGGAGAGCAAGGTGGCAAACGTTGGTTTGGCTGGCGTGATCTGGCACGGGGGTTTTCCCTGATTTTGAGAGCACACTATACCCGATGCAAGGGGGAGCTGTGCACTGTGGCAGGCGGGTTACTCTTGCGTATATTTGTGTGCCTTTTCATTCAAAGAGGGGCTCGACACGGCCCGTTCAGGCCCGTGGATCAGACAATGAGAGGGGTGTTTTGTTCCCGTCTCCCTTAAGAATGTGCGCGCATTGATTGCCCAGTTTTGCGTACTTTGAGACAGCAGCATCTCTTGGGTATCGCTTTGAATGAAAGCCATCTTTGCTTGCATATGCACGTCGGCGTGCGTGGCTTGTTCAGCCAAAAAAACCGTGCAGATAAAAAATCCCAGGCTGATCTCGGCGCTCAAATACCCAGTAGCGCAAGCCCTCGCGCGAGCGAGCGGTGTAATAGTCGCGGCGCACGTCTGGTTCTTCCCACCAGCCGTTTTCCAGCCGCTCTGGACCGGCGTCGAGCTGCAGCCCGGGTGGCGCGGGTCGAGGTTCTGATAGCAGCCACAGGGGGCGTGAGGAGTGGGGGTTCGCTGCAGTGTTCGGTGGTTTCGCCGTGCCCAGTGGCAGCCGCTCTCCGGCGCATTCGGGGCGGTGGTCGTCGCGCAGGCTGAGCTGGTGCACATTGCCATCGCCCAGCCGTGCCGCGAGTTGCTCCAGTACTTCACGGTGCCCGCGTGTGCCAGCACCAGCCTTGTCAAATAGATCGCTGCCGTCGCGTAACACGGGCAGAAATTCCGCCGCGTTCAGCTGCAGGGCGCGAACGGCTTCGGGCAGTTGCTGCTGATCCAGTTGCTGGCGTGCCACGCGCATCAGGCGGCTGGCGTCCGCGCTGGCTTCGAGCAGGCGGATATGCATCAGCGTGGTTTCGCTGCGCGGGTGCTGCAGTTGCAATTGCAGGCGGCTGACACCGCAGTCGCGTGATATCAACTGGGCGGCGAGGGTTTCGATCAGGCGGCGCAGGGGGAATATCAACGAGGCGGTGTTGTCCACTTCCTGCAGCAGCTCCAAGCGCTGCTCGAAGTGCTCCGGGGGCGTGAACAGGGCCTGGGGGTCGCTGCAGTGGCCGCGCAGCCGGTCGAGGTAGAGGCAGCAGCTGGGGTCAAAGCGGCGCGTGAGCGCGGCGCGTGGCAATCGCAGCAGTTGACCGGTGCTGCGCAGCCCCGCTTGGCGCAGCCCCTTGCGGGTCTTGCTGTCCAGCCGCAGTGCGTCGATGGGGGCGTCGTTCAGCGCGTGCTCCAGCGCGCCTATGTTGAGCACGGCGGGGGCGCCGAGTCGCGCCAGTAGCCGGGCGGCGAGCGGCGTGGGGGCGGCGCCGAGGCGGTGGCGATAACCGAGGCTCTGCAGCCCTGTTTGCAATTGCTCGTAGAGTGCCTGCAAACCGCCGAACAAGCGCAGGCTGGCACCTATCTCCAGCAGCAGTGCGGCGGGGGGCGCAAGCGTCAGTAGCGAGGAAAAACGGTAGGCCCACAGGGCGAGCTGCTGCAGTAGCTCGCCCTCGCGCTGCTCACAGTAGGCCTGCAATTGGAGCTCAGGCTGCAGTGCCATCGCGGTGGCGACGGGCTGCTCGGCGCGTACACCGCTGCCGTGGGCCTCGCGGTTGGCGCTGTGGATCCAGCGCTGGCTGCCACGGCTGGCCACCAGCGCGCGCGGTGGCTGCTCACCGGCGTGCTCTGCCATGCTGTCCAGCAGCAGCGTGGGCAGGCCAATACACAGCCACAGGGTGTCGGGCTTGCTCACCGCTGTTGCTGGTGGTCGTTGGCCGCGCGGGGCCAGTGGTGAGCGGGCGTGTGTGGGGGTGGGGTCTGTGGCTCGAGCTGCAGCTGGCCGGGGTTGCCGCCGCGGCATTTGAGCACGCTCAGCAGCTGTGAATCCCACTGCAGGCGCAGGGCTGCGGGCGAGGATTCGGCGGCGCTGCGTGCCGGCCTGTAGGCCAGAGCCCAGCAGCTTCCGCCCGTCTCGGCGGCCAGCTGCAGGCGGCGCAGCTGGGTGGGCGTGGCCTGTGGCAGCCACACCAACACCGCGGCAAAGCTGCCGCTGCGCAGCAGTTGTTCGGCGGCCCAGAGCGCCTCTTTGCCGGCTTTCTTTTGCGCTTGGCGGCTGTTGCCCAGCTCCGGGGTGATCACCCACAGCTGCGACAAATCCACACCCGCGGCGGCCAGCGCTGGGGGATAGGGCGGCACCGGCGGGGCCACCAATGCCACGCGCTGCCCGCTGGCCGTTGCGCGTGCCAGGGCGGGCGTTGTCAGTGAGAGCTCGCCGCTGCCCGGGCCGGGCGAGAGCAGCTCGGTCAGGGCGCCGAGCGGCCAGCCGCCACCGGGCAGAAAGGCGTCCAGCGCCGCGCGTCCCGTGGGGGCGGTGCGCTGCGCGCTGGGGTGCTGGTTGCCGCGCCACAGCTGGGATTGGCTTTGCAGGAGTTGTTCTAGAGAGTGCATGCAATGAGTATATACTGTTTTTATAGACAGTCAGTGTTGGAGGCGATTGTTAGTCTCAAAATGTGGCTGCAGTGTCTTGTTCGAGGTGGGTGGGTGGCGTTCTCATCGCGAGTGAAGGTTGAAATACAATTAAAAACAGCAGCTTATCGGCATGCAGGCTTGCGATGGGAAACTCCAAGGGGGCTGTCGAGCGGCGTGCTTTCACTTGCAGTGGCAGATGCTCGGGTGGTTTAAGCAGATTCTACTGACTGCAGTTTGAGGTCGCAGCAGCAGTCTGCAGAGCACGCGGGCAGTGTGTTCTCAAACAAGCTATCTAAGCGCTGTTGCAAAGGAGAATGATTCGCATTAATATAGATTCATACCCTAAACCGTAAGTTAGCCATTATGTGCCGAGCAGATCCCAATGATATCCCTGCGATCACTGCCTCTTTAGCAGACGTGGGGCAGAAAAATCTGCGCGCCAAGAGCACCGTCGCCCGGAAGCGGCGGCTCAAGCTGTGGGAGGTGCCCGACACCCGGCACTGCATGATCATCGGCACTTGCCTGAGCGTGACTGAAACCCGCGACATGCTGTTGCGTGCGGGCGGCGATGTCAGCCATCTCAATGACTATCAGGTGCATACCTACGCGGTGCAGAGCGCGATTGACAAGAAGAACCCTCTGACGGTCAGATTGCAGCGCCACCTCGACAGCAGACACGCCACTGAAATTCGGCGTTTCAACAAGGCGAACAGCAAAGAAGAGCTGGCCGAAGTCTGGCGCGAAGCCGTGGCGGAAGGCACGGTAGCTGGCTCTGTCTGGGCGGTGACAACGCACCCTTGCATCGACGAAGCGCTCGGCTTTGACGTGTTTGGCGAGGTGCACATGATGTCGCACTTGCAGGGCGCGACTGGGCGCCGCGACAACGAGCGCTTGAAATTTTACAAGCTCAAATCACAAAATCTCGAAGAGGAACTCACCACCTTGCGCGTCGCCGAACAGCGCCGCCGGGAGCGGGATCTGCGGCAGATAACGCGATTGAGCGCCGAGCTGAGCCAGGAGCGGGTGCAGCGGGCGAAACACAAGCCCGTGTCTGCGGCGGATGTCTCCGCCGAGAAAACTGCCAAGGCGCTGGTGCGGCAGCAGCAATTGGCGGTGTTGCAGAGTGAGCGCGTGGAGCGCCTGCAGAAAAAACTGCAGCGCCAGCAAGAAGAGCAGGAAGCTCATCAGGAAGAAATGCTACAGCTGCAGGCCGCCAATGCGCAGCTGGAGCAATCCATAGAGAATCTGCTGCCCTGCAAGGCTAAAAGCACTGACTGCGAAGTTAATTTACGCGGCCGCTGTATCTTGTATCTGGGCGGTCATAACCACCTGTGCCAGCGCTTCAGGAACATCGTCGAATCCAAGGAGGGGGAATTTTTGCACCACGACGGCGGGCGCGAGCAGCAGCTGAAGCACTTGCAAAGCCTGCTGCAAAAAGCGGACATGGTGTTTTGCCCGACCGAGAGAATCAGCCACAACGCCATGAACAAGGCGAGAAAGCTGTGCAAAGAAAACCCGGAAAAGCCCATTGTGTTTCTGGAGCGACCGAGTATCTCAGCCTTTATCAACGGCCTGAATCAGCTCTAGGTAGAGACGGCGGAGAGGGCAAAGATCTCAGCGAAGCCTGAGTTGTTCCAAGATTGCGCGCAATAGGATGATGTACAAGGAAGTGCTGGCAAAGCCTAAGCCTCGATGAGGCTTCGGCTTTGTCTTGTCTCGGGGCATCACTGTTTTGTGATGCGGCCCAGCGCACGTTTGGCGGGAAGAGTGCCTCGCCCGCCAAAGGTGTTCTCAGGGCTGTTTAGGCACCGGCATCTGGTGTGTCCATGACTGCCTTCGCCGCCGCTCTTGGCAAGCTCCGCCAGCTCTTTGTCGATGAAGTAGAGCGCTTTGCCGTCTTCATCAATGATGTTGATGCGGTCCAAAATACCGCCCACCGGCTTCTCTTCTTCGTGTTGTTCGGCGACATACCACTGCAGGAAGCTAAAGGTGGGGTAATCCTGGCAGGAGAAGGCGGTGTGTGCCAATTCGTTGATCTTGACCGTGATCAATCTCTCGTGAGCGAGAACCGCTTCGAACAGTTTTTTGATGGTGCCGAAATCTTCAGGTGGCGCCAGGATGGTGCCCAGCTTTGCCATTGAGCCCGCCTCGTTGACGTAGGTGAAGAGGCGCTTCATGTGGTCCATCTCTTTGTCCGCGTGGGTGTACAAAAACGCGGCACAGCCCTCAAAACCCTTGCTCTCAGCCCAAGCGCCCATCTGCAAATAATAGTTAGAAGAACAAAATTCCAGGTTGATCTGCTCATTGAGCTTATCTAGCCTGGCTTGGCTTAACATTGTCGGCGGCTCTCGATGAAAAAAATAGTCTCCATTATTGCGCAGTTTTGACAGTAGCAGAACCCGTGTTGCTTACAATCGTGCAAATCGGCTGACAGTCTGCTGCAAGCGGCACCAGGTATGGCCTCCGCTCGAAGCAGGGGCTGTACATGTGCGCTGACGCTGAAGGCGGTGTGCAGGATCCTCTAGTGCTGCGCGGCGGCGCTCGACGTTGTTGCCACCTCTGCATTGTACAGGCTTTGCCACTGGCGCTTGAGGTGGCTGAGCATTTTTCCGCTGCAGTGGCACTCTTGCAGTTTTGGGTTGTTTTGTAGCTGCTGCAGCCGGCTCATGATGAGGTTCCGCTCCGTTTGCCGCTCGGCGTCGGTGTCAAAGCTGTCGGACACTTGGCGCATGAGCAGAAAGCAGAGGTTCAGCAGTTGCAGGTTGATGAGATTGTTGTCTTGCATGGTAAATCCTCTAAAAGAGCAACCACGCCACAGCAACTGCATGGGGCAGCGGCGACGATGTGGTTGAACGTGGAAAAATCAGGAACTGAGTGCCGGGATATCGGGGCAAAGCATTTCCAGCTGGCGGCGCCAGCTGTTCAGCTCGGCACTGCCTTCGGCGCGGGCACCAAACATTTGCATCACCAGTTCGCCATCGATGTCGTAGATTTCGAGGCTGCTGACAATGCCGTCACTGGTCGGTTTGCGGACTATCCACGCCTGTTCCAGGCCTGCGGTGTTGAGGTGGAGACTGAAATTCGGGTCGAGGATGTTGAACCAAGAACCCCGCTGCAGACAGCGTTCAATGGGGCCGGTGTGGATTTGCACGATGCCCTCGTTGGGCACAAACACCATGACCGGAATGCCCGTGCCGGTGAGGCCGCTGATGAATGCAGGCACGATCGAAGCGCTGACGGCAAAGGTCCATTGCTCTTGCGCCAGTTCCATGGCCTGGTAGCGCGAGAGTTCGAAGTCTTTCAGCAGTCTATAGAACTGGTGAACATCGCTGAGCTGCGCCCAGCGCTGCAACACCTGCGCCTGAGTGCCGCTGTCAAACACCGTGCTTTTCTTTTCTAGCAGTGGCCTGGCCTCAATTCGCGGGCGGCCACTGGCCGCGCTGCCAAACTTCAACAGCACACGTTGCCAGGCCTTTTTATCGGTGTTTTCAGTGCAGTAAATTTTGTGCACCGCCGTGCCGTCTGCACTGAAGAACTGCAAGCTGTCTTCCACGGTGGCGGATTTCACCACATAGCCGTGGGCCCAGCGCTGGAAGAAAAAGCGCAGATCGATGGCGCCGTTGATGATCAGCCCCATGTGTTGATTGCCACGCAGCCCGGTGTAGTCGCCGGTCTTTTGATGCACCGCGAAATTGTTGCGGCTCAGGGCCATCAATGGACCCACGGTTTGCAATTCGCCGATCAGCTTGGCCCACTGATGGCTCAGCGGCACGATGCGGTCCGCCTGCGATGGCAGGCATAAAAGCTCCAGCTCGCTGACACCGAATTCTTCGGCAACGTCTCGAATCCTCAGCTGTGGCCGAGCCTTGATCGCTTCCCGCCATCGGGTCTCCAGGCGCTCCGTTTTTGTTGTATCCCCTGTGCCCGGTCTAGCCGCTATATTGCTCATCGCTTTATCTCGTCGGCGTGAATCGGGGAGGGTGTTTCTGTCCTCCACCAACAATCGCTAATCATCAATTGAGTGCTACGTATCGCAGCGTGATGTGACCGCTGTCCCCGGAGTCGGGGTGCTAATAACTGCTGAGTTGAATCTTGTAGACATTGCTGCCCGTGTCGACCGCATAGACCCGGTAGTTGGGCCAGATGAGGTGGCTGGTCAGTCAAGTTGTAGGCGTATCAAGGCGCGGCCTTGATCGCGTTGCTGCAGCTCCTACGCCGTGAGAATCAGTTTCTTCGCCCGCGTGATGCGCAGCGTGTAGAGGCGATCCTGGTGTTTGAGAGTGATCTCATCAGCGCCCTGGAAAAGCTCCACTGTGCTGATGGTGCGAGGGCTATCAGCTAGGGCGTTCGACTCGACCGAGTCGTGGGCCTTCACTGAGCTGGATGTGCTTATAGAGTTCATGGTGTTAAGTTAAAGCAAATGCGAACGATTAGCAATAGCGAATGCCAGACGTAATCAACATGCTTTGTTCAGAGGCTGTTTTGCATGCCGGTCGGTATCTCGCGAGCTGTACTGATTGAGCGTCACGCCGCCGTGTTCGTAGTGGGTACTGATCCGGCAGAATCTAGGCGCACAAGGGCCTGAAGCAGGGCGCTAACTGCCCCGTGTCAGCACGGCCAGCAGCGTTTTATCCCTTGGTTTCGTGCTTTGATAGCGCAGGATATCTGCGCAAAGCAATGCTCTATCAGCCCTCGGCCACGGCTGTTGCCTGCGCGCCACTGCGGCTCAATGGGTGGCTGCCCCCGATAGCAGCTTCGCTTCCCGTGGCGTAGACTGAGCCACAGATGATTGTTTGTCAGTCAGCGCCGCGCCGTCTCTGACGCCCTGTTTTCCACTGTGCAAAAGGCCTTAACATCCGTGCTGCCATGCTGCTTTGTTTGGATTTCCCTGCTGTGATTTTTGACTCTATGTGCAGTTTCAACTGATGTTCGAGACCTGGGTTTTATTGGGTTTCATGGGCGGTGCGTTTCAGGCCTTCAGGGTCGCGGGTCAACGGCTGGTGAGTCAGCCGGTGGCGGGCCAGCGGGTACAGCCCAGTTGCTGGGCCAGCCCCTTTTCCAGGGTTTTTTTGGGCACGCCAGTAGCCGCGCTTGTATTGTTGTATTCTCTGGACGGTCAGTCCGAGGCCGTGGTGCGGCTCTACGGCACGGCGAGCCTCGCTTTTTGGCTGTGGATTGGAGCGGCAGCGATCACCCAGCTGTACGCCACCATTTTGCAGACCGTGTTGGTAAAGCAGCGCAATTTCGCCATTGGCATCATGTACCTCAAGATCATGCTGCCCGGCCAAGCGGTGTTTGGGGTGGTGTTTTTCGCGGAGCACCTGAGCCCCCTGCAGTGGCTTGCCGTAGGGGTGGCGACCGTGGGTGTGCTGATCATGGCCCAGAGCAAATCGTCCAAGCAAGATTTGTCTAAGCACAAATCATCTGAGCGAGCGGACGCAGACATCTGGGATATGAAAAGCCTGGGCATTGGTCTGTTGGCGGGGATTATTTTGGCCTTTACCGGCTTGTTTGTACGCGAGGCCAATCAGGCCCTGTCGGCGGATACCTACAGTGCGTTTAGCCGTGGGCTCTGCAGTTTGTTGGCCCTGGTGACGCTGCAGCTGATTGTCTGCACGGTGGCGATCAGCTGGCGAGACAGGCGTGAATTTCTGGCATTGTTGCAGCGCTACCGCGTGGTGTTGTTCACTGGCTTGATGAGTGTTGCGGGCTCGATGTGCTGGTTTGTTGCTTTTGCACTGGCGCATCCCGCACTGGTCAATACGGTAGGTCAAAGCGAATTTCTGTTCGCTATGTTGCTGTCACTGTACCTGTTCAAAGAGCGCCCCAGTCGTGCTGAGCTGACAGGCATGGCCGTGATGTTGTTGGCGATACTGGTGTTGTTGTGGCCTTAGGGGGATATGGCCCTCATGAAAACGAGGCCCACTTTGAGCTGTCGCTGCAGTCGTGAATCCCGCAAAACCTTTAACGGCAGCGCTGTTGAGCGCCGCCGCAGCAAGCCCTGAATACGCCAAGGCTTGCTCGGTCGGACAGGCTTAGCTGTTGGCCAGAGCCTGGCGCAAACGCTCGACAGTCGCGTCTACATCGGCGAGCTTGTCCAGGCCAAAGAGCCCGATGCGGAAGGTTTGGTAATCCGCTGGCTCGTTGCACCTGAGCGGAACGCCCGCCGCTATTTGCACGCCGGCCGCCGCAAATTTCTTGCCGTTGTGCAGGTCCACGTCATCGGTGTACACCACCACCACGCCCGGCGCTTCAAAGCCCGGTGCCGCCACCGAGCGGTAGCCGACGTCCGCGAGTAACTGCCGAACCTTTTGCCCCAGTTCAATCTGCTGCGCCTTAACCGTGTCAGCCCCGCGGGCCACTGTCTCGGCGGCCACGTCTCGGAATTGGCGCAGCGCGTCAGTGGGCATAGTCGCGTGGTAGGCGTGCCCACCATCGAGGTAGGCCTGCATGATCTGCTGCCATTTTTTCAGGTCGCAGGAGAAGCTGTCGCTCTCGGTTTGGTCGAGTGTGGTCACGGCGCGCTCGCTGAGCATCACCAATCCAGCGCAGGGCGGGCCACTCCAGCCTTTTTGCGGCGCGCTGATCAACACGTCCACGCCCAGCGCTTCCATGTCGATCCAGACCGTGCCCGAGGCGATGCAGTCGAGCACAAAGAGCCCGCCCGCTTCGTGGGTCGCCGCCGCCACAGCCTTGATATAATCATCGGGCAGCATCATGCCAGAGGATGTCTCCACGTGCGGTGCAAACACCACTTGCGGGCGCTCTGCGGCGATGGTCTCAATCACTTGCTGCACATCCACCGGCTGGAAGGGCTGCTGGTGACCGGGAGAGGGCTGCACTGCACGCAGCACGGTGCTGCCCGCGGAGATGTGGCCAGCGTCTAGGATTTGAGTCCAGCGAAAGCTGAACCAGCCGTTGCGCACCACCAGGGTGTGTTTTTCGGCTGCAAATTGCCGAGCGACAGCCTCCATGGCAAAGGTGCCACTGCCCGGTACGATCACCGCAGTCTGGGCCTTGTACACGGAGCACAGCGTGCTGTGCAGGTCGCGCATCACGCCTTGAAACTCTTGCGACATGTGATTGAGGGAACGGTCGGTGTAGACGACTGAGAATTCGAGCAGTCCGTCCGGGTCGACGTTGGGCAACAGGGCTGGCATGCTGTGACATCCTTGATGAAAAGAGCGATCATGCCACAGGCAGAGCCCGCGTGCATTTCGCACACCTGTTTTATCCGCTGTTCTTCGACTGTTTGTGAACGCCCATGTCTCTGATTATCCCTTTTGAAAACTCTGCTCAAACAGCGCTGCCCGCGGGATTTGACAGCCCCTTCTGCAACTCCCCTGCGACATTGGCTAAATTGGCGGCTGAAGAAATGCAAGCCTATCTGGCTGCGCTTTCCCGAGACGGTGTCTATTTCGACACAGCGCGAGAGGGCAAGATGTTCGGCGTGTTGCTCGCCTTGGACGGGGTGGGGCAGCGGGTGTATCTGCGTGCGTTTGCGGGCCAATTGCAGGGGCGCTGGCACGTTGATGGATTTGTACCGCCGCTGTTTGACGCCGCCGCGCGTACCGACTGGGAGCAGCCTGCGCTAGCGAAGTTGGCGCAGATGCAGCAGCAACTGAGCGATGCTGAGCAGGCGGCAGATTATCTGCGCTGCAGTCTAGAGAGCGAGCAATTGAACAGCCGGCTGCAACAGCAAACCGCCGAATTACAAGTGCAGCTGGTCTGCCGCAAGGCAGCCAGGCGTGTAGCCCGTGAAACAGCCGATGAGCCCGCGCTCGCCTCGCTGCTCGCAGAGGGCGAGGCCGACGCGCGGCTGCGCTCTCAGGACAAGCGGCAACGCAAGGCACTGTGCGCAGAGGCGGCGGCGCGCTTGTCCGGCTTTGAGGCGCCCATAGCGCAGCTGCGCAGCGCCTGTGAACACTCGCAGGCATCGATACAGCAGCGCGTCCACGCCAGCTACACAGTTAAGAACGCACGCGGTGAGTCCCGCCCGCTGGCGTCCCTGTATGAGGGCAAGCGCCTGCCCGCCGGCAGCGGCGATTGCGCGGCGCCCAAGCTCCTGGCTTATGCCTACCGCCGTGGCTTGAAGCCTGTCGCGCTGGCTGAGTTCTGGTGGGGCGCGGCACCGGCGCAGGGCATTCGCCACCACGGTCATTATTACCCCGCCTGCAGAGGCCGCTGCGCGCCGCTGCTGGCGTTCATGCTGCAGGGTTTGCCCGTCGGCCGGCAGCCCGCGCACTTGGCGCCCTGCGGCGACCCCGCAGCACCGGCAGTGATCTTTGAAGACGCTCACCTAATTGTGGTGAACAAGCCGGGGGATCTGCTGTCTGTGCCTGGTCTGACGATGCTGGATTCGGTGCAGAGCCGCATGCAAGCACGTCACCCGGAACTGCCTGAGCTGCAACTGGTTCACCGCTTGGACCAGTCCACCTCAGGCCTGTTGCTGCTGGCCAAAACGCGGCGCGATCACAAGGCGCTGCAGCGGCAGTTCAGCAAGCGCACCATCCGCAAGCAGTATCTCGCGCTGCTCAGGGGCGAGCTGCAGGGAGAGAGCGGAGAAGTTGATTTTCCGCTGCGCGTGGATCTGGATGACAGGCCGCGGCAGCTGCTGTGCGAGCAATACGGCAAGGCAGCGCTGACACGCTGGCAGGTGATTGCGCGGGAGCCTGGGCGCACGCGCGTGGCCCTGTTTCCCGTCACCGGCCGCACCCACCAGTTGCGCGTGCACATGGCGCACCCCGCGGGCGTGGGCCTGCCCATTGTCGGGGATGAGCTCTACGGTGCGCCTGGCACTCGCTTGCATTTGCACGCCCATCAGCTCAGCTTCATTCACCCGGGCACGGGCGAGCTCGTCAGCTTTGAAGCGCCAGCGCCGTTCTGAACGGGGGCTTCGGCCACGCGGTCAGCCATAACACAAGCATGGTGAAGTAGAGCAGTCTATTCCTGCCCTTGCATCAGCAGTGGCCATTGCTGTCCCCATTCAGCGCCGCACGCCGGTGTCCCGCTCGGCTTTTGCTTTCAGCATTGGCATTAGCACCGGCAATTGTGCACCATAGTGCGAGTTCTGATCGGCGGCGTTGCTTGGAGGCTGCGCGATCAACTGTTCAAAGGCATTCTGATTCGCAGCTGTGGCTAGGCACTGGCTGAGCGGCGGGCACTAATTGTGAGGGATAGGCATGGCTTCTGATTCGCCCGTACTGACGGATAACAGCTTGTTGAGCCGGCTCGATGTGGGCTTGGAGCGCGTGGAGCGTTTGCTGGCATTGATGAGCGGAATCGCCGTGTTTTCGCTGATGTTGCTCGCCGTCGCCAGTGTGGGGGGGCGGCAGATGTTCAACCAGCCCATATCGGGTTATGTGGATTGGATTGAGCAGGCGATGCCAGTGATCGCATTCATGGGGGTGGCCTACTGCCAGCGACTGGGCGGTCACATCCGCATGGACATGCTGATTGGTCGCTTGCAGGGGCGGGCTCTGTGGGCCCTAGAGCTGCTGAGTTGCCTGGTGACGCTGTTGCTGATGCTGTTGTTGGTGTGGGGCACCTGGGCGCATTTTGATCGCTCTTTTGATTTCACCGCACCGCTTTGGAGTCGTGACTCTTCGCTGGATATCCGCCTGCCGCTGTGGCCCGCTAAACTGCTGGTACCCGTGGCATTTTCGGTGTTGAGCTTGCGTTTAGTGATCCAGTGCATCAGTTACGCCAGGGCCCTGGCCAGTGGTGACCTGCATCCTATTGCCGTGCCCATGATCGAGGACGCCGCCACCCAAGCCGACCGGGAAGCCGAGACCACGCTCAGCCAAGACGCCGCGGAGCGCCGCTCATGACCAGTATTGAGATAGGCCTCTGGGTCACTGGCGTGATGATGGTGCTGGTGGTGATCGGCATGCGCGTGGCTTTTGCCGCCGCCACGGCGGGATTGGTGGGTTTGGTGTGGATCTTCTGGGCCAAAAAAGCCTACGCCGGCGGGAAGTTTTTCTGGGCCTTGGAAGTGGCGGTGAAGGTTGCAGGCCAGGTGCCACACTCGAAGGTCTCCAGCCAGGCCCTGTCACTGATCCCTACATTTATTTTGATCGGTTATTTGGCTTATCACGCGGGTCTGACCAAGGCTTTGTTTGAGGCTGCTAAGCGCTGGGTTGGCTGGTTGCCGGGCGGGCTAGGGGTGGCCACTGTGTTCGCGACCGCTGGTTTTGCCGCCGTTTCTGGGGCGTCGGTGGCGACGTCGGCGGTGTTTGCTCGCATCGCCATACCGGAGATGCTGAAAGTCGGTTACGACCGGCGTTTTGCCGCGGGCGTCGTGGCGGCGGCGGGCACGCTTGCGTCCTTGATCCCGCCGTCGGCTATTCTGGTGATCTACGCGATCATCGTCGAGCAGGACGTGGGCACCTTGATATTGGCGGGTTTTATCCCAGGTGCCTTTTCGGCGGTTGTCTACGCAGCACTGGTGATCGGCATGGCCGTAGTGATGCCCAAGCTCGGGCCGCCGGTGGGTGGTTACAGCTGGTCGGAGCGCTTTAAATCCCTGCCCGGAGCACTGCCGATTGTCTTTGTGGTGGTGATCATCATTTGTTTTATCTACAACCCCTTCGGCGGGGATGCCTGGGGTACGCCCACCGAAGGCGGCGCTATTGGTGCCTTTGTGGTGTTTTTAGTGGCGCTGGCGCGCGGCATGCGCTGGCCCGACCTGAAGAACGCGCTGTTGGAAACTGCAAAGCTGTCGGTGATGATTTTCAGCATCATTTGGGGCGTGTTGATCTACGTGCGCTTTTTGGGTTTTGCGGATCTGCCATCGGCATTTTCAGACTGGATCTCCACGCTAGATCAAAGCCCCATGACCACCTTCGTCTGCATTTTGCTCGCCTACGCGGTTTTGGGCATGTTCATGGACGCCATCGGCATGTTGCTGCTGACCCTGCCGATTGTCTTTCCCGCGGTTATTGCGCTCAATGGCGGCGAAGGCGTGTCTGCGGCAGACAGCGCCTTTGGCATGACGTCTTCTGGCTGTGCTATTTGGTTCGGCATCGTGGTGGTGAAAATGGCAGAGCTCTGTTTGATCACACCGCCCATCGGGCTCAATTGTTTTGTGGTGGCCGGCGTGCGTTCGGATATCTCAGTACAAGATGTCTTTCGTGGCGCCTCACCATTTTTTGTTGCCGATGCTTTGACCATCGCAGGCCTAGTCGCCTTTCCGCAAATCGTGTTGTACCTGCCGTCCTTGCTTGACTAGTCACCGTATTTTAATACCCCACGGACGGGGTGCGGTGTGCAAGGGCGCGAAGCGCATGAAAATCGAGTTGCAGCATATATAGTGCAGTCCCGCGCACTATTATGTCGCAAATTCTCGTCGTGTTCGGGGCCATGATGTTTCTAAAATCCTGTATCGGTCGTACTTTTCGCCTGGCAGAGCTCTGCATTCATGCTGTTTTTGTACATATAAACAACTTGTCTAGCCGAGTGCATCAAATTTCTATCATATAGTCCAGGAATTCTGCTTTCCTTACAGTTTTGTATTAAAGAAGTATTCACATTGGTCGCGTCAGCGAGCTATCATTTCTCCGTGATGCAGCTACTCTTATGTTGATCAGACGAAGTTTTTGTCGTCTGTATCAATAGTGAAACATAGGTTCGTTGAACAGGTGTGACCGGTTGTTGAAATCACCGTTTGATGCACAGGGTAGTTGCTGATGCATTCTCGGTTTATGAATTTGGTATTTTAAGGAGACCTTTGGGCGCTTGTCCCTAGGAGATAATTGTGGCGTATATTTTTCGCTTAATTTTATTGTGCATTCCCCTGTTCGGGGCAGTTGCTGCGACAGCCGAAGCGCAGCGAATTGATCGTGTGCACAGTGCCCCCGATATGGTGTTGGCTCTTAACACAGTCTCGCCGGTGATGGTCGCGGCTCAAGTGAAGCACACAGCTTCGACTGATCAAGCCTCGGTGACGAATCACGTGATGGCGGGTGCTAGCACGGGCTTACCGCTCTGTTTGGCGTTGGTATTGTTGGTGTCCTTGGTGCGTCAACGCGCTTAGGCTTTTGTTTTTATCTGATGGCTGAGCCTGCTCGCCATTGTTTATATATTGCGCCCGCTTCAAGCGGGCGTTTTTGTGTCCGTCTATCAGGCTAGGAGTCGATCTGTTCAGCGATCCCGGCGGCACAGTGTGCACTCTCGCACACCATTCATCGCCCGCGCATTTCCTGGCACCTTAGCTCTGGCGTCCACACCGAGCACTGCGTTTTCAATTGCCGCGATGCTAAAAAACAGGGGATCTATTCAGGATTCGCTTAGAAATACAAATTCAGCATGGAGATGGAAACAACTAAAAACAGCACGGTCATGATGCCGCCCGTGCGCACAAAGTCCATCACGCGGTAGTTGCCCGGCCCCATGATCAGCGCGTTGACCTGGTGGGTAGGGATCAGAAAGGAGTTGGAGGTCGAGATCGCCACGGTGAGGGCAAAGAGCGCCGGGTCGGCGTCGGCCGCCAGCGCGATGTTCACCGCCAGTGGCACCAGTAAGACGGTGGCGCCGACGTTGGACATCACCAAGGTGAAAACTGTAGCGAGCAAGGCGACTGCTATCTGCAGCGACAGCACCGACATGCCGTCCATCGCGTCCACCACGCCATTTGCTATCCATTGCGCTGTGCCGGTATTCTGCACCGCCTGGCCCAGCGGGATCAGGCTGGCCAACAGAAAGACGGTGTTCCAACCAATTGCTTTATAGGCTTCGTCGATGCTCAGCACGCGGCTGAGTATCATGCCTGTGGCACCGATCAGCAGGCACAGCGAGAGGCGAATGTCCGAAAACAGCACCAGCAGCAGAGCGATACTGAAAAAGGCCAGCGCAAACAAGGTCTTCTCGGGCCTAAACAAATCCTGAGGGTAATTGGCGGTCACCACGACGTAGTTGTTGCGGTGATTTTCTTCAAGCCGGGCGAGGGAGTCCCAGGCGGTGTGGCAGACGAGTGTGTCCCCGGCCTGCAATTGCATCAGGCCAATATCTTGGCAGCTGGCTCGGGTGTCTTCTGTGAGCTCTGGTTCGGCACAGCTGCGGCTGTAGGCGTGCCCGCCGCGCGACAGCGCCAGTACCGACAAACCGTGGTTTTTGCGGATGCCTATTTCACGCGCGCTGCGACCGATAACAGCCGAATCAGGCGGGATGACCAACTCCGCAATGCCCGATTTATCGGTGCTCAGGTCTTCGGCGAAAGTGCTGCCCGTCGGGTCGACTTCCACGCCGGTCTTGGCCACAAAATGTTGCAGTTGTTGTGGGTGGGCGATCACGGCGAGCCGGGCCGGTGCCTCGACCCGAATGTCGCCGGGTGGCTCCATGCGGGTGCGCCCACGGTAATGAATGCCAATGATATCGATGCCGTACTCAGCGACCAGGTCCAGCACACCATGACCGACCAGCGGACTGCCAGGCTTGACAATGACTTCGTGCACGCTCGGGGTGAAAGAATAGATGCGCTGGTAATATTCTAGGATGTTCTGCACCTTGTTCGGGTGCTTGTTATCCGCGCGCAATACCCAGCGGCCAGCGACGATGAAATACAGAATGCCGGTGAGTAGCAGGGCGACACCGATAGGCGTGACGTCGAAGAGCCCGAAGCTCTGCATCTTTTGTGGCTCGGGCAGACTGGTGTTGATGCCGATTATCAGGTCATTGAGCAGAATCAGGGGCGAGGAGCCAACCATGGTGAGGGTGCCGCCGAGAATGGCGCAGAAGCCCATGGGCATCAGCAGGCGAGAGACAGGCACGCCGGTGCGGTTGCTGATGCGCGAGACAACCGGCAGAAAGAGCGCGGCGGCGCCCACGTTTTGCATGAAGGATGAGATGATGCCGACGGTGCCGCTGATGATGGGGATCAGCCGACTTTCGGTGTCACCGCCCACTTTCACAATGCCCTTTGCGACCCGATTCATCAGCCCTGTCTGATCGAGGCCGGCGCCAATGATCATCACGGCAATGATCGAAATGACAGCGTTGCTGGAAAATCCGTCGAAGAGATGGTTGAGGTCCGCCAGTTTGTCCAGTCCAGGCACTTCGCTGAGCACGCCGAGCAGCACCATCACCAGCAGTGCCGCCAAGTCCACGCGGACAATCTCAAAAGCAAACAAAAAAACGGTAAATCCGAGCAGTGCGAGCACCGCGGCCATGTCCAGACTCAAGCCCAAGCTCTCCATCAAATTCCCTTGTGAAATTTCGCGCTTGCACAAGCTATTAGCACGCGAGAAGGCCCGTCGAAATGAGCGACAGATCAGTCTAACGCGTTATGTTGCACTTTATGCCATTAACTTAGCGCGCGCTGGCCCGTGCTGCCGAGGAGGTTGATGTTTAGTACCTGTATGAGGGGTGCGGCGGTTCGGGCGAGAGGCTGGATTATTTAGAGCGCTTGCTGGGCGAGAGATTTAAGCCTCGCCGCGCGGCAGCCAATAAAGCAGGGGGTGCGGGCAGGGTTCAGTGCCTGCAGATGCTCAGAGTGATTTTTTTACGTACTGGGTCAAGATGACAATGCGCTGGCTGTTGACGCGCCCTTCGATGTGCTCGGCGTTGTCGTGCACCAGGGAAATTCCGCGCACGGCCGTGCCGCGTTTGGCGGTGAACCCCGCGCCTTTGACCACCAGGTCTTTGACCAGTGTGACGGTATCGCCGGCCGCGAGCACGGCGCCGTTGCTGTCGCGGTGAATGACGGCGTCATCCTCGGCGTCGGCGATGCCTGCTTTGGCCCACGCCAGCAGTTCGTCGTCCAGATACAGCGTGTCCAGCAGCTCTTGTGGCCAGCCTTCTGCGCTCAGTGCATTCAGCATGCGCCACGCCGCCACTTGCACCGGCGCGTGCTCGCTCCACATGCTGTCGTTTAGGCAGCGCCAGTGGTTTGCATCTGTGTTGCTCGGATCGCTTAATCCCGCGCGGCAATTGCTGCAGCCCAGCAGGCTGCGCTCCGGCGAGCCGTCACTGTCAGGGCCGACGTCAAAGGCGTCGAGTTCTGCGGTCGCGCCGCACAGTTCACATTGATTGCCACTGCGTGCTTGCAGCGTGTCGAGGGTGCTCATGGGCTTTCCTGCTGTTTGTTGTGTGCGGAGTTTAACGTATCCGCGGTGTTTTTTTTGCGGTGTGTTTATTAGCAACGCTGGGTGATGTGCTTCGGTCGAATCAGGCCGATGTTTCGCCTCTGATTTGGGCGCGCAGGTGCGCCGCGTGGCAGCCGGTGCGGGCGGTAGGTGGGATTCGGCCAGTGTCTTCGAGCAGCGCCGAAAACCACAGCTGTGCCTATCGTGTCCGATGGCACATAAGGTGGGCAGCGCAGTGGGGATCCATATTAGAATGCAGCTCAATGTACTGAGGGAGAGCACAGATGCACATCTGGGTGGACGCGGACGCGTGTCCTGGTGTTGTAAAGGACATTTTGTATCGAGCAGCTGAACGCAAGAAGCTGTCGCTGACGCTGGTGGCAAATCAACCGCTGCAAGTGCCGCGCTCGCTCTACATAAAAACAGTGCAAGTCGCCAGCGGCTTCGACGTGGCTGATAACGAGATAGTGGCGCGCTGTGCAGCGGGGGATCTGGTGATCACCGCCGATATCCCGCTTGCGGCGGAGGTGATGGAAAAGGGCGCGATGGCGCTGAATCCGCGCGGGGAGCTCTACTCCTCTGAAACCATCAAGCAACGCTTGAGCATGCGGGACTTCATGGAGACACTGCGCGCCAGCGGTGTGCAGACCGGCGGGCCGCCTCCGCTCAATCAGACCGACCGGCGAGAATTCGCCAATCAGCTAGATCGTGTGCTGGCGAAACACGCCCAATAAGCTGTGACGATAGACAGCATCACTCTGTGCTTGTCTGTCGCTCTTTTAGACTGATCTGAAACTTCTTTTTCCCGCTCTTGCCGGCAATCATCAGCAGGACAGGGCCTGTATCGGCGGTGTTATACCAGATGTGCGTGCCGGCATCGGCCTTTTCCACTTTGATGTGTTGGGCAGTGTAGTGTTTGCCACCGATTTCCATCGATTGCGTGCCCAGATCGATGATTGGGCTGTTGATCACCTGCAGGCCTTCGTTGTCCAGCAGCTGCAGCGAGCCCGGGATGCGTTCCGCAGCTTGAAGATAAAATGGCAGCGCATTTAAGCTGGTCACAAATTTGGCGTCGGCGCTGAGCAGGCTTTTTTCATCGCGCGGCATGTCGCCCAGAATAGCTTGGCTCCGCCGCCGGATCTCGGCAGCGGCGGGTGGCTGCGCGCTGCTGATGAGGACGTCGAGGGTGCTGAATTGCTCAAGACGAGCGGTGTCCAGCTGCCCCAGATCGATGCCGACTCCACGCAGATCTTTTTCCGCGGGGAACACTTGGCTCCACCAGCTTTTGCCGTTTGCCGTGACACGTGTTTGCAGGGCCTGGCTGTGGCCTTTGCTGTCCAGCTCTTCGACACTGACGCCTTGCATCACAAAGCTGCGAAACCAGCCCTTTTTCTCCACTTGCGTTGTCTGGATGAGCTGCAGCCCCGAATCACTGCGCAGGTGCCGCAGTGTTTGTTCGCCGATGATCTTGCTGTTGACCAGCATGTCGTAGCGCCAGATCTGCTCCGCACTGAGTGCGGAGCAATGCAATAAAAACGGGACCAACAACAGCAGGCTTTTGCGCATGTGGAGATAGACCAAAAGGGTTGAATGATGAAGCGCTTATTGTACGCCTTGTTTTGGTGGCTGTAGCGGTTCTGACGGCACAGAGATTTGTGCTGTCAGGGTTTTCCGATGCGCCGTCAGACAAAGTACAGCTCTGGTGGAGGGAAGCCGTTGAAGTCGGTAGTGCAGCTGTAACAGTAGGCGCCCAGGTGGCCAATAAATAGGCGATCCCCTGTCTGCAGCTCCGCTGGTAGCTGGCGGGCTTGGCAGCAGACATCGATGCTGTCACAGGTGGGGCCGGCTACCGTCCACCGTTTTAACGCGCCCTTTCTATCGGTGCTGATCGGCAGTGCGTAGTGGTCTGCGAGCTCCATGAGCCCGCCGTAGTAGCCCGTGTCCAGGTAGAGCCAGTCACTGTCGCCGCGCTTCGCTGTACCTACTACTTGGGTGCTCAAACAACCAGCGCTGGCAACCAAGTAACGGCCTGGCTCGGCGATGACCTTAACGGTTGGCTCGATGTCAGCCAATGCAGCGTTGATCAGCGATGCGATATGCTCGATGGACGGGACCTGGTCATTGATAGCGGTGGGATAACCCCCGCCGATATTGAGCAGCTCCGGCTTGAAACCGTGCGCCTGCATTTCAACAAAACACGTCTTGGCGTCATCGATCGCCGTGCGCCAGCTCTGCGCTTCGATGCACTGCGAACCCACGTGAAAACTGACACCCGCAAGGGTGAGATTGAGATCGCTGCAGGCCTGCATGATCTGCAATCGCTCGATTTCATTGCAGCCAAATTTGTGCGCCAAGGGCAATACGGCGCCAGCGTTGCTGGTGGTTATGCGCAGATACAGTTTGGCCGCTGGGGCGATGGCGGCAATTTTTTGCACCTCTGCCACCGAATCCACAACGAACCAGCGCACGCCTTGCTCCGCGGCGAAGCGCACATGAGTCGGGGCTTTGATCGGGTTGGAGTAGTACAGCTGTTCGGCGGGGATGCCGAGTCTCAGCAGAAGCTCCAGCTCCGCTTTGGACGCGATTTCAAAGCCAGTGCCTTCATCGGCCAGTGCCGCGAGCACGCGGGGGTGGGGGTTGGCTTTCACTGCGAAATGCGGGTGCACCCTTGGCATGGCTGCGATGAACGCGCGGCTGTTGCGGCGCAGCTCGCTCTCGTAAAAAAAGAGCAGAGGCCGATCGGGCTGTAGCCGTTTCACCTGCGCCCGTGCATGCTGCAGCACGCTTGGGGTCTGCACGATAGAGGTCTGCTTCGCAAAATTGTTGTAGCTGAGGCTGTTCATGGTGTCATCCCAAGGGCTGCTTTGCAGAGAGGCCGACAAGCGTCATCTCGAAAATTTTGCGCCGATAAGCGCTGTTTTAATCAGGGTTTTCCAGTGTTTGACCGAATTGCAAAAATCTCTGAATAGATAATTGAAGTGGCTGTGAAAAGTGTAGCGCTGGCCTAAGATGAATTTAAGGCATGAAATTGGCATAATGCGAGGTTATATTGAACAAATTGATGGAATTTGTTAGCAATTTGTACAATAAATGCTCGATAGGACACATGTGTGTGTTACAGCTAGTGAGCGAGAGCTCTGGACCCCGCCAGATAAAGGTTGGGGAAAGCACCTGTCTTTGTATCGGTTTTTCTTTGAATTCACGGGGCTTTAGATGTCTGCTCTGGACAATAAATTATTGCAGCTGCTGCAGGCTGATGCGCGCGCCAGTGTGTCGGCTCTGGCGAGGCAGCTTGGCGTGAGCAGGGCCACGGTGCAGGAGCACATGGCGCGCTTGGAGCGCACACATGTCATTCAGGGATATACCATTCGTTATCACCCAGAACACGCGCAGCGGCAAGTCTGCGCGCAAGTGATGATCAGCGTGCACGCCAAACAGGCTACATCGATTGTCCGGCATATCGAAGCGATCCCTGAAGTTGAGCAATTGCAGACCATCAGCGGCAGTTATGATTTATTGGCGTTTGTGCGCACTGGCAGCACGCAGGCTCTGGACGCGGTGATCGATAGTCTCGCGGCTTTGCAAGGGGTGGAGCGGACCTTGAGCAGCGTGGTTTTGGCAACTAAATTTCAGCGCTGAGATACTTGGCCGAAACGGCGGTGGTTGAGGCGTTCTCGAGGCAGAGAGGAAGGGGTGAAACTAGCAGGCTTCGGGGCTTTCAGTCAGCGCAAATTCAACCGCCACTGAGCTCGACTGCCTGAAATCTTTCCAGGTCTTTGCTGTGACGGCGTGGCGTTTTTGCTCGCAGTGCGCGAAGGCCAGATCGAGGTGTGTCATCACTTGGTTCACCCGCTGCGCGAGCGACCAATCTGCTTCGGGCATCAATTGGGAGGCCTCCATGATCGCGTCTCTGGCAGCATTTCGCTGCCCGAAGGCAAGATGCAGGCGCGCTTGGGCCAGCAGGAATTGCGATATCGCGTAGTCGTTGGCGTCGACAATTCGCTCTTCCGCTTGCGCGAGGCAGGCACGGGCCGAGCGGCAATCAGGCTGTGACTGGTCGAGGTAAGCGAGGGCTGCATCGACGGGTAGTATGAATTGGTTGAGTGAATCGTATTTGAGCTTGCCTTGGCTCAGCAGCTTCAAATCATCTTCATAACTCAAATTTTCCAGTGAGCCCTTGGCCAGGCGCGTTGCATTGCGCAGTGTAAATCGAGTCGATTGAATTTCGGCTTCGACGTTTCGCTCAGCCGCAAGTCGCGAGCAATGTTTCGCATAATACAAGGCTTCATGGTGTCGGCCCATGCGGTTACAGACGAAGACTGTGGCATTAAAAATGGGCCAGAACACATCTTTGTGTGCCTCTTCTTTGGCCCAATTAAAGGCCCAAGCAAGTATCTGCAGCGCCTGTTCAAAATCGCCCGCCGAGGCGCAGCATTTGGCGCTGGAGGAGATTAGATTCAGGGAGGCGTCGAGGTGGTCCAGCGATACCAGTGTCAGCGCTGTTCTGAACATGGACTCGTGGTTTGAGTAACCGGTGTAAAAAGCGAGGAAATGTCGCTCGCAACTCGCCAACTGCAGTTTCTGCACGACGCCAAGCGAGCGCGAGTGTTGCAGCTGTTGAAGCTGGTAGTGGAGCTGCTGCCAACGCGCGCCTGCATGAGTGGCTATGTGGCAGGCCTCTGTTTGTAGCGAGGCGAGCGAATTCGGGCCACGCGTGAGTTGCACGAGGTGGTCGATTTCTGGAGATAATTTTACGATGTTGCCGCACATAACCAAGACTCTAAATGAGCGTCTAATGCGCTCACAATAGCAAGGCAGGCGAGTAGTTGGAAGCGTGTTTAGATGACATCTTCACTTTGGCTAAAGATGGCTTGAAGCAGCATTGACCCCTTTTATTGCAGCCGCTCGATGATGGTGCGGGCGAAGGGGTGCTGGAGTGTAATTGAGCCCGTGCGGTGTTCTATTTTTGACACATTTTCTTGTGTCAATGGCGCGTTCAGCGCATTATGGCTCTATCTAATTAGCGGAATTTAGGGCGATGAAAGAGCCAAATAATTTGAAAGACTCTGCCCTGCTCGACGCGCTGGCCATTGATCCCCGCTGCAATCTGTCCAAAAGCCGGCAACTTTATCTCAATCTCTACGACTGCATTTGCCGGGGTTTGCCCGGCCAGGGCGCGCTGTTACCGCCGAGCCGCCGGGTGGCTCAGCACTTGCGTTTGGGGCGTAACACAGTAACCCAGGTGTACGAGCAGCTCGCCAGCGAGGGCTTGCTTGAGGGCAGAGGCCGCGCGGGCACTCGGGTGGTTTACGCCGGCACAGTGGCTGTGCCTGATCAAGCGGGCGTGGTTTTGGGTTCACGCGCACAGGCGCAGAGCCGCATGGGCCGGCCGCGGGCCTTCAGTCCGGGAGAGCCCGACGCGGCGTTATTTCCCCAGCGCGATTGGACTCGAGCATTGGCGCGAGCGGCACGTGGCGACCGGGAGCGCTGGGGTTATGTGCGCGACAACGGTCACCCCGGACTGTGTGAGAGTATCGCTCGGTTCTTGGCGCAGTACCGCGGCTTGCACGTCTCCCCGTCGCGGATAATGATCACCGCCGGGACCCGCCAGAGCCTCAACTTAGCGGCCATGCTATACGCATCCCCGGGGGACGTTGCCTGGGTCGAGGAGCCCGGTTACGGCGGTGCAGTGGCTGCGTGGCAGTCGCAGGGTCTGTCACTCGTGCCCTGCCCGGTTGATGAGCAGGGCATGTGTTTCCCCGCGTCACCGCCGCCGCGGCTGATCTACACCACGCCATGTTTTCACTACCCGCTCGGCGTGACCTTGTCTGCTGATCGCCGCGACACGTTGTTGGCGCGTGCAGCAGCGTGTGGGGCGGTGATCTTTGAAGACGACTACGACAGCGAGTTTCGCGATCAGTATCAGCCGAGGCCAGCACTGGCAGGGGATGCTTCCGCTGCTGTGCTGCACGCGGGCACCTTCTCCAAGTTGATGTTTCCCTCTGTTCGAATCGCCTGGTTGGTGCTGCCGGAGACGCATGTCCCAGCCGCCTGCCGTGCTTTGGCGGACATCGGTGGGGGCCATAACTCGGTGGTGCAGGAAGCTGTTGCTACGCTGCTGGATGAGGGTGCAGTGGCACGCCATTTGAGCCGTGCGCGCCAGGTATATGCGCAGCGCCGCCGGGTGTTATTGCAGGTTCTGGATCAGCACGCGCCGGTGCTGCGTTACCGTGACGGCACAGGGGGCTTGAGTCTTATCGTCGATCTAGCGCGCGCGCTGGATCGCAATGCATTGGAGCAGAGTCTGGAGGCGCGTGGATTGGGCGCAATCGCGCTGGAATCCCTGCTCTGGAGTGGCGACCAGCAGCGCGGGTGCAAAGCGGTGGTCTTGGGGCTGGGCAATGTCGCGAGCATGGATATTCCCCGTACTGTGCAGAGCCTGCGTGACGCCGTTGATGCGGTCAGCTGACAGTTCCTAGCGGCGCAGTCGCGCTCGGCGATTTGCGAGCTGAACGGCTGCGGGAATGCACGCATGAGAGAGTGCGCGGTGTGGTCTACTTCAGCGGAATGAACAATCGGGTACGAAGCGCGGCAGCATCGCTTGTCGCCGGATCATCGAGGTAGATTTCAAAGGCGCCGTGTTTTTTGTGGAAGCGCTTCTTTTCCGCGCGCATCCAGCTGAAGGCGGTCGCCCAGGCATTGCCCAGGTGGTGGTAATGGCCCGTGTGCGTGAGCTGCGCACACCGGCTCATCGCCTGCCGCGTGCCGCGTTCAAAACCTGGCGTTGTCGCCTCACCGCTGACGGGAATTGCAAGGGTGTATTCCCAGTAGTCTGCCACCGGGTCCATCTTGCGGTAGTGGCAAAAGGGCGCGCCAGCGGTGCTGAGCCCGGCGTCATCAATCGCTGTTCGCAACTGCGGGAAAGCTTGTTGCATGGCGGGGCCCAGCGAGGCTAAATTGCCGCTGCCCGCCATACCGATGAAGTCTGCTGCGGGCAGTGTGGCGATGGCTTCGATGGCTGTGTTGCTGTTCACCGTGCCGGTCTCTGCCAGCTCTTTGAGCATGCGCAGACCGCGTTCGTAGTCGTTGCCAATATAGACTTCGAAGGATTTACGCATGAAAAACAGGAAAAACGGCAGGCTGCTGGACATGCTCCACTTGACGCGGCAGCGGTCTGTGTCGGTGGCGGACAGCTCGAACGCAACACGGGCCCGGCTTTTAAAGGGTTTGTGGAAGACCAGATCGTATTCGAGCAGTGAAGCAGTGGCGCTGCTCAGTGTCATGCCACCGGCGCCAATGCGGCTGCCATTCCAGCTATAGCTGCTGCCGACCTCGGCGGGCGGGCCCTCGTAGCGCACGTCGGCTTCGGGCTCCTGGCAGAGCCAAGGGCTCCAGAGTGGCCAGTTGTTGAAATCCATCAACAGGGGCTTGAGCACATCCAGTGATGTTTCTATTTCAGTCTCGCGCGATAGCTGCATCGTGGGCATGGTTTTACTCCTGAGAACGCCGCTCTTCATCTGCTACGATAAGCCATCTGCGATTCCAATAACAGGTGTAACATGCGCAAGAGCTTTTTCACCAGCGAAGACGGCGAGTGGTTTGCGCCGACGGATTACAGTCGTGGCCCCTGGCACATCGATCACTGCCATGCGGGGCCTCCCAGTGGGCTGGCGGCGCGGGCCATCGAGCGGCTGCTGCCAGAGCAGCGGCTGACGCGCTTGACCATCGATTTGATCAGGCCCATCCCGCATGCGGGCTTCCGCGTGGTGGCTGAGCTGACTCGCCAGGGCCGTTCGGTGTCAACCGCGAGCGGTTCCATTGTCGACGCAGATGGCGTGCTACGGGCTCGTTTCAATGGCTTGCTGATGGCGCGCTCTCCTGAGCTCGAACTGCCCAGTCACCGCAGCGATATCGGCCATCCCGACGACGCACTGCCCGGCGGTTTTGCACTGGAGAAAACAGCGCACGGTGAAACCTGTTTTTTGCACGGTGTGGAGATGAGATACCCAGCGGGCCAGCAGCCCACACCCGGGCCCACCTCGCTGTGGATGAAAACCGTGCCGCTGTTGGTGAGCGAAGAGGCGAGCCCCTTTCAGCGCATCTGTCCGCTCGCGGATTGCGGCAACGCCTTTGGCCGCAATGCCGAGCCCTGGGATAGCGTCACCTTTGCCAACGCCGACCTGACCGTGGTGCTGCACCGAGACCCGGTGGGGGAGTGGTTAGGGGCGACGGCGGTGAGTTATTGGGAGGCCGATGGCATTGGCCTGGCCGACGCGCAGTTGTTCGATCAACACGGCAGCGTCGGCCGAGCGCTGCAAACGCTGGTCTTGCGCCCACCGCCGCGCTGAGGATTCCCGCCCTAAAGCCCATTATTTAGGACGTGGCTTTCTTATTTTGATGTGAACCTTGGACAAAGAGCATGAGCCCGCAAGCGAGTATCGAGCGCACCGATTTCAATCACTTCGTGACGCTGCAGACACGGTGGATGGACAACGACGTCTACGGTCACGTCAATAACGTCAACTATTACAGCTACTTTGATACGGCCGTCAACGGCTACCTGATTGAACATGGCGTCTTGGATATCCACCACGGCGCGGTGATCGGTCTGGTGGTGGAGACCCAATGCAGTTACATGCAAAGTGTGGCCTTCCCCGATGTGCTGGACGCGGGCCTGCGGGTGGCGCACGTGGGGAACAGCTCGGTGCGCTACGAGATAGCGCTGTTTAAGACGGGTGAAAAACGGGCCGCTGCGTTTGGCCATTTCGTGCACGTCTATGTGGATCGGGAGAGCCGTCGGCCGACGCGACTCGATGATGTCTTCCGTGCAGTTTTGCAGCAGCTGGTGGTTGCAGCTTAGTTTTTCTGTCGCCTTGTTGACGCGCTGCAGTGGTACATTGACCTTTGGCTGTCTGCGTGTGCTGTGTGTCTTTCCCGCCCTTTGATTCCGTGTGAAACTGTCCCGTGAATAAAACGTCTTTGATCAATTTTTTTAGCCAGTTGTTCGATCCCTACCAAGTGGCCGAGGGGGATCCGCCCGCCAGCATGGGGGCTTTTTACCGCTGGGCGCTGCGTGGCGCTGGCCGCGTAATATCGGTGCAAGCGGTTGTCTCTGCGGGTGTGGCCCTGGCGGAAGTGGTCAGTGCTATTTTGATCGGCGTGGTGGTCGATCGCGCCAGCGTGGCGGACAAAGGCAGTTTTTTCAGCGAGCAGTCTGGGCTGTTATTGGCGGTGGCGCTGTTGTTTTTGCTGCTGCGTCCGCTGCTGATGATCGTGCAGGCTGGGCTGAATTCACTTTGCCTGCAGCCGGGGCTTTTTCATCTGGTGTTGTGGCGCTTGAACCGCTACACACTCGGTCAAAGCTTGGGCTTTTTCAACAACGATTTCGCCGGACGGCTGGCGCAGAAACAGAGCCAGACAGCCAGCGCTGTGGGCAACGTCGTGATTGAAACCTTGAACGCGATCACCTTCGCCGTGGCTCTGCTGCTGGGTGCGGTGGCGGCGCTGGGGCAGGCGGATCTGCGCCTGGCGCTGGTGCTGATCGCATGGGTCGCGGTGTACCTGCTGGTCTTGCGTTTTATGTTGCCCAAGGTGCGCAGCCGCGCCAGGCGCAGCGCGGCGGCCAATGCGGCGTTGACCGGGCAGCTGGTCGACACCTTTGGCAACATGGCGACCGTGAAGCTCTTTGCTCATGGTGATCGCGAGTTGGCGGCGGCGGCCGTGCATTTCGGCAGTTGGCGCAAGGCCGTGCTCGAGCTGGGGGCGACCAGTCTGGCGCTGCGGATTCAATTGAGCTTGCTCGCGGGCATGCTGCCCACCTCGCTGGTCGGTGCGGCGCTGTGGCTGTGGAGCACGGGCCAGGCGGGCACGGGTTTGGTGGTTGTCGCAGCGCTCCTGTCCGCTCGATTAGCGGCGATGAGCGGCTGGTTCTCCTTTATGTTGATGGGCATGTTCAGCAACCTGGGCTCCAGTGAGGATGGCATGGAGACGCTGGCCGTGGCCTATGAGCTGCAAGACGCGCCGGACGCAGTGGAGCCGACAGGCACGCTCGGTGACATTCTTTTTGAGCACGTGTCTTACAATTACGATCGCAGTGACGGGGCCGGATTGCGCGACTTCGACTTGCACATTCGTGCCGGTGAAAAAATTGCCTTCGTAGGGCCCTCGGGCGCGGGCAAGTCGACGGCAGTGAACTGCCTGCTGCGCTTGTTTGATGTGCAGTCAGGCGCGGTGCGCCTGGACGGGGTGGATATCCGCCAGCTGACACAGGACGGGCTGCGACGGCAGATTGCCACGGTGAGCCAGGACACCGCGCTGTTTAATCGCTCGGTGCGCGACATCATCGCCTACGGCAAGCCCGATGCCAGCGAGGTGCAATTGCGCAATGCCGCGGAGCGTGCCGAGGCGCTGCAGTTCATCGAGGTGCTGCAGGATGCGCGGGGCAGGCGCGGATTCGATGCGCATTTGGGCGAACGTGGGGTGAAGTTATCCGGCGGCCAGCGGCAGCGTATCGCGCTGGCGCGCGCCCTGCTCAAGGACGCGCCCATCTTGTTGCTCGATGAAGCCACCTCCGCCATGGACAGCGAGATAGAAGCGGCCATACAAGCCACCTTAGAAAAGGCTGTGCAAGGGAAAACCGTGATTGCGATTGCGCACCGTCTGTCGACCATTGCGCGCATGGACCGCATTGTTGTGATGCAAGACGGGCGTGTGGCGGAGCAGGGCAGCCACGAGCAATTGCTCAAAGAGCAGGGCCTCTATGCTCGTCTTTGGCAGCATCAGTCGGGCGGCTTTATAGGCCTCGAATAATCTGTGTTTGTCTTTGCTTAGCTGCAGTAGTGTCGCGCTGATTACGCGACACATGGCAATGTGTCAGGGCTTGTATTTACCCCGGCGTGCCCATACCACATTCGGTCTGTAGCGCTTATACTGCGGCTCTGGTGTTTCTCACTCGGAGCTTGATTTTGCGCCCCTTCGATTCGTTTTCCTTCCGCTTTTCAGTTCTTGGTATTCGCCTTATTGCGCTACTGCTTCTTTGTTTTGGCTTGCAGGGCTGTGCGATGTTCAGTGCTGAGCCGGGCATTGGCGCTGCCAAGCGCTGGAGCAGCTTAAAGGGCTGGCGCGAAGATAATCTGCAAGACGCATGGCGCGCCTTGCAAGCGCAGTGTGTTATTGCCGCCGCTAGCCCCGGTGTGGCACCTTGGTGTGAGGCAGCACAAGCGCTGCCGCCGCAGGCCGACTCGGCGCAATTGCGTGACTTCTTTGAAAGCCGCGCCGCACCGCACCGATTGCACGGCGCCTACGGCAAGCGCGACGGTCTGATCACCGGCTATTACGAACCGCTGCTGCAGGGCGCGCTGTTGCCCACATCGCGCTATCGTTTTCCGCTCTATGCGGTACCGGAGGAGCTGCTGGTGGTGGAGCTGGCGGAGTTGTTCCCAGAGCTCGAAGGCAAGCGAGTGCGAGGCCGCGTGGTGGGGGATAAACTGCTGCCCTTCTACGCGCGCGCCGACATCGATTCCGCAGCGCAGCCGCTGGTCGGCCAGGAGTTGTTCTGGGTCGATGATGCGGTGGACGCCTTCTTTTTGCAGATCCAGGGTTCCGGGGTGGTGCAATTGCCGGACGGCACCCAGCGGGGGGTGGCCTACGCGCAGCAAAACGGACACCCCTACCGCGCCATCGGCCGAGACTTAATAGAGCAGGGTGAGATAGCCGCCGCTGATGTGTCGCTGTTCAGCATCAAGGATTGGTTGCAAGCCAATCCCGCCGAAGCGCAGTCCATGATGAACCGCAACGCCAGTTATGTGTTCTTTCGGGATTCGGGCATCGCTGAAGACAAAGGCCCTGAGGGCTCATTGGGCGTGCCACTCACTGAGGGCCGCAGTGTTGCGGTCGATCGCCGGGTTGTGCCCTTGGGTTCGCCGCTGTGGCTGGACACCACGCTGCCCGACGGCAGTCACTACCGGCGACTGGTGTTTGCGCAAGACACCGGCGGCGCCATCGCCGGCCCGGTACGCGCCGATGTGTTTTTCGGCCGCGGCGAGCAAGCCGCCTCTCTAGCGGGCGCGATGAAACAAGCGGGGCAGCTGTTCTTGTTGAAGCTCAAGGACTGAGGCCGGCATAAGACAATCGTGGTTCGTCGCAGGGATTCCTGGTGTGCGAACACCGTCCCCTTCAACTACCGAGAATGTGCTCTAGCTGAAAGAACGAGCTGTAGGCAAGGTCTACATCTTGATCGTACCGCGCTGCATCAGCGGCAGAGTCGCCTGTTTCAGGGTCTTGCTCGTTGCCTTTGTGTTGTCCCATTGGCGGCTGAGGTACTTCTTGCTGTCACGGTACAGGATTGCTCCCTTGTTTTATTTTGCGCCTTGGCGGGTCATCGAGCTTGTTCATTGGCGGGCGCTCGCGCATGCGGCAGTGGCTCATGTTGTGGGGCTGTAGACAAAATTGGCACATTGACTCCGGTGTAGCGCATTCAGAGGCTGTAAAGTCCGAGAGAGGCATTGCAAATCATTCCTATTTGCACTAGCATCCGTCTAATAGTTGGAACGGTGAGCAGTAGTAATATGTACGTCTGTGTGTGCAATCAAGTCACGGATAGCCAAATACGTGAGGCCCGCGAAGAGGGGGCCTATTCATTGGCGTGTCTCAAAGACAAGCTGAATGTCGCTGCTTGCTGTGGCCGCTGTGAAGACAGTGCACTTGAGGTCTTGCACGAAGGCGCCAGCCAGCAAAATGCTGATCTCCACGCTGCTTCCGCTCTCTACCCAGGCGTGGAGAAGTGGAAATAGGAAAACAGGGCCGAACGACGATCTGCTGAGCGGCAAGTGTGAGCCAGCTGAACATCCCAAGGTTCCTAAAGTACAGCCCGTGCAGGATGTGCCGCCCAGCTCAAACTTTCTGTTCGACCACGCTTTTTAGCTCTAGCCGTTATTCTCTTGCCGCTGCGGGCCCCCCCCCCCTCTGAAAAATCTCACGCTCTTGCCAAAAAACCACCAGAGCTAATGGGCACTGAAGGGTCTTGAATTCAATCAATATATTATTCGCCTAGCCTGTGTCCCGCTGGTTTGATCCCTTTGAGTCAGCTCAGGGCTCCTGCGTAGTCAGGCAGCGGCATAAAGCAGTGTTTATATTCGATTGCCTCACGAACAAAAAAACGTTGCCGATGTGGACTTACCGTCAAATGATCAACTGCCTGTCGTCGGGCTGAATTGGGCGATGCTTGATGCCAGTTTTTGGGCACTTACTCGCCAGTTCTGTGCGCTGCGGCGTGGTTAATGGCGGTAGCGTGCCACGTAGCGTGGTGGATTAACTGTTTTGTGGGCTTTACTCGATGAAACTGAAATACAAGTGCAGTATTTTTTCCGCAGCGTTTTTTATCTTGCTAGCGCAACCCAGCTACGCCGACTCGATTGCAGAGCTTCAAACAGAAGCAAAAACGCTTCAATTGCCCCGTGCAGAAGCCTTGAGACTGGAAGAGTCAGACGATGAAGTTGATCAAATTCCGCTCGACATAGAAGCGCAGAATTCGGAGTCCATGGTCAATACCGAATCGAGCAGGGGGCTCGATGTCAATGGCGACGGCATTCGCGATGACATGGAAAGGCGCATTGCCGCCAAGTTTTTCGGTCAGAGCAACAGGGCGCAACGGGCTTACGCTTTTATGGCGGCCAAGCGCTATCAATCAATACTTTCCACCATGTTGAACCCGAGGTCCGTCTACCAGGATTTGTCGGACTTGAGCTACATAAAAGCGTGTTTCAGTGCGCAGACAGGCTCGGCAGAGGATGAACTTGAGAAATTGCTGCTGCCCTGGGCGGTCAATAACCTGGGTAGGCTCAGGCGCTACAAGCAGGCCGTGGTGAAAATCGATCCGCTGCAGGTGCAGCAATTGAGCTGTAATTGAGCCCTTCCCCGAGTGGGTGGGCTGCAGTGCTAAGCGGCGAAAGCGGGCCAGGGGAGGTGTGCTGATTGGCCCTGGATTGCTTGGGTCATTCACCACAGAGCCTAGAGCCACCTGCGGGGCCGCAATCTCTGCGCTTATGTTCCGCTCTGGTGTTTTTCAATTGCGCGAGCGCGGTTAAGCAGGGACTCAGCCTGGATGAAATGCAAGTGCTCGATCATGCGCCCGTCGAGTGATGCCACGCTCAACCCTTGTTCCTCGGCCAGGCGCCAAGCGTCACAAATTGCCCGCGCTCTGTCGAGTTGCAGCAGCTCCGGCGAGAAACAGGCGTTGATGGGTAGCAATTGCGCGGGGTGAATGGCTGCTTTTCCATTGAAGCCGCGTGCGGCCGCGTCGCGGCATTCTTGGCTCAGCGTCTCTAGGTTTTTAAAGTCGGGGCAAACGCTATCAATTGCTGCTATACCGGCGGCTTTAGCAGCCAGCAGGCACTGCATCAGGCAGTGCTCAATTATCGGCGAGCGTCCGGCCCCAGGCGGCAGTTGCAGGTCAAGCCCGAGATCCTGCGTGCCAACCATCACGGCGTCCAGCTTGGGGTGTGACTCACAGATTGCCTCCGCTTGAAGCACGCCCTTTGCCGTTTCTATCATCGCCCAAACACACTGGTCTGGGTGCAGGGATTGGGCGAGTTGCTGCACTTGGGCGGGGCTTTCAACTTTTGGCAAGACCACGGCACTGATCGGCAGCGTCGCAGCGAGTGCCAGGTCTTCAATGTAGTCGAAGCTGTCGCTGGCGTTGATGCGCAGCAGCAGTTCGCGGCCGCCGGTGTCAAGGTTGCTCAGCATAGGTCCCAAAGCTGCGCGAGCGGCCGATTTGTTCGCCAGCGAGACGGCGTCTTCCAAATCGATAATGAAGCAGTCAGCGGGCAACTTCGGTCCGATCTTCTTCAGCGCACGCGCGTTGTCGGCGGGCACAAAAAGGGCGCTGCGGCGCGGGCTGTAGTTGTCGGCCATGTTTGATCCTGTTGGCGTGTTTTCCCTATTCTATCCGAGCTGCCGCCGTCCGGCACCTGTGTATTTATTGCGTTTGAATAGCGGCGAGCCTTGGAGCATGGATTGTCCTGCAAGCTAAGTGGCAGGCATTGAAGCGCGGAGATTCAACGGGCGGCAATGCGGTATAATTTCCTCTGCCAAAACGGTGTGAGCCCACCGCTGACACCCGATGCCGCGATTGCCACTCGCTTGTTGTCGATGTCTCCGTGGCCCTGATCATTTGTCCATGAAGTGCCAAGGTTAATCTGCGTGATATCCCCTCACCAATTTTTATGCATGCTCTCTCTCGAAGCCGTGGGTGTTTCCACGTCTCACGACGCGTCGACACCGGCTCGCCCTGAGCAGCGGCTGTGAGCCAGTCGCCCCATGTTCCGCGGAGCTTCGACAGCTCCCTGCCCATTTCACAAGTTGTCGATGAAACCTGCGCAGCGCTGCGCGCTGGCAATGCGGTGTTGCAGGCCGAGCCAGGTGCGGGCAAAAGCACGGGGCTTCCGCTGGCGATTTTAGCCTCTGGCTTTCAGGGGAAAATATTGATGCTTGAGCCGCGGCGGCTCGCGGCCCAGAACGTGGCGAGCCGGTTGGCGTATCAGTTGGGAGAGCCGCTCGGGCAGACGGTTGGGCTGCGCTTGCGCGGCCGGACGGAGGTCTCCGCTGCAACACGGCTGGAGGTTGTCACCGAGGGTGTGTTGACCCGGATACTGCAGAATGATCCCTTGCTCGAGGGTATTTCGCTGATCATTTTTGATGAATTCCACGAGCGCAGTTTGCACGCCGATCTCGGGCTTGCACTGTGTTTGGATGTGCAGCAGAGCTTGCGTGAAGACCTGCGGCTGTTGCTCATGTCGGCAACGCTCGATGGCGATTCACTGTGCCAGCACATCGGTGCGGCGGCGCCCATCGTCTGCCAGGTGCGGCAGTTCGAGGTGCAGCAGTTCTGGCATGCGGAGACGCGGGATCCGCTGCCGCAGGTCGTGGCCCGTGTGTGCATGCAAGCCCTGGCTGCACACAGCGGCGATGTGCTGGTTTTCCTGCCCGGTATCGCTGAGATCAGAAAGACAGCGAGAGCGTTACAGCCGCGCCTGCCGGTCGAGGTGGAGCTGCACCTGTTGTACGGCGCTGCGGGGGCGGCTGCTCAGCGCGCCGCCACGTCTGCCAACAGCGGCCAGCGGCGAGTGATACTCAGCACCAGTATCGCCGAGACATCGATCACCATCGATGGGGTCAGCATCGTCATTGATTCCGGTCTGGAGCGGCGCAGCCGCTTTGATCCGAACGTGGGTGTGGAGCGGCTTGAAACAGTCAACAGCAATCAAGCGAGCGCGACCCAGCGAGCGGGCCGGGCAGGGCGCACAGGGC
>JAWSVD010000201.1:13421-29033 GCA_033852095.1 Granulosicoccaceae bacterium | reverse complement strand
CCCGCTCTGATGAACGAAGCCCTGAGCCCGGAGGACCGCAGTCACCAGCTGCGTTGGGGCTTGGGCGCTGGGGTGGAGCCGACCCTGCACGGCCCCTTTGAAGCGCGTTTCGGCATCCCGCTGATAGAAGTCTGGGGCATGACGGAGATGTGCCGCGCCATCGCCAATTGCCACGAACCTCGCCAGGTCGATACCCGCGCCATGGGCCACCCGCAGCCGAACCTCGAGGTGCGCGTGGTCGACGAGCAAGACAACGATGTCTGCACAGGAGCACCGGGTGAGATGTTGCTGCGGTACAACGCAGCCAGCCCACGGCGCGGCGCCTTTTCGGGTTATCTCAACTTGCCCGAGGCCACCGAAGAGGCCTGGCGTGGCGGCTGGTTTCACACCGGTGACACAGTGCGCCAAGATGGCAGCGGCATGCTGTATTTCGTGGACCGCAAAAAGAACATCATTCGCCGCAGCGGAGAGAACATAGCGGCCGCCGAGGTTGAAGCCTGCCTACAAGCCTTGCCCCAGGTTGCGCAGGTCGCCGTGCTGCCCCAGGAAGACGAAGTGCGCGACGAGGAAGTCATGGCCTGCGTGGTGCTCAAGCAAGGCACAGCCAACGCAACAGAGGCACGCCGCTTGTTTGACCACTGCTTCTCAGAACTGACCTATTACAAAGCGCCCGGCTGGCTCGTGTTTGTCGACAAAATCCCCGTGACAGGCACACAGAAAATACAGAAACACGCGCTGTTCGCCGACGGCGAAGACCCTCGGGAGATGGACGGGGCATTCGATTTTCGCGCGCTCAAAAAACGCTGAAAGGGAAGCCACAGCTGGGGTAGAACGGCAGTGATTTTTGACAGAAAATCACCGAGTGCACTTGCCTTCAGCCATTTTCATCCGGCATCAGCGCGAGTCGATTGCGGTCGAGCTTCTTCAGCCCCGCCACAACCAACTCGTAGGAGTCCAGCGCCCAATCTATGATCAGCTCATGGTCGGCATCCGAGCCAAAATCCACCGTAATCCAGTGTTTTTTGTTCATATGGTAGCCCGGGTGCACGGCGCAGAACATGGATTCCAAGGCGACCACATTGGCAGGTTTTGCTTTTAGATTAATGCGCCCTGGCGCGTTGCGCTGATCCACCAGAGCGAACATCTTGCCCATCACTTTGAAGACTTTTGCATCCGGCCCAAAGGGGAACTCGGCAACTGCGCCTTTGAATTCACCAAGCGCATGCTCGATGGCGTCTCGATGCTCAGATGGCTGCCCGCTCACTTAAAAGCCAATCAAAAAACTGATGGAATCCGTGCTGCCACCGCCTTCGTGCTCTATGTGGGTGTAGATAAACTCATTGCGCAAACCCACGCCGTAGCCCACCCCCACACTGATGGACTCATCGCGCTTGCCTTTCTTTTCGCGGATCTCGGGGCGGAATTCGGCTTTGACGAAACCAACACGCCCCACCGCATAGAGCGGGCCCAACGTGCGCACAGCCAGATAAGCACCGTCTGCGGTGTAGTTAAAATCTCGACCACCCCACTCCCCTTCGTCCAGCAACTTGCTGCGCTCAAATTCCGCGGCGATTTTGACCAAAACAAGATTCAACACCTCCACGCCCACGGTGGCAGTGCCCACAAAATTGCCGTGATCGTTGTCACTGCCGTTTTGCTCAGTGGCCAAATAGCCCACACTCGCCGACAAATGCAAGCCGCCGGCATGGGCAGGCACAAGGAAAAGAAGCAGCAGCACCGGCGCTGCTGCCATGCGGCAAAGCCAAGAGCCAGACATTTTGTTCATCAGTTACTTCCATTCGCGGCCAAAAGAGGCCAATTTGATCAGGGGGGGCGAGCTGGAAACGCCAGCAGGCCCAGTGACTCGGGCAGGCGCTAATTCAAAGCCACCGGAGTAGCTGCTCGACGTTGCACATCGCGAAAGCCAAATAGAAAGATAGCAGGCATTGCTGAAAGGAAGGGTGACAAACGCGGCTGGGCCATCAAAACACAGCCTTGCAGCGTGTCGATAAGCAGTAGCCGCTCAAAGTGATCCGTGACGCCGGCCAGTCTTGGCTGCGCACGAAAATGCCATCAACCGACTGCGAACTGACCGAGAGTGCGGCGTGCTCAGCTGCACACCTTGAGAATAGCTTCGGGGCCAGGCGAAAGCATAACAGCGCGGGACGCTGCGGCGCTTGCTCTGGATGTTGCGGGCGCTAGCGGCTAAAAGACCAAACGATCAGGAGGCCAGTCGCGACTCGCCTAGCACCGTCCATGCGCGTAGGGAATCCAATAACTCGGTTCGCGGCAGCGACCGCTCCAGCTCTGCCATGGCAACGCCGGCCACAACACCCGTGGCAGCCGCGTTGTCGCTGCCCAAACCGCCGACACGACAGCGCTCAGGACTCACTTCCCAGGCAGCCTCATCCGGCCCCAGAGCGACATCGGCCGAAGCCATGATCACGTCGCGAGACCAATCGAGCTTGCCAACATGCTCGTCCGATTCGGCGACGATGACGGGGATCCCCATCAATTTCGCCCGTTGGTGTGTGCCGACAATGTTCATTTCCTGGTCTTGCAGGGGGGCAGTGCACACAATGGCGTCCACGCCAGCGTCTAACAACCAACGCACCGCCGCCTTGTAATGTTCGCCAAGCAACACACCCGAGCCAACACGCACATTAAAAGCGATCATGTTCTGCGTGCGCTCGCACACGGCCTTCATGGTCGCGCGCGCAGCACTGTCTTCAGAGATGGTGATGTTTTCGGCCAGCGAGCACGCGCGGCGCAAGTAGGCTTCAAAGGCGGCGGGCACTCCGGCAGATATAAGCCCCAACCGAACGGGGCGCCCCAGCTTATTAGATTTAGTCATCCTTATTCCCTTCTGTCGACAGGGCTAACATTAATGTCATTGTGACAATAAACTCGCCCGGAATTCCCTGACCGGCTATCTCAGTAAAACCGAACAGGCATTATAGCGCCTTTGACAAATTATACTACTCGACACATGTCACATTTTCTGACCCACTTAGGTTCAAGAAAGACATGATGAACGCCATATGTTTCGCGAGCATGACCCCGATGACCTTTTCTCATGAGCGCTATTAAGCCAAGAGACTGAGCATGTGACCAGGTCGCAACGCGTTTGTTTATGTGAATGAAAAAATAATCATGCGCAAATTAAAGCTGGCTCGGGGCCACAAAGACCAACGGGTTTGGCGACATTCTCGAGCCACACAAGGCTTGTCCGCTAGCATTTATTACCAAATGTGCAAAGATACAGGTTTCGGTGCATTCAAAGCTCAGCGTGCGTGGGGCAATCGGCTTTAGCTGCAGCGCAGAATTCAGCGTGTGCGCGCCCTGTTATTACAAAGATTCACTGGCCCAACGAAAAACAGATGAAGTGCGCCCCATCGGAAAATTGGCACCACTCCTTAAGACCGCAGGCGGGCAAATAATCAATTTTGGTTACCTCATGCGCTGCAAACGGCACGGTCAAAAATCACTAGCGTGTGAAGGTGATGCGCATTTGAAACAAATGCGTTTGACGTCAAGTTGAACACGTCACAAGAAAAAAGGGGAGACCAACTTTGGCCACCCCTTTTGATTTTCCCAGTGTTTGCGTCGACACGCCTACACCGGTGTAATTCCTGTGGAATTACGTGCTTCTGACAACCGCTCGGTGCCATCGGCCTGCTCTGTGAGCTATTATTCTGCCTCCGCCCAACCCTTATAAGTGTTTTATCTCGCCCCCGAGGGAACAAGTGGGTTATGTGCAACCAACAATGCCAATGCATTATTATGCATCAACACCGAGGTTGCACGAACTTTATCCACCCTCAGACTAAAGTGCAACATATTTCCACTGTGGCCCGCTATCTTTTCGCCCACTCAAACAATTTGCCGACAAAAAAGCGCAGCCCTAGACAAGGCGGCAAGCCAAGTCTCCACAGCTATGGCCAGAGCAAGTCCGTGTGACCTCTCCATAAAATCGCGCTGTTCCACCCCTGGATCTCGCGCCCACCGCCAAGGACAGCCCTTCCCTCGGCACCGTGGCAAGCCAGGCGAAGACGGCGCGCAGCCTCATCAATGCTGTCACCACTCAAGCTGCAGCATTGGCAATTCACCACCGTCGGCGATTATGCTGTCCACTGCCACAGATGGCCGCGATGAGACAAACCATGAACAAGGCGTGTGAAAACATTCAACGGGCGTTGGCGCTTAGCCGCATCGCCGAGGACTGCTTTGAAGGCCTTGATGACGGCTTCGTACTGCCAAACCCCTACGGCGGCCGACTGCTGGGCCAAGCCGTGTCCGCGGCGGGGCAAACGCTCGACAATGAGCGCGCCTTGCATTCTTTGCACGCCTATTTCATGCGTACCGGGAAATCCGAGCTGCCAATTCAGTACCACGTTCAACACCTGCGTGACGGTGGGAATTTTTCGTCTCGTCGGGTGGAGGCCATGCAACAGGACAAGCTACTGTTTTCTTGCATCTGCGGCTTTCATACTTTCGAAAGCAATGCAGACCATCAGCTCGCTCAAATGCCCGATGTCGCCGGCCCCGAGTCAATAGCAGCCAATACACCCTGGCCAGAAGTGGCGCTCTATGAACAATACGCCAAAGCGAATCCAGCACACCCTATTCGTGCTTTTGATCTGCGCTTTGTGAGAGATCACAACACGGTGACTTCCAATCTTCATGCGGGGAAAAGACAGCTGTGGATCAAGTATCTAGGCACCACCCATGCCCCTCGCGACGCTGAAGCCTTGCTCAGTTGGTTCAGCGACTTTTTCCTGCTGCTCACCGCACTCAAGGCACTGGGGGTTCCACTGGCCAGCCCAGAGCTACGCATCGCCAGCCTAGACCACGCCCTGTGGATTCACCGCCCGCTCGATATACAACAGTGGTTGCTGCTCGATTACAGCTGCACCACACTGAGCCACAGCCGCGCCCACACCGAAGCTAAAATCTACAACACATCAGGTTCCTTGCTGGCCAGCTTGGCGCAAGAAGGCTTGCTGCAACTGCAGGGCAGCAAAGCTTGATCCAGAAATTACTCGCTAGTGCGCCTCATCCCAGTTCGCCCCAACGCCTACGTCCACCACCAGTGGCACACTGAGCGACACGACTCCTGACATCAGCACGGGCACCTGCTGCTGCAGTAAAGGCAACTGATCGAGCCCCACATCGAACACCAGTTCATCGTGCACCTGCATCACCATCAAGGTGTCGGGCGAGTTCGCCGCCAGCCAGCTGTCCACACCGATCATCGCCTTTTTGATGATGTCGGCTGCAGTGCCCTGCATCGGCGCGTTGATCGCCGTGCGCTCGGCGGAGGCCCGCAGATTGCCGTTACTGGAATTGATTTCTGGCAGGTACAAACGCCGACCAAACTCTGTTTCCACAAAGCCTTCCTCGTGCGCCGCCATGCGCGTCTCATCCATGTAGCGTTTGACCCCTGGATAGCGGTCAAAATAACGATCAATGTACTCCTGAGATTCGGTTCGAGACAGGTCCAGCTGCTTGGCGAGGCCAAAAGCGGACATGCCGTATATCAACCCAAAGTTGATCGCCTTGGCTGCCCGCCTCTGATCTGTCACAACGGCTTCAACCTCCACTCCAAACACTTCAGCAGCGGTTGCGCTGTGAATGTCTTTGCCGGCCGCAAAAGCGCTGAGTAAGCCCGCGTCCTGCGACAAGTGCGCCATGATACGCAACTCGATCTGCGAGTAGTCTGCCGCCACGAGACAGCGCTCTGGCGCCGTGACAAAAGCCTGCCTAATCCGCCGCCCCTCGGCGCGACGCACCGGTATGTTTTGCAAGTTAGGATCCGACGATGAGAGCCTGCCGGTTGAGGCAACCGCCTGATGATAGGAAGTGTGCACTCTGCCGGTTGAGTCCTGTACTTCCAGCGGCAATTTATCGGTGTAGGTGGATTTGAGCTTGGACAGCGTGCGGTGACGCAAGATCAGCCGCGGCAGCTCGTAATCCTCTGCCAATTGTTCCAGCACGTCTTCGGCTGTCGAGGGCTGACCCTTGGGCGTTTTGCGAATGACCGGCAGGCTTTTCTTTTCAAAAAGAAGGGCCTGAATCTGCTTCGGCGAGCTGAGGTTGAACTCTTCTCCTGCATCGGCGTGCGCGGCAGCTTCGGTGCTCGCCATCTCAGTGGCAAACTCCTCGCTCATTTCTGACAAGGCTTCGCAGTCCACCTGCACGCCATTGCGCTCAACAGCAGACAAGACGCGCAGCAAGGGAATCTCGAGCTCAAGGTAGAGTTTGCACAGCTTTTGATCCGCTTGCAGCAGCGGCCAGAGGTGCTGGTGCAGTTGCAGCGTGATGTCCGCGTCCTCCGCGGCGTAAGGGCCAGCCTTGTCTAGATCGACGGCTTCAAAACTGAGCTGCGCCTTGCCCTTGCCGGCAATGTCCTGGTATTTGATTGTTTTCACGCCCAGGTATTTATCGGCGAGTGTGTCCATGTCGTGCCGCGTGCCGGCCGCGTCCAGCATATAGGATTGCAACATGGTGTCGTGGAGCCGCGCCCCCACGGCAATGCCGTGGTTGGACAATACGTGCATGTCGTATTTTAAGTTCTGGCCGATGATGGTCTTCTGTGCATCGGCCAACAGCGGCATCAAGCCGCCGAGCACATCGTCGAGACAAAGCTGCTCTGGCGCGCCTTCATACACATGGCCACAGGGCACATAGGCAGCTTCCCCCGCTTCAATCGCGAAGGACACACCGACAATGCGCGCTTTCATGTAGTCGAGGCTGGTTGTCTCAGTGTCGAAGGCGAAAGCGGGCGCTGCGGCCAATTTGGCCAGCCACTCGCCAAAACGAGCAGCATCAGTCACCACCTCGTGGTTGCGGGGCGCCACAATGGTGGCGACACTGGTGGGTGCCGCAGTCGCGGCTGCGGCCGCCTGCTCACCGATGCCAGTTTTGGCTTCACCCAACTCACGCAGTGCGCTGCGCATCTCAAGGTGAGTATACAAATCCCGCAAAACATCAGTGTCCTGCTCCACCAGGGACAGATCACCGGCCTCGAGCTGCAGCTCGAGCGCGCAGTCAATGGTGGCCAATCGATAGGACAGCGGCAGATCCGGCACCGCGGCCCGCAATTTCTCGCCAATTTTGCCCTTCACCTCATCGGCGCGCGCCATCACCTCGTCGAGGCTGCCGTACAAGCCCAGCCACTTCACCGCGGTCTTGGGCCCGCAACTGGGCACACCGGGGATGTTATCGACCTTGTCACCCATCAGCGCGAGGTAGTCAATGATCAGCTCGGGGGGCACGCCGAACTTCTCTTTGACACCTTCGATGTCCATAGTGGTGTCACTCATGGTGTTGACCAGCGTCACGCGCTCATCCACGAGCTGGGCCATGTCCTTGTCACCGGTGGAGATCACCACGCGCCTGCCCGCGTCACTGGCCTGCTTGGCCAGCGTGCCAATGACATCATCGGCCTCGACACCTGACACGGCCACCAGCGGCATGCCCAGCGCCCGCACAATGGCGTGCAATGGCTCGATCTGGCTGCGCAGCTCGTCCGGCATGGGCGGGCGATTGGCTTTGTACTCCGAATACATCTCGTGCCTGAAGGTCTTGCCCGGCGCATCGAACACCACCACGAAATCCGGCGTGGGGTAATTTGCCAACAGTCGGCGTAGCATATTGACCACGCCGTGAATGGCCCCGGTGGGCTCTCCGCTGCTGTTGGTCAGGGGTGGCAAAGCATGGAACGCGCGAAACAAGTACGACGAACCGTCAACAAGCACCAGGGGCGCATCGGTGGCCATGAATTCTCCGACTACTATCTTAAAAGGGTATCTGACGCGTGGACGCGCAGCTCTGCCTTCAGGATGCCTGTTTTAAGCACATCAGGAAAGGGCTAGCCTCTATCCACTGCCCTGGTTCAAGGTGCAGGCGCATCCCTTGCAACAGTTAAGCGAACACTTCTGCACGGCCCTGCCGTTGCCATCACGGAGATAACATGGATCATCGCCCGCCCCTAGGCAGTCCCAAGCACGATGTTGCGGAGAGCGCAATGAACCGCGACACGTGGAAAATTTTCAAAATCATGTCTGAGTTTGTCGAGGGCTTCCAGCGCATGTCGCAGGTCCACCCTTCGGTGAGTATCTTTGGCTCCGCCCGCTTCAAGGAAGACAACCCCTACTACCAGCAGACCGAAGACCTGTCCAGACGACTGTCGGACGCCGGTTTCGCCGTGGTCAGCGGGGGCGGCCCCGGCATCATGGAGGCAGCAAACAAAGGCGCTTTTGCCGGCCGATCGGCGTCGGTGGGGTTGAACATTGAGCTGCCCAACGAACAGGGCGGCAATGGCTACCAAGACATATCGCTGACATTCAGTTATTTCTTTGCGCGCAAAGTGATGTTTGCCAAATACGCATCGGCCTACGTGGTCATGCCAGGCGGCTTTGGCACCCTGGACGAATTTGCCGAGATTCTGACACTCGTGCAAACGGGTAAAAGCCGCAAAATCCCGATCATCTTAATGGGCACCGAATTCTGGACCGGGCTGATCGAATGGTTCGAAAGTTCACTATTGGCCTCGGGCACGATTAACCCAGAAGATTTAAACCTTTTCCAGATCATCGACGACCCACAAGAGGTTGTTGACGCCATTTTCAACCACTACGAAGGGGTTGATATGGACCTGATTGCCGGTGAGAGCAACACACTGGATATCTAGGCCTTATCTTTGCATTAGCCACTGGAGTACGCGTCTTCAGTGGTTAAACATCCCCGTCGTCAAACGTCCCGTTTTTCTGCTGCTTTGTTGCCTAAATCAAGCCTCCTGTAGTCGCCTACCGTGCACGCACACCCACACCGAGAAATTTATCGATTTCCGGTGCGTTAGCTGATCTTAATGATGAAATAGCTCAGCTTTTGTCTGGATGCACCGACACATAATTATTACTTGTATATGCACCACGGGGTGCTGCGAACCGGAGACTGATTCGTATGGCGGGATGGATCGGCGTTGACCTAGACGGTACGCTAGCGCACTTTGATCGCTGGCGTGGCCCAAGACACATAGGTCTTCCAATACCGGCCATGGCCAAGCGCGTGCACGATTGGCACGCTCGTGGTGTGGAAGTGCGCATATTTACTGCCCGTGCCTCGCGCCCGGAACTTATACCCGATGTGCAGAACTGGCTGAAACGGCACGGTTTCCCCCCGCTCGCCGTGACCAATGAAAAAGATTTTGGCATGCGCGAGCTCTGGGACGACCGCGCCGTGCAAGTGCTCTACAACACTGGCAAGGCTGTCAGGCCGAGCCATTTAGAATCGGTGGAAAGGGCGGAGGTATTCGATCCGGACGAAGATGTTGTCTATTCGGACACCGGCGCGAGGGACACGGCGACGGCCGTTCCCAGCCAAGAGGACGTCGACACCTTCAAGCGCAACATCAGCGCGAGCACCGACACCGGCGCCCATTCCCTGGACGATTTAATGTCGGCGCTTGACGACGGCGACTACGCCCCGGGTGAAGCGCAGCAAAACCTCGACAACATCGACGCCACCAGTGTTGACCCTATCGAACTGCCCGAAATCGATCTGGACGCAACCCAAGCGGGTCATTTTCCCAGTGCGCCTCCGATCCTGCACGAGAGCGCTCAGCCTAAAAATGCCATCATCGAAGTTGATTTGGATCTGGGCGCGACAATCACCGCAGATACAACGCCTCAGCAAGAAAGCCCAGCACTCGACGACGAGTCCGTCGACGACATTGAGTTTGATTCTTTGCCCACCACTGCATTGACGCAGGCCGCACCTGCTGAAGATCCGCAAGAAGACGCGGACGCGACACTGGACAATCAACCCGTGCAGCACAATGTGTCCCTGGATGAATTGGACAACCACATCGACAGCAACACTGACGTCGACGATCTGCCAGACAACCTCCGCAGCCGCCTGCCCTCGGTCAACCGCAAACCTGCAGCCACGTCATTCCCAGGCCTAACAGCACTGCCGGAAGACGAGTTGCCAGACTTTGATGACCTTCCTGCCTTTCGCGTAGAACGCCGCTAAAACAACCATCAAAAACACCTGACTGCTACAATTTAGACACACTGCAACCCAGCACTATTGTACCGGTCGACCTGCACTTCTGTACCTCGCCGCCCAAAGTTGGTGTTACACTCCAACATCCTGCGTGGCGGACTTCACTTGTCTTATTGTACTCTGCACGCAGACTAAGCACGCCTTTGCTTTGACCGGAAACAACTGCGCCTGGCGCAATAATAATCCCGAATCAAGCTTGGGCTTAACAGCTTCCTACTTAGAGAGGATTTTCGAAATGGAAAGACGTAAGTTTTTGACTGCAGGTGCTTTGGGAGCCGTCGCTACTGCCGGCACAATCACTGGCGCACCCGCCATCGCCGCTGATATCACCGAACTCAACATAGTTTCGACTTGGGGCCGTGATTTCCCCGGACTGGGCCTGAGCGCGCAACGCTTAGCCGCACGCATCGAAGAACTCTCTGCCGGAAAAATCAAAGTCAACTATTTTGCCGCCGGCGAAAAAGTGGGCGCCTTTGATTCTTTTGACGAAGTGGCGTCTGGCAACAGCCAAGCCTACATCGCTGCTGATTACTACTGGAAAGGCAAGCACCCAGGCTTTGCTTACTTCACTGCCGTGCCTTTCGGCATGACTACGTGGGAATGGGACGCTTGGATCAAATTTGGCGGCGGCCAAACTCTCTGGGACGAAATGTCCGGCGAATTCGGACTCAAGGCTCTGCCATGTGGTTCCACTGGCGCTCAAATGGGCGGCTGGTTCAACAAAGAGATCGAGTCTGGCGATGACTTCAAAGGCCTGAAGATGCGCATGCCTGGACTGGGCGGCGACGTCATCTCGAAGATGGGCGCTTCGCCGGTTTCACTGCCTGGCGGCCAGATCTATGAGAACTTGGTATCCGGCTCTATCGATGCGACTGAGTGGGTAGGACCGTACAACGACTACTTCATGAAGTTCTACGAAGCGGCAAAGTACTACTACGGCGGCGGTATGCACGAGCCCGGCGCAGCCCTGGCCTTTGGCATGAACGCCGAGTGGTGGAGCAAGCGTAGCAAGTACGAGCAGGCCATCATCACATCCGCGTGTATGGAAGAGAACGCAGCTCAAGCTGACGAGGCACTGGCCAACAACGGCCTGTACTTGGCGAAGTTGGTCGAAGAGCACGGCGTAGAAGTCCGTACCTTCAACGACGACGTCTTTGATGCATTTGGTGAGGCAGCGGCAGAAGTGTTCGAAGAGACCCGCGATCACAGCGCCCTGGCCACTAAAATCGACGATCACTTCCAAAAATCGTTGCGTGAGATTGGCGGATATCAAGCGATAGCTGACATCGCCTATACCAACCAACGCAACCGTGTACTTGGCTTGTCTTAATTCCAAACCAAGCTACAGCAGTACCGCTGACCACTCGGGTTAGCGCACTGTAAGCCCCATTGCGCCGCAATCTTCCATCAGCTTGGATTGCGGCGTTTTTGTTTCGACCATAAGCGCGCGCAAGAGCGCCTAAAGGAAAGGCGACGATGACTGCCGCAAACCCTCAGACCCCCCCTGATAACAGCCTATCAACCTATTGTTACGTCAGGCACTTTGGCTGGCTCATGTTAGCGACCATGGCCGCATGGCTGCTGACGAACTACCTCGCCAACACGCACGGCTGGCCACGCCCGCTTAGCCTGTTCGATGGAAACATCAACGGCAAGATAGCAATTCAGCTGCTGATCTACGCCTTGCCATTGGCAATAGCCACACTCTATGTGGTCCGCGGGTCTGCCACTACACTGCGCCAAGACGCGGCGAAAGTTACCGCCATCAACGCCTATCTTATTCGCGTGGCATTTTTTGCGGTCCTGTTAGTCGGCCTGGCCGACGCGGCAATATCGTTCATGCGTATCGAAGGCATGCTCGGGAATTTTTTCGACGCAGAAACCATCAAGTCACTGGGCAGACCCAAACAGCGCGCTGAGATGGTACACATGCCGCTGATCGGCTCTGCCTTTGTTTTTGCGCTTTTCACCCGCTCCCTGTGCTTCCCTTGGCTTGCGCTGCTCATCGTGATCGCTGAGCTCGGCATCGTGATCACGCGCTTTATCTTTTCTTACGAACAAGCGTTCATGGGCGATCTCGTGCGCTTTTGGTACGCCTCGCTGTTCTTGTTCGCCAGTGCCTACACGCTATTGCAAGAAGGGCACGTCAGAGTCGACGTCTTTTACGCGGGAATGAAGAATAAGACCCAGGGTTTCGTCAATGCCATGGGCTCCCTGTTACTGGGCATGACCCTGTGCTGGACCATCTTGATATTGGGCCTGGGCTCAAAAACATCCATCATCTACGCTCCCCTAGCAAACGTAGAAGTTTCACAATCGGGCTTCGGCTTGTACACAAAATACCTGATGGCGGGGTTTCTGGCCGTCTTTGCGGCAACGATGCTGGTTCAATTCGTCAGCCAACTGTTCGAATCAGTTGCTGACCAACGAGAGCAGCCCGGCAAGCGCAAGTCCGACGCCAGCGCTGCACACTAACCGCACACCATTAGGTCACGCCGCCATCAACTGATCGGAGCTATTCGTGGAAGTTTTCTTTTTAATTGTACTCATCGTTCTACTGGCGATCGCACTGGGGTCAGGCTACCCCGTCGCTTTCGCACTACCCGGCTCAGCAATCATTGCTATCGCCGCAGCCGCCGCTACCGGTTACATCGCCACCGGCAACCCAGACGCCTTTTTCGTACACGGCGGCCCAACGCAATGGCTCAGTGCCGGTGTCACCAATTTACGCGGGGTCTATTGGGAGGTCGAGCGCGACACCCTGATAGCAATCCCCCTGTTCATCTTCATGGGCATCATGCTGCAGCGCTCCAAGATCGCTGAAGACTTGCTGATGACCATGGCGCAGTTGTTTGGCCCAGTGCCTGGCGGGCTCGGTATCTCGGTGGTATTTGTGGGCGCGCTCTTAGCGGCGACCACTGGCATCGTAGGCGCCACTGTCGTGGCCATGGGATTGATTTCGCTGCCCGTGATGCTGCGCAATAACTATTCACCGGCGCTTGCCAGCGGGACCATAGCCGCCGCCGGCACACTTGGCCAGATCATCCCGCCCTCCATCGTGCTTATCATCCTCGCTGACCAATTGGCAAGTGCGAGCGACCAAGCCAGCTCCATGCGCAAGGCTCTCTACAAGGCCAGCACGGGCGAGTTCTCAATGCCCTCGTCTTTCGACGTGATCTCCACTAGCGCGGGGGAAATGTTCCTCGGTGCGCTGGTGCCGGGACTGGTACTCGTCGCCTTGTACATGCTCTTCATTTTGGTGTTTGCTCTGATCAAACCCAACCTCGCACCGGCAGTTCGCTTTGATGTGGAAGAAAAGCAGAGTTTGTTGGCCAAAGTACTGCTGACCTTGGTCCCGCCCTTGTTGCTCATATTTTTGGTACTGGGATCCATCATCGGCGGCATCGCCACAGTAAACCAAGCGGGCGCGATCGGCGCTGCTGGTGCCATGCTCATGGCGGGCTACAGACTCACGTCTGGAAAATTGGCGTATGTGCCCGCCATTCTCGCCATTCTGGCACTGGGCACCATTGGCTTTGTCCTCAGCAACGTCGATGTCAACATTCGCAGTATCACCACCGAAGCGGAGGCGCTGGGTGTAAAAGTCGCTATCGCCGCGGTCATCGTCTTGATCGCATCACTGCTGTGGAGCGGTATCCGCGTCTACAAGCTGGACAACACGCTCAACGAAGTCATGGTGGAAACAGCGAAGACAACCTCGCTGGTGTTTATCATTTTGATGGGCGCAGCTATTCTGACGGCGGCCTTTCGCGCATTCGGCGGTGAAGATCTGGTACGCGACTTTCTGAACGGCCTACCCGGCGGTTTCTGGAGCAAGTTCATCATCGTTATGCTGGTGATTTTTGTGCTCGGCTTCTTCCTGGATTTCATCGAAATAGCGGTAGTAGTGGTGCCCATTGTTGCACCCATCCTGCTCGCCGATCCTGGCGCCAACGTCACGGCTGTTTGGCTGGGTGTCATGATTGGATTGAACATTCAAACGTCATTCCTCACGCCGCCCTTTGGTTTTGCGCTGTTCTACCTCAGAGGGGTGGCACCACCTTCAGTCAAGACCATCCAGATGTACAAAGGTGTGATCGCGTTCATCTTGTTGCAAATCGGCGCCTTGGTGATTGTGGGCAAATACCCCGCACTGGTGAACTACCTGCCAAACCGCATGTCCCTGACATCGGAAACCGCACCGCCACCGCGCAATCCACAGATGCAGTATTGCTTGGAAAAATACACTGCTGAACAATTTGCTGACGACAGCGCGTTGATTGCCAGTATTCAAGCCGCTCAGAAATTGCCATTGGACACACTGCCTAAGAAGCTGCAGAAATCGCTCGGTGATAGTTTCGTGCAGGCGACAAACAGCATCACCTTTCTCAAAGACGCTTTTGTGGCTGAGCAGCAGGTCGAAGCCGCTGCCATCAACTACCGGCCGCTGCACAATCAAGTGCGCTTGATTGAAGCGAACATCCGCAAGCTCAATGCGAAGAAAGAGGATTTGGAGACGACGATGAGCCGTGAAGAGGACGCTGAGGTGCAAGCCAAGCTCGGCGAGATGATCGTGGTAATTGATTCTGAAAGTGCAGCCATGAGCGATCAAATACCCGCTGAATGGGAACAGGCACACGCGCAGTTCGCGGCACTGCAGGCTGTGGAAGACAAAGCTCGCACGAGTTACCGCCGAGCAGCGGATAAGGGCTATGACTCTGCCCAGTCGCTGTTGCTGCTCTTGGAAGGCAACGACACCCTGCGGGGATTGTCTGTGCCTCTCGACGATCTGCAGGCGCTCGTGGCTCAGTCAGAACCGGCCGAGACCAAGGACGCCGTCGCCGCACTCTCCAAGCAGTTCAGCGCAGTTGATGGCACAAGCAAGATAAAATCAGCTCTGTCAAAAGCTCGCAAACAGTTGAAATCTCGTAAGCCCAACGTAGAAAAGGCATTGGCCGAACTGCAAAAAGCCCGAGAGATCTACGACGCTGAACTGGTGTGGCGTGAAGCCGCGGCAAAAGAGCTCGCAGCGCCACTGCAAGTGTATGAAGCATCGATCCGATACAGCATCGGCACGCGCTCTCAGCGCAAGTTAAACCCCGAACAAGCGCTGTACATCGCATCCTGTAAATCCGGCCACAAGGATCTATCGCTGCGCTTCTAAATTCCCTTGAGTAAAAGCACAACGGCCACCCTTGCGGTGGCCGTTTTTGTGTCTGCCAAAGGAAATACAACGCGGCTCTGGGGAGGCCGAACTGCCGAGGAGCCAGGGCGTGGACTCGGCCCCTCACGAGGAAGAGACAGTTTTGAGCGGGCGCGTAGCTGGGGAATTTTGTGCCTATTGAAGCGAATAGCTCACTGGGTGAACCGGCTATTCAATCAAATCGGCGTGGAAATACAGCCAAAACAGCCTCCGCTTTAGAGCCCTCCAAGCGCCGACTTGGCGACTCGCACGCCCAACCTGATGCAAAGTGAATAATACAATCTCCACACGGGCTCAATATCAGCAAATTGTAGCGAGAGATGTTGGTCGGGTCGGGC
>JAWSVD010000201.1:0-13399 GCA_033852095.1 Granulosicoccaceae bacterium | reverse complement strand
GGAGTATCCCTAGCCCAGCGGCTGCAAGTTTGCCATGGAAACCACCAGCCACTTGCTGCCCGCCTCTTCGAAGTTGATCTGCAAACGCAGGCTCTGACCCTGGCCTTCACAGCTCAGCACCGTGCCCTCACCAAACTTCGCGTGGCGCACCTGCTGGCCGATACGAAAGGGAGTTTCATCGACCATCACCGAAATGCGCGACGCCGATGGCGCCTCGAACACCGGTCTGGAAATATTCACCCGAGGACGCACTTCGTCCAGCAGCTCCGCCGGTATTTCACCGATAAAGCGGGAGGGGGTGGGGTAGAGCTCCCGCCCGTGCAGGCGGCGGTTCTCTGCCTGCGTCAGGTAGAGTTTTTGCCGCGCACGGGTGATGCCCACATAACAGAGACGGCGCTCTTCTTCGAGCCTGTCGCCGTCCTCGACCGAGCGCTGGTGGGGGAACAAGCCCTCCTCCATGCCCAACATCAAAACCAAAGGGAATTCCAAACCCTTGGCCGAGTGCAGTGTCATCAGCTGCACACAGTCCTCCCAGGCTTCACCCTGTGCCTCGCCGGCATCAAGGGCCGCCTGCGCCAAGAACTGATCCAGCGGGCCCATCTCCTCTAGCTCACCGAGCTCCGGATTAAAACCCTGCGCGGCGTTGACCAGCTCCTCCAGGTTCTCCAGCCTCGACAAGCCCTTTTCCGAGCCATCTTTACTGTAGTGAGCCTTCAACCCACTCTGCTCGATGACCGCTTCAATACGTTTGGCGAGCGGGAGGTCTTCGGTGTCCTTGTCCAGCGTTTCTATCAAATCACGAAACTTCTGGATCACAGCGGCAGGCCGGCCGCTGAGCCCCGGACAGGCTTGCCATAAGCTCAAACCCTGGCCCCGCGCCAACTCTCGCAACTGCGCGACGGATTTATCACCGATGCCGCGGGTCGGCTGATTGACCACCCGCTCAAAGGAGACATCATCGTTGCGATTGACCAACAAACGTAAGTAGGCGAGTGCATCTTTTATTTCGGCCCGCTCGAAGAAGCGCATGCCGCCGTAGATCCGATAGGGCATGCCGGCGGAAATAAGCTGCTCCTCTATCACCCGCGACTGCGCGTTAGAGCGGTAGAGAATACCGCACTCATCCCGGCGCCCGCCCGCTTCGAACCAAGCTTGTACTTGCTCGACTGAAAATCGCGCCTCGTCGTACTCGTTGTACGCACTGTACAGAGTGATCTGCTCACCGTCTCCGGTGTCAGTCCACAGGTTCTTTCCCAGCCGCGTGCCGTTATTGGCGATCAGGGCGTTCGCGGCATTGAGGATATTCCCCGTCGAGCGGTAGTTCTGCTCCAATCGCACCAATTGCACGTTCGGCATGTCCTGCTGAAAGCTGAGCATGTTCTCTACCTTGGCGCCACGCCAACCGTAGATGGATTGATCGTCGTCGCCAACGGCAAACACCCCCGCCGTGCGACCTGCGATCAGGCGAAGCCAAGCGTACTGAATCGCGTTGGTATCCTGGAACTCGTCGACCAACACATGGGCGAAGCGCCGCTGGTAGTGCTGTTGTATACCGGCGTTATCGCGAATCAGCTCCAAGGAGCGCAGCAGCAGTTCAGCAAAATCCACCACACCGGCGCGACGGCACTGCTCTTCGTAAGTGGAGTACACGCGCAGCATTTGCGTGGCGGTGTCATCCCGCGGCTCATCTACATGCTCCGGGCGCCTGCCCTCTTCCTTGTGGTTGTTGATGTAGCCCACCACCTGACGTGGCGGGAAGTGCGCCTCATCCAGCTGAAGACCACGGATGATGCGTTTGACCATGCGCAGCTGGTCGTCTGAATCGATGATCTGGAAGCTCTGCGGGAGTTTTGCCTCCTGCCAGTGCAGGCGCAACATGCGGTGCGCGAGACCGTGGAAAGTGCCCACCCACATGGCGCCCAAGGGCTGATCGAGCATGGTCTCCAGGCGACCACGCATCTCTGCGGCGGCCTTGTTGGTGAAGGTCACCGCCAAGATTGCGTAGGGAGAGGCCCCCTCCACTTGATTGAGCCAGGCAATGCGGTGAATGAGCACGCGCGTCTTGCCGCTGCCAGCGCCTGCTTGCACCAGTAAATTGCCCGGGGAAGCAGAGACCGCTTCGCGCTGAGCATCGTTTAGAGAGTCGAGTAAATGTGTCACGTCCATGCTGGAAGTGTACCAGCGCCACGCCATCGGGGAGTCTCTGATTTATTCAGAGATGCCGCTGCCAAGCTAAAAAGTAAGCAAGTCAAAACAGCATGCTCTTAGATTCAGGGCCAGAAATAACTTCGTATTTCGAATCGCCAGAGCGGACAAATCTTATACGGATCGAATCGAATTCACCCTGCGCAGGCCATGAAACTCACTGATGGGTTTTGGGCCATGTTGTTAGAGCACACTGCCCACAGGCAAGTGAATGCAAAAACACGCCCCTTGCTCGCTGCTCCGCAAGCTCAAACGACCGCCCATGGCGTTGAGATTCTTGCTCGCTAAACTCAAACCAAGTCCCAAACCGAAGGCACGCGTCGTTTGAAAGGGTTCGAATACGTCACGGCCCAGCTCAATACCCGCCCCGTTGTCCTGCACCATTAGCTCTATCTCGTCCCCCACCCGCGCAAGCACCAAACTCAACGCCAAAGTCCGACCCACCGACGCGCAGGCGTGCAGCGAGTTGTCCACCAGCCGCTCCAGCGCATCGTCAAGCAAGTCAGTGTCAATCTCCACCCAACCCCGTACGTCGTATTGCAGTTGGCACTGAAAACTGCAACGCCGTTGCAGCCGCGTGATGAATTCGCTCAGGTGTTCGTCCAAACGCACAGCACGGGTCTTCACCGGTGTGACTTTGATCATCGCCACTATCGCGTCGACGTGTTTTAAACACCTCTCCACACAGCGCTGCAAGCGAATCACCGCCCGCGCCTGCGGGAGGTACTGAGGGTCGCGCCGCAGCGCCGCCAAATCGTCGTTGATCGACGCCAACGGCGGAGAAATCTCGTTGACTAAGGAGTGACCCGATTGCCCCACAACAGCCCAGCGGATGACCGCCTGGTTCTGCCTGTTCAAGCCCCAGAGGCGCAGCTCTTCCTGTGCGATTTTGTACTGCATGTTTTCACGGCAATCATCTAAGTGGTGGGCCCGTGCCGCACCTGCCATCACCGCCATCAACACAGTATTGAAAACCATCATCAGCCAAGAAGCATTGAGCAGCACGGCGGGTAGCGGTTCGATAGGCCCCAGCATCGAGAGCAAGAAATACCCCAAACACATCAGGGAGAACAAGCGACTGACCGCCATTTGAATCAAAAACGGACTGGGGACACGGCGGCCTTCGCGGACAAATTGCACCGCGCTGGAGAGCAATAAAAATAGGATCAGCAAAAACAGATTGAATAAAAGCAGAAGCGCGATCCACCAACAGACCACCCGCAAGTCGCCGATACCCTGGCTAAGAGTAATCGCTTCCAATATCCCTATCAGTTCTGCCGCGAACAAGAGCAGAACAGGGAATCTGTAGTCGAACCACCGCAGGTAATTCACACAGGCACTGAGCACAATCAAGGAAGTAAAATTGAAAAACCAAAAGCCCAGATGCCATTGCGGCGAAACAATCGCGGCGTCCAGCAATTGCAGCCCGATGTGCACAACCAGCAAGCACGCAATGGGAATTTTCATCAGTAAAAAAGGGCCGCCACCCGCACAGCGCAGTGCTGCAATAGAGACCACAACCCAGATCGCACCCAGCATGATCAACCACAAAACACACTGTGAAACAAAGACTGTACGGCGGTGTAGTTGCTTGAGTTCAGAATACGCCCCTATATATGCCTTGGATATATCCATCCATACGGAGTCACCGGACACCAGCCGGATATTCAAGCGATTATCCGCGCTAAAGAGCACACCCGCCGGCACTATATACAAAGACGACTGCTGCCACATCTCCAGTATATTCTCAGACCTGCGATTGCTGCTGAGCAGCACCACGCCATTGATCGACACTTCAATTGCGTTGAGATGAAAAGGAATATAGACCGCGTGATTGTCGACTGCGTGTTCCGAATACTGAAAAAAAGCACCGGCTTCCAAGGGTCTACTGGCCATTTCCCAGGGATCGTAGCGATAGGGCAGCGCCATGTGATTTTCTCGGTATTGCGAGCAAGCACAGCTCAGCGCAACTATTTGCTCGGTCTCAGATTCTGCTGCAGGCTGCCAATATGGATAGAAGACAAGCTTGCAATAAAAGAACAATGCAAGTATCGACAACAAGAAAATCACGGCAAAGTGCACGTACACGACCCGGCCGCTTACAGCTGAGACTTCACCGCGAAACACACCGGTGAAAACTTCGGAAACAGATAGACGGCTATGAAAATTCATGGCACCAATAGAGAAACCCGAGAGGTTTCGCCTCTTTCTCTTCTTGTTTCACATGATAGGGGACTGATTCCGCACTGCTGGCTTCATAACCCACAAAATCGCACGCGTCAAAATGCATGTAGAGATGCAGCACAGTGACGTTCATGCGCAACTGAACCATGCAAATACTGGGGGACTCACCGAAATCTCTCAAAAATGGCTCCAACCAATCTCTGGCTGCATTTTTTTGACGAGGGGACAGTGATTTTGGATCGCAGAGCCAGATTATTTTACAGCTCTGGTAGTCAGCTACAAACAACAACCAGCTCGGCAAATCGCCTTCATTGCTTTCCTGACGCGGCAATCGCGACTCCCGATAATAATCGTACTGCTGGGTTAAGACCTCGCTGATGCTGTTCACACTGCGATCAATTCTCTTCAGCGAAGCACGCGCATCTTCGCCCCACTCCATGCCTTGCAAGGAATAACTCGTCGCCAGCAGCGCCGCTAAAGGGTTGCGGAATTCGTGGCTGTAGGTCGTAGCAATTCTGCCAATCAGCGCGTCCAAGGATTGCTGGGTCGCTATCCTAGACGATCGATTAATATTCAGCTTGCTTTGCTGTAACGCAGCATCCAGAGCTTTAACATATTGTTCTTGCTCGCGGCGGCCTTGTCGTATCCTTAGAAAAATAAGCACAATCAAAAAGAGTGAGAACACGGCCACCGCGTGCAAAACAAAAAAACCATGGTGTACCGAGAGCAGACCCCACAACACCAGTAGGTCTCGCCCGCCCAGCATTAACATCGATGACACGGAAACAAATACCAACAACGTTGATCTTCTTCCCGCCAGACGAAATTGTCGCCATAACAAGAGGGCGCACCAGAGACCGATCACGACCACTAGGGCACTGGAAACAGCCATCACTTCTTGATGATATCGAAAACCAGGCAGCAACCATTGCACAGACACAACACCCACCGCTGCCAATCCGATCAGCGCCCCCATAAAACGAAATTGAGCGCGATCAGTGGCAAATGTTTGAGACAGCAGGCCCAACATGAAAGCCATCAGTGACAAAAAAGACAGCACACTCAGCCACAGCAGACTAGGCATGGAGGCGGGCCCTAGATCCACCACATGCGGCACAACCGAAGCCAGCAAAGACAGGGACACTCCCGCACACATGGCGTAGAACAAACTGCCGACTGCAGCGGACAATACACCGAAACTGAACACAGCCAGAACCCCCACCCCAGCGAGCACATTGGCCAAGCCGCGATTCGAGGCATAGGAAATCTCAAGGTGCGTTTTGAACAGTGACTCTTCCCCGATGTAAACGGTGGGAACATAACCGCTTCGTCCCGCGACGACGGGGACATCAGCCAACAGCAGGTTTTCTCCCCTGCGAAAAGCACGCGCGGGAACAGGGTAAACCTCAGGCGAACTCCAATCCGAGAACAGACGCTGCTCTTCACCGCCGCTGTGATGCAAAGCCACCCCGTTCAAAGACAAACGCGCACTTTTCCCCGCGCGGGGCAAATAGACACTCAGCGCCCGCGCTGGCACAGCAGGCAGTTCAAAGGAGAAGCGGGATCGGCATTGGGTAGAATCAACTGAACCAGCTAACTGGAGATCGGGGAACAAAGCCTCTTGCTTCGAACAGTTGACTGCAAGTTTTTGTGACTCAGGTGCAGCCACCGACAGACGCAGCACACCCGGCCTGTCCAGCAGAAAGTCCCAAGACCCCACCAGCGTTAGAGCCGTGTAGAGAGCACAGACGGCAACCACCGCGAACAAAATGCCGAGTGAACCCTCCCGCTTTTGTTGAATTACTGGCGATTCCACACATTTCCCTTCTGGGGCAATAGCCTAGTGACAGGCACTGTTGGTCGCCTAGATCTATATAATTGCACTTGTTGCAACTTAATTGCAACGTGGCGTGTCGCCTCTTTGCCTGCAATACTCCTAGATCCACCACCATGAACTATTTCCATGCTCGAACAAATACGCCGATCCATTGCACGCAATCGTAATTGGCGCTCCCAGCTGCCTTATATTCTATTTGCGCTATTTGCAGTTTTTGGGGCTTTCTATTTCGCTTACCAATTCGTAGAGCCTGCACCGCCGAAAAAGCTCACCATCATCACGGGTCGAGAAGATGGCGCTTATTACCACGCGGCGCAGGCTTATGCAGAAAAGCTGGCTGAGCAGGGCATAGAACTGGAAGTGAGAACTTCCGCTGGCTCCGTTGAAAACCTCGAAACGTTGCGGGACCCGTCCGCCGATGTGGACCTCGCCTTTATACAGGGCGGCACCGCGGCACCCGACGGCACGGGCGCATTGCTGGGGCTGGCCAGCGTCTTCTATGAACCGTTGTGGCTGTTCTTACCCCGCGATCAATCGCTGCAGCTGATCCATCAACTTGAAGGCAAACGCATCGCCGTCGGGGCTGAGGGCTCAGGCACACGCGCGATCACACAGAAATTGCTGGAAGCCAATGATCTGGCCGGGAAATACAGCGCCATAGCGCTCAGTGGCAGCGAGGCGATCAGCGCACTGCTTGCGGGAGATGTTGATGCCCTGTTCGCTGTTGGCGCAATGGATTCCCCCTCCATCACGAAGTTATTAGCCGAAGAGCAACTCCGGCCGCTGAGCTTGCGCCGCGCCCAAGCCTACGCCAGGCGCTACCCTTTTCTCTCACCCATTAAATTGTACGAGGGCACCGTCTCTTTCGAGCAAAACATCCCACAGCAAGATGTGTCTCTGGTCGCACCGGCCGCCACACTGGTGGCGCGGGAATCACTGCACCCCGCGCTGGTGTCGATGGTGATGCAAGTCGCCACTGAACAACACCAGTCGGGAACGGCGTTCAACCCCCCGAATGTGTTTCCCAGCAGCCGCTGGCTGGACTTCCCCCAATACGACGAGGCCGCCCGCTACATCGAAAACGGGCCACCGCTGCTGCAGCGCTACCTGCCGTTCTGGGCCGCTACATTGGTCGACAGACTCAAGGTGATGCTGTTGCCGTTGATCGCCTTGGTGCTGCCGCTCAGCCGCCTGCTGCCACCCACCTACCGCTGGCGCATGCGCCGGCGCGTCTACCAGTGGTACGACGAGGTGAAGATGATCGACACAGCGGCCCACGACGAACAGTCGGCTTTTTCGCGCGCGGATTGCTTATTAGCACTGGAGGAGATCGAAGCCGAGATTCGGCAAGTGGACGTGCCGCTGTCATTCCACAGTGAGCTCTACACGCTGCGGCAACACACCGACTTGATACGGCAACGCATATTTTCACTCTGTTCCGACGGCGAGCTCTTGTAGAAGACCGGATTTATTCAGCCCCCTCGGGGCACAGGGATGTGCCCCAGGAACGCCTTGCCAGTGGTTTGTTCCCACTACTCACGATGTGAGCTAGGAGATTGGGTGAGGACTGGATCCGTCACGAGGAAGAGAGTGTTTTGAGCGGGGCGCGTAGCCGTGGATTTTTATAGCTATTGAAGCGAAAAGCCGGCTTTTCAATCAAATCGACCCGGAAATACGGCCAAAAAATAGCCATCCGCAGTAGGGTTTCTAGATCTTGCCCAAGCTAAGCATATACGCTGATCAAGAGCCCTTTGGCGGCTTCGAGCTCAACTCCCGCTGCGCTGAGATATTCGGCCACTGCATCTCTGTCATTGATCAGCTCACCTTCAAAGGTGTTGTGCTCAGCTTCGGCCCTGTGCCGCTCTGCCTGCTGCCACTCCCCCGTCAATGCTTCTGGATCTGCGTCCACCCTCGCCACACCGGGCAGGGCGAGCGTGCGGGTGTTTTTGAGTAAAACGCTGGGCGCGCTGAGGGCAGGCAACATGATTGGCAGATACAGTGGACGAGACAGCCCAGCTTCCAAGCAACACGGGCAATACTCAAGCCCTCGACCCACAGGGTGTGATCCAGTTCACGTTTTTCGGCCCTCAGCTCCTCAGCAAAACACACTGCGGCGACGCGCGGGCACAGCTCGCGCTAGCGAGCCCTCAACACCAGCAACAACCACAGCGCTGTACCCGCTGCACCCAGCCCCAGGCTGAGTTGAGGTGGCTGTTCCCCTGCCACATGAGCAAAGCCCGCCAACAACACCGCGGACAGCACCGCCACCCCAGCACCGGCGGCCAACAGCGCGCTGCGATTGCCGCTGCTTTTCCCCGAGCTCTCCAGCATGCGGTGCATTTGATCACTCTGCAGCTTGCCCAGGCCCTGCTGTTGTTTCAGCACGCTGTGCACTAGCCTTGGCAACTCGGGCAACACTTCGCTCCAGCCAGGCGCTTCTGCGCGCAGCCGCTTCGCCATGGCCCGGTGGCCCACCTGCTCCGACAACCAGCGCTCTATCTGCGGTTTAGCCGTCTTCCACAAATCGAGCTCCGGGTAGAGCACGCGGCCCAATCCCTCAATGTGCAGCATGGTTTTTTCCAGCAGCACCAATTGGGGCTGCACTTGCATATCAAAACGCCGCGCTGTTTGAAACAGCCGGATCAATACCAGGCCAAAAGAAATCTCAGCCAGGGGCTTTTCAAATATGGGCTCACAGACCGTACGGATGGCCGCTTCAAAATCCTCCACACGCGTGTCCGCAGGCACCCAGCCCGTCTCCACGTGCAGACGCGCTACCTTGGCGTAGTCTCGGTGGAAAAAAGCCACCAGATTCTCGGCCAAATAGCGTCGATCGCCGTCAGTGAGGCTGCCGACGATACCGAAATCCACCGCGATGTACTTGGGGTTTTCCGGGTCACGGACATCAATGAAGATATTGCCCGGGTGCATGTCGGCGTGGAAGAAATTGTCCCTGAACACCTGGGTGAAAAACACCTCCACGCCCCGCTCAGCGAGGGTGTGCATGTTCACTTTCGCCGCCTTCAGCGCGGCGACATCCGACACTTGCACCCCGTAAATGCGCTCCATCACCAAGACGTTGGTGCGGGTGTAGTCCCAAAAGACCTCGGGCACGTAGAGCAATTCGGAATCGAGGAAATTGCGCCGCAACTGCGCGGCATTAGCTGCCTCTCGCACCAGATCGAGCTCATCAAAGATGGTCTTCTCGAACTCGGCCACCACTTCCACAGGTCGCAACCTGCGCCCGTCGGGCCAGTATTTCTCGGCCAATCGCGCGACGTGATACATCAGCCCAATATCACGGCGGATGATTTTTTCCATGTCAGGGCGCAGCACTTTGACGATCACTTCGCGGCCGTTCTTCAGTGTCGCGGCGTGCACCTGTGCGATGGACGCGGACGCCAGCGGCTCACTGTCAAAGCTGGCAAAAGCCTCCAGCACGGTCTCGCCCAGCGACTCTTCTATCAGCGCCTTCGCCTGCACACTGTCAAAGGGCGTGACCTGGTCTTGTAATTTGGCGAGCTCGTCGGCGATGTCATCGGGCAGCAGATCGCGTCGGGTGGACATGGTCTGACCCAGCTTGACGAAGATCGGGCCGAGGTCCTCGAGTGCTCGGTGAACACGCACTGCGCGCGGCAGTGATCGCGTCTCACGGTTAAACAAGCGATCAGGCGCCAACTTGAAGGCATAGCGCAGCGGCCAGGCCGCCGGCGCGCGGAATAACACGTCGTCCAAGCCGTAGCGCGCCAACACCCGCTGAATGGAGATCAGACGGATCGTCTCACCGACAATGCTCATGGTTCGACCTGCCGTACGCGTGCCTGCAGCCGGTCTAATTGCTCACGCAGCGCATCTGTGTCGGCCTCCAAGTCCTGCCACTCCGCAGCTGTCACCAATACCCGCACCTCTTCTTGCAGGTATTCGCCGACGTCTTCACCGCCACGCTGCTGTGACTCGGCCAGCCAAGCGCTGAAGCCGCGGCTCACAGCCCCGAGCTTGTGCGCCACTGTGTCGCCTAAGAAGGGAGCGAGCTGCTCCTCCCAGTCGCTCTTGAGCGCCACCATCAGGCGCTGCAGCACTTCCGCCAGTGCTAGATCACCCTCGGCGGAGACTCGTCCATCCAACAGCGGGTCATGACCTCTATCAGCGAGCGCCATCAACGCGGCGACGTCTCCGCTCAAACACAAGTCCGGCGCATCGCTGTACACGCTGAGCAGCTCAACGCCGTCCGCTTGCAACAAGAGACGAATGGACACGGCGGGATTCTGCAGTTCTATGGCGATCAAGCCGCCGGGGCCGGCGCGCAAGACCTCAGCTGCCTCGGGTTTGCTGCGTATAACTTGTTTGAACAAGGCGTTCAGCGCGAGGGTGAGCGGAAAAGGCAACTGCATCAGATTTTAAAGCCCTTGTGCAGTGCGACCACACCAGCTGTGAGGTTGTGGTATTCCACCCGCTCGAATTCAACCTCGCGCATCATCGACGCCAGCGTCTCTTGATCCGGGTGCTTGCGGATAGACTCGGCCAAATAGCGGTAACTGTCAGCGTCACCGGCGATGAACTTGCCCATCTCCGGCAAGATCTTAAAAGAATAGTGATCGTACAATTTCGCAAAACCCATCACCGTGGGTTTCGAGAACTCCAAGACCAACAAGCGCCCGCCCGGTTTGAGCACGCGGTACATGCTGGCCAGCGCTTTGGACTTGTCCGTGACGTTGCGCAAACCAAAGGCAATGGTGATGCAATCGAAGGTGTTTTCCGCGAAGGGCAACGCCTCGGCATTCACTTGTGCGTACTGCAAATTGCCGATGATGCCCGCGTCGATCAGCTTGTCTCGGCCCACACGCAACATGGAGTCATTGATGTCGGCCAACACCACCTGACCGCGCGGCCCCACCTTGGCCGCGAACTTGGCGGCCAAATCGCCGGTACCACCTGCCAGGTCCAGCACCTTGTGGCCGGTGCGCACACCGCTGTGCTGCAAGGTGAAGGCCTTCCAAACACGGTGCACGCCAAAGGACATCACGTCGTTCATGACATCGTATTTGGCTGCCACAGAGTGGAACACATCGGCAACCATGCCCGCCTTCTCTTCGACGCCCACTTCGCGGTAGCCGAAATGCGTTGTCTCGTGTTGATCAGCCATGATCAGTTCTCCACCCGCTGGTGCCCGGCTTCCGCCAAACGGTTGAGATAGTCAGCCCAGTTACTCGCCTCGTTCACCCCCAACTCATGCAGGTAATCCCAGCGGTAGATACCGGTGTCATGGCCGTCGTCAAACACCAGTTTCACGCCGTAGTTGCCGACCGGCTCAATAGCGGTGATGTTGACGCCCTCTTTCCCGATCTGCAGCACCTCTTGGCCGGGTCCGTGGCCGCGAACCTCCGCCGAGGCGGAGTAGACGCGCAAGTACTCACAGCTCAGCCAACAGCTGAAACCGTCGTCAAAAGCCAGCACAAGCTGGCGGCTTTTCTGTTGCAGGCGGATTTCGGTCAACTGGGGCATGGCAACGGGTCTCTTCGGCCAATCAAAGACGCCATTCTAGCAGCCCAGCGGGCGCTGGGCGATCAAAGCCGTGGATATCAGAACCTGCCTGTGGAAGCAACGTACAACAGGACGCAGTACCTCTGATTCCAAGAAAGGGACTGACATCATCAAAAATCCGCCGTTGTCACAGCGAAAATAGCGCCTTAGCCACAGAGCCAACGTATCGACGCTCGGCACAGCCCAAAAAAAGGCAGAAATCAGCGTGAATTTGGACCAGAGCTAAGCATCAACATAGACATGTCCGAGAAAGGCAAACACCCCCATCATTATTCCTGTGAACAACTGCGCGTGTACAAGGTATGAAATTTTGCGCAGTTCTTTTGGCGTATATTTCCAACTGATGAACAACCCAAAAGCACCCTGCCATACAACCAGAAACAAAACCGCCGGGAAAAACAATATGTGCATAGGCAAACCCACCATGACAATATGCAATAATATTATGGCAACTGCGGCTATGCCAAAATAAATATGCGTCCTGTCCAACCAGCGAATAAGCTTCTGGAACAAACCGGCATTAACGGGCGAGGAATAGTCGGGCAGAATACGCTTAGACAAAGCTCCCTTTCCCAGTACCAATTTGAGCACAGTGCGAGCGTAGATAAAGGCCAGCAGCCACAGAGCCACTTCACCAATAGCTTCACCTATCTCCGAGAAATACGTCTCGTTCTCTGGGACCGGCTTGTAGTTAACGCTGATATAGCCGTAGTACGCCAAAGACAGCAGGAGTGTTGCCGCACTGAAAAACAGTATTTTTTTTAGTTCATAGGACAGTTTTTTCATAGAGTAGCCAACGCTCATCATCTGATCATTGACTATAACACCTGAAATAACTTCGAGGCTTCTGCCCGTGCGACGTCGATGTAATACTGACCATTCGATGCTGTCGCGAGCTACCAACCCTGTGACACGCCAACTCGCCACATCACCTGATCTGACTGCTTGTAAGCTGCCCGCTCGCGCGCCTTGTCGTCATCAGAGGCCCAATGGTGTGCATGGGTGTACCAACCAACCAAGTTTCCGTCACTGTCTGTGTGAATAGGTTTCGCGGCCGCGAGTCCGTACAGGGCCAGGGACCGGATATCACGCGTGCCCGATTCACCTAGGTAATGACGCAGCACGGCCTTCCAGTTGTCCTCACGCCATAACACGTGCACGTTCAACACGCCGACCCGTGATTGATAGGATTCGTAGAATTCACTGATCGCCCACTGCGCGTGAGGGTAGCGGTCTAAGCCCACCATGCCTTCTGTCCAATTCGGGTAATAGCAGGTGTAATTGGTGTAGATAAAGCCCCGCTCGTTCGAACAGGTGTTCGCCACGCCCTCACTGCTTACTGCTGTCGGGCCGGTGCTGATATTTGCATGCATAAAAGGGCTGTAGTCACCACTTTGCTGTGTCCGCCCCCACCCCAACCAAGCCACGTACTCGGGGAATAATCTGGCCACGTAGCGAGCTTGCCATTCCACGTGGCAGCTGAGCAGTTGTGCCGCCCGTCGTGAGCTATTACTGGAACTATGTCCCGCCGCCGCGTCGGTCCAGTTCAGCGAAAAATATTTAGGTGCATCCACCCCTGTACCGCAGCTGCCATCCCCCTTAAGCTCGCTCGCGGCAGCTACCTGTTCAATT
>JAWSVD010000200.1:0-1902 GCA_033852095.1 Granulosicoccaceae bacterium | reverse complement strand
TTAGAGTAGAGGACAGGCTAGTCATAACTAGCCTATCCCCCCTCATCAAACCGGACACGCGGTTCTCCCGCATACGGCTTTCCGATGCTCTTCTCCTCAAGCATGCGCACCTTTCCAGGCTGGAGTTATAGGCACGCTATATAAACCAAGATGTTCATAAATATAGCGCCTAGGAAAACGATTGTAAGATGCCCCTCGATTGTTCAGCTTATGCCGGTACCGAAGGTGTAATCGCAAACTCTCTTCCAACGAGTACCGGACTTTTTTCATTTTCCGGTGCCCATGGCCATAGTGGAAATAATTACTCCAGCCTCTGGCCATTTTATTGAGCTTGTCGACGATAACCTCTATCGGCACGGGATTCATACTGCGTCGGGTATAGTGCTTTATCTTCTGCTTGATAGCGTTCATGGACTTGTCAGATGGCTCAACCAAGGGGAAGAACTTTCCGCTCTGTTTTGCTTTGACAACACCCACGCTAAAGCCCAGAAAATCAAAACGCTCCTGACGTGAATCCCTGATCTGCGTTTTCTCTTCGTTGAGCTTGAGTCCAAGCTTAGCGAGGATGCTTTGCAGCACTGCATAAGCTTTGGCGGTATCTCCAGTACATAAAATCACCATGTCGTCCGCGTAGCGAACGAGCCGTGCTTTGTACCTTTTTGCCAAGCCATTTCTGTCCCAAATTCGGTCAAGAATGTTGAGATAAATGTTGGCCAGCAAAGGAGAGATAACACCCCCTTGGGGCGTCCCTATTCGAGCTTTCTTTCCACCACCCACATCGACTCTCTTGCCAGCGTCCACTTTGATCACCCGCACCTTGAGCCACTGCTTCAGAAGGCTGAGAACTTGCTTATCAGCAATGCGCTCGGCCACTGTTTTAAGTAGTTTGTCGTGCGGGATCATATCGAAGTATTTCGACAAATCGGCGTCAATTACATGGACATGGCCCTTCAACAGGCCGCTTTTTATGTCGTCCATCGCTTGATGCGCAGATCGTCTGGGGCGAAAGCCGTAGGAGTGAGGGCTGAAGTCTGCTTCAAAGACAGGTTCAATGACGATTTTAACCGCCATTTGAACAATTCGGTCTTTAATGCAAGGGATGCCCAATGGACGGGTTTCCCCGTTCAGTTTGGGTATTTCTACCCGTTTAACTGGCATAGCCCGGTAGGTTCTGTCTTCGAGTGTTTTCCTGATCTCCTGTAAATAAGCCGTCATCCCGACCCCAGACTCTATTGACTCAAAGCTCTCCCCGTCAATGCCGGGGCTTCCTCTGTTTTGTCGAACAAGGGCGTAGGCGCGTTGCAGAACGTCGCCTCGGTAGACCTTGTCATAGAGACTGTAGAATCGGAATGTGGGTTGGTGCTTGGCTTTTTGGTAGAGCTTCCTCTGGAGCGCCCTGACGGTCTCTTTCGAGGATTTCGGTGTTTCTAGCACTGTGCAATCACCTCCGCCTTTTGCTCTTCGGTAAGCGTGAACAAAGTAAGGCCCCTTCCCTCGGATGTCGTTATGTTGTCGCCCATCCTCAATCGGTACTATGAGCCTCTCAGACTTCCAACACAGCCCGTATGAATTTCGTCGATGAAGACTTATATCAAACCGTTGGTGCTGCAAACACCACCGTATTGGATCTCCCGTCCTGCACGATCAATCTTCCGCTACATGCCACTCCTATAACCCCGGAGGATCTACCGGTACAGCTCATTGTACAGTGCCGGTAATATCAGCTTTCCCCATCAAGTCAGAGGGTCAGCATCCTCGATAGGTTAACGAGGCTAAACAGATTCACTTTCGTTGCGGCCTGCAACTTTGCCTTCGCGGAACTTACAACACACGATTGCTCGCGTATTGCTCCGCAGTACTACTGGGGTGAATGAGCAATGCCCCAGACGGGACTTTAACCCG
>JAWSVD010000199.1:0-1940 GCA_033852095.1 Granulosicoccaceae bacterium | reverse complement strand
TTAGAGTAGAGGACAGGCTAGTCATATAGCTAGCCTATCCCCCCTCATCAAACCGGACACGCGGTTCTCCCGCATACGGCTTTCCGATGCCCTTCTCCTCAAGCATGCGCACCTTTCCAGGCTGGAGTTATAGGCACGCTATATAAACCAAGATGTTCATAGATATAGCGCCTAGGAAAACGACTGTAAGATGCCCCTCGATTGTTCAGCTTATGCCGGTACCGAAGGTGTAACCGCAAACTCTCTTCCAACGAGTACCGGACTTTTTTCATTTTCCGGTGCCCATGGCCATAGTGGAAATAATTACTCCAGCCTCTAGCCATTTTGTTGAGTTTGTCGACGATAACCTCTATCGGCACAGGGTTCATACTGCGTCGGGTGTAGTGCTTGATCTTCTGCTTGATAGCGTTCATGGACTTGTCAGATGGCTCAACCAAGGGGAAGAACTTTCCGCTCTGTTTTGCTTTGACAACACCCACGCTAAAGCCCAGAAAATTAAAACGCTCCTGACGTGAATCCCTGATCTGTGTTTTCTCTTCGTTGAGCTTGAGTCCAAGCCTAGCGAGGATACTTTGCAGAACGGCATAAGCTATGGCGGTATCTCCAGTACATAAAATCACCATATCGTCCGCGTAGCGGACGAGCCGTGCTTTGTACCTTTTTTCCAAGCCATTTCTGTCCCAAATTCGGTCAAGAATGTTGAGATAAATGTTGGCCAGCAAAGGAGAGATTACACCCCCTTGGGGCGTCCCTATTCGAGCTTTCTTTCCACCACCTACATCGACTCTCTTGCCAGCGTCTACTTTGATCACCCGCACCTTGAGCCACTGCTTCAGCAGGCTGAGCACTTGCTTATCAGCAATGCGCTCGGCCACTGTTTTAAGTAGTTTGTCGTGCGGGATCATATCGAAGTATTTCGACAAATCAGCATCAATGACATGAACATGGCCCTTCAAAAGGCCGCTTTTGATATCATCCATCGCTTGATGCGCAGATCGTCTGGGGCGAAAACCGTAGGAGTGAGGGCTGAAGTCTGCTTCAAAGACGGGTTCAATGACGATTTTAACCGCCATCTGAACAATTCGGTCTTTAATGCAAGGGATGCCCAGCGGACGGGTTTCCCCGTTCAGTTTGGGTATTTCTACCCGTTTAACTGGCATAGCCCGATAGGTTCTGTCTTCGAGTGTTTTCCTGATCTCCTGTAAATAAGCCACCATCCCGACCCCGGACTCTATTGACTCAAAGCTCTCCCCGTCAATGCCGGGGCTTCCTCTTTTTTGTCGAACAAGGGCGTAGGCGCGTTGCAGAACGTCGCCTCGGTAGACCTTGTCATAGAGACTGTAGAATCGGAATGTGGGTTGGTGCTTGGCTTTTTGGTAGAGCTTCCTCTGGAGCGCCCTGACGGTCTCTTTCGAGGCTTTCGGTGTTTCTAGCACTGTGCAATCACCTCCGCCTTTTGCTCTTCGGTAAGCGTGAACAAAGTAAGGCCCCTTCCCTCGGATGTCGTTATGTTGTCGCTCATCCTCAATCGGTACTATGAGCCCCTCAGACTTCCAACACAGCCCGTATGAATTTCGTCGGTGAAGACTTATATCAAACCGTTGGTGCTGCAAACACCACCGTGTTGGATCTCCCGTCCTGCACGATCAATCTTCCGCTACATGCCACTCCTACAACCCCGGAGGACCTACCGGCTCCACTCATTGTTCGTTCGGCAGTGTCCGCTTTCCCCTTCAGATCAGAGGGTCAGCGTCCTCAATTGGTTAACGAGGCTAAACAGATTCACTTTCGTTGCGGCCTGCAACTTTGCCTTCGCGGAACTTACAACACACGATTGCTCGCGTATTGCTCCGCAGTACTACTGGGGTGAATGAGCAATTCCCCAGACGGGACTTTAACCCGGTAGATTGATCGCCGATGACGGCGTGCGAACTGGCCCC